>JBFYZZ010000087.1:0-7524 GCA_041309225.1 Deltaproteobacteria bacterium | reverse complement strand
CCAGCGAACACGAGGCCCCGCCGGCCCCGGATGGCGCCCGCGTTCTCGGCGACGGCGGCCACGCCGCCGGGCGCGGGGCCGAGCACCCGGAGGTGGAGGCGCCCGTCGTCGAGCGCGAGGCGATCCCCGGGCCGGAGGGCGGCCAGGAAGGCGGCCCGATCCACCGGGACCGCACCGGGGATCCGGGCCTCCTCGGGAGCCAGGCGCACCGATCCGCCGGCCGCCACCGAGAGCGGCACCGGCATCGTCCCGGTACGGGTCTTGCCGCCCTGGAGGTCGAGCAGGAGGGCCCGGACCGGGAAGCCCCCTGCCGCGGCCGTCGCAACCGCCGCCGCGAGCCCCTCCGGATCGAGGTGCGATCCGTTCAGGCGCAGCACGTCCGCGCCCGCCGCGCGGAGCGCCGCCACGCCCCCGGGCGAGGCGCACGCAGGGCCGAACGTGGCCACGACGAGCAGGGGGTGGGGCATGCCGCCTCCGGGCGCCCCAGCCTATGGGACGGATCTCGGCCGGGCGAGCGGCCCGGGTCACCGTCGGACCAGGGATCCCACCACCGAGGCGCCGAGCAGGAGGGAGACCACGCCGAGCGAGACCGCCGGGGGCACGTGCACGACGTCCACCAGCGTCATCTTGACGCCGACGAAGACCAGGATGGCCGACAGCCCGAGCTTGAGCAGGGAGAAGCGATCCACGAGGCCCGCGAGCAGGAAGTACAGCGACCGGAGCCCCAGGATCGCGAAGATGTTCGAGGTGAAGACCAGGAACGGATCCGTGGTGATGGCCAGGATCGCCGGGATCGAGTCCACGGCGAAGATGACGTCGGTGATCTCCACCAGCACGAGGGCCAGCAGGAGGGGGGTGGCCACCCGGCGCCCGGCCTCCCGCGTGAGGAACCGCTGGCCGTCGATCCGGTCGGTGGACGGCAGGACGCGGCGCACCCAGGCGAGCAGCCGGCGCTCGGAGGCGCCGTCCCCGCCACCCGATCGCCAGGTGCGGAAGAGCCGGATCCCCGTGATCACGAGGACGCCGCCGAACAGGTAGACGAGCCAGTGGAAGCGCTCGAGGAGCGCCACGCCCGCGAAGATCATGACCGCGCGGAGCACCAGGGCCGACAGCACGCCCCAGAACAGGACCCGGTGCTGGTAGCGGGCCGGGATCCCCATCGTGGAGAAGATCACGACGAAGACGAAGATGTTGTCCACCGAGAGGGACTTCTCGACGATGTAGCCCGTCAGGTACTCCAATCCGGGTCCGGACCCCGCCCACGCCCACACGCCTGCGCCGAACGCGAGCGCCAGCGCCACCCACACGGCGCTCCAGGCCGCCGCCTCGCGGAAGCGGACCTCGTGGCTGGCCCGGTGGAAGACGAAGAGATCCAGCGCCAGCATCGCGACGACGAACGCCAGGAAACCAGTCCACAAGAGGGGACTTCCGATGCTCTCCACAGAGCCTCCGTGCGCTCGACGGGCCCGGCCCGTGGGGTGGTCGGGGCGCCGCCCTCCGGGCGCGGACGAGGGGATGCGCCAGGGTACCCCGGCGTGACGCCGCGTGCGCCACGGGGGCGCGGATCCCGCGCGGCACTGAGCCATCGGAGCCGCGACACCCTCCACCGGGAGCGGCTACAGTGGGGTTCCGCACGAAGCGGAGGGCCCCATCCCTCCTTCCCCGTACCCGCGGCCCCGGCTCACCGTCGGTGCACTCGGCGCAGCCTGCCTCGTCCAGGGCTGTGCCGAGCCCGTGGAGATCTCCGCCGTCGTGGACCGGGACCTGCCCACCGTGGTGCACGTGTCCTGGTCCCAGGAACCGGGGGGAGAAGGCATCGTCCGGTGGTCCGACGTGGACGGTGTCGGCCACGAGGCTCGCGAGGGGGCTACCGGGACTCGCCACCGCCTCTCCCTGGTGGGCCTCCGGCCCGGTACCACCCACGAACTGGAGGCCACCGTCCTCCACGGCCCCGAGGAGCGCGCGGCGGGCACGGCGAGGATCGAGATCCCGCTCGCGCCCGCCATCCTCCCCCGGGTGGAGGTCGAGGGCGACCTGTCGTTCGGGGGCTACGTCCTCACCCACGTCGTCAGCACCCAGCGGACCGACGCGGTGGTGATCTGGGATCCGCAAGGGCGTCCCGTCTGGTACTACGTCACCCCCCCGGGGGAGCGCATCCTGACCGCGGCCATGGAGGACGACGGTTCCCTCTGGTTCACCACCAATCCCGCCGACTACCGGCATACGATGGGCCATGTCCACCACATGAACCTCGACGGCTCCGTCCACGAGGTCTGGGACCAGGACGGCGCCTGGAGCGGGGGTGTCCCGCTCCCGGACGGCGGGCTCGGCACCATCGCCAAGGCCTGGGCCCCGTGGAAGGACGGCACCCTCCTGTGGGACACCATCGAGGAGCGGTCGCCGAGCGGCACCGTCCGCCGGGTCTTCGACTTCGCGGACTGGTTCGAGCCGGAGGCGCTCTGCGCGCACTGGCGGATGGAGACCGCCGAATCCGGGGTGATCTACGACTGGACCCACGCCAACGGCCTGGTCCTCTCCGAGGACGGGAGCGCCTGGTACCTGATGGTCCGCCACTACGACGCCCTCATGAGGATCGACCGGAGCACCGGCGATCTCGTGTGGGTGATGGGTGGTCCCTACGGGGAGTTCACGTTCACCGAACCGGGCTCCGAGTTCATGCACGCGCACACGTCCGTCGTCGAGGACGACCGCCTGCTCCTCCTGGACAACGGGAACCACCGGCGGCCCCCCGTCTCCCGCGTCGTGGACTACGCCTACGACGCCGAGCGGCGGACGGTCACGGCCGTCCGCGAGATCGAGGAGCCCGAGGGGGGGCTGATCGACTACCTCGGCGACGTCAAGGACCTCCCCGACGGCGGCCTCCTGGTCTCCTGGACCACCAAGGGGCGCCTCGACGCCTACGACGCCGACGGCCGGCGCACCTGGCGCCTGGCGACCGAGATGGGCGTTGCCACAGGTCGGTCGACCTGGCTTCCATCCCTCCCCTGAACGTCCTTTTTCGGGGAGGGTGTCGGAAGGTGTCGGACGGTTTCGACACCCACCGACACCCCCCCGAGCCTCCGAGGCCACGAGGATCGCGTCCACGACGAGATCGATGAGCTGGCACGACCTGTGCGAAGACGGGGTCAGCCCCCGGCGCTCCCCGCCGAGGCGGGCGGGCCCGACGGGCCCGCGCGGAGGCGGCCATGTCGGTCCAGGTCACGAGCGGCGCCCTGGTGGGGGTGGACGGCATCCCGGTCCGGGTCGAGGTGGACGTGCTCCGCCGCCTGCCCGCCACCGTCGTGGTGGGGCTCGCCGCCGGTGCCGTGCAGGAGGCCGCCGAGCGCGTCCGCAGCGCCGTCCAGGCCACCGGCCACGAGTGGCCCCGCTCGCGGGTGGTGGTGAACCTGGCTCCCGCCGACCTCCGCAAGGACGGCACCGCCTTCGACCTCCCCATCGCAGTGGGGGTGCTGGCCGCCGCGGGTGCCGTGCCGGTCGAGGCGCTCGAGGGCCGCGCGCTGGCCGGCGAGCTCTCGCTCTGCGGTGCCTTGAGGCCCATCCGGGGGGCGCTCCCCCTCGCGCTCATGGCCCGAACCGCGGGTCTCCGGGAGATCGTGCTGCCGATGGCCTGCGCCGCCGAAGCGGCCGTGGTGGAGGGCCTCGACGTCCGCGCGGCCGAGGACCTGGCCGGCGTGCTCGACCACCTCACGGGCGTGCGCGCGCTGCCCACCCCCCATCCCGCCCCGCCGGATCCGCCCGACGGCCGTCTCGACCTCGCGGAGGTGCGCGGCCAGGCCCTGGCCCGGAGGGCCATCGAGATCGCGGCGGCCGGCGGCCACAACCTCCTGATGATCGGGCCGCCGGGCTGCGGCAAGACGATGCTCGCCTCCCGCCTGCCGGGGATCCTCCCCGCCATGACGCACGAGGAGTGTCTCGATGTGTCGCGGATCCACAGCGCGGCCGGTCTGAGGCCTCCGGGGGCCGGGCTGGTGACCACCCGGCCGTTCCGGGCGCCCCACCACTCGGTGAGCGCCGCGGGGATGGTGGGATCCGCCCTGCTCCGTCCGGGCGAGGCCAGCCTGGCACACACGGGGGTGCTGTTCCTCGACGAGCTTCCCGAGTTCCAGCGGCACGTGCTCGAGCTGCTGCGCGGGCCCATGGAGACCCGGGCGGTGACGCTCTCGCGGGCGCTGGGCACGGTCACGTTCCCGGCGGCGTTCTCGCTGGTGGCGGCGGCCAATCCCTGCCCGTGCGGCTTCCGGGGTCACCCCCGCAGGCCGTGCGTCTGCGGGGACGAGGCCGTACGCCGGTACCTCGGCCGGATGAGCGGGCCCCTGCTCGATCGCATCGACATGCACGTGGAGCTGGCGCCGGTGGCCACCGAGGAGATCGTGGGCAGTGCGTCCGGCGAGGCCTCGGCCGTGGTCCGGGCGCGGGTGGAGGCGGCCCGGGCGCTCCAGCGCCGGCGGTATGCGGGCACGCCCCGCCGGTGCAACGCGGACCTCACGGGCGAGGAGGTCCGCACCGCGGCTCTGGCGTCGTCCGAGGCCCACGGGCTCCTTCGGCACTGGGTGGAGGCGTTGGCCCTGTCCGGCCGCGCGCACGCCCGGATCCTCAAGGTGGCCCGCACCATCGCCGACCTCGAGGGCGCCCGCCGGGTCGAGCGGCCCCACGTGGCCGAGGCCGTCCAGTACCGGGGCGTCGAGCGTGACGCCGCCGAGCAGGGTGGCGGCGCCGGCCTCCTGGCGGTCGCGGGGGGCCGGTCGTGACGGGCCTCCCCCGGCGCTCCGCCGACCCTCCCCTCCCCCCGGGAGCGCCACCGGCTCGCCGGTACCGGGTCCGCCTCACGGCGGGGCCCAGCCGGGTCCGCTCCCTTGTGCCCGATCCCGCGACGCCGGCCGGCCGCGCCGCGTCCTCCCCACCCACCAGGAGTCACCCGTGACCGTCACCCCGGACCAGAAGCTCAGGACCGAGGCCCTCGAGGCCGCGTTCCGGACGATCGAGCGCGCCTACGGAAAGGGCGCCATCATGCGCATGGACGGCGCCGCCTCCCTCGAGGTCGAGACCGTCTCCACCGGCTGCCCCAGCCTGGACCTCGCCCTCGGCTGCGGCGGCTACCCCCGCGGCCGCCTCCTCGAGGTCTACGGCCCCGAGGCCAGCGGAAAGACCACCATGGCGCTCCACGCCATCGCCTCCATCCAGGATGCCGGCGGCACCGCCGCGTTCATCGACGCCGAGCACGCCCTCGATCCGCGCTACGCCGCCGCCCTCGGGGTCGACGTGGACGGCCTCCTCGTCGCCCAGCCCGACTCCGGCGAGCAGGCCCTCGAGATCGCCGAGATCCTGGTCCGCTCCGGCGCCGTCGACATCGTCGTCATCGACTCCGTGGCCGCCCTCGTCCCCCAGGCCGAGATCGAGGGCACCATGTCCGACCTCCAGGTGGGCCTCCAGGCCCGCCTCATGTCCAAGGCCATGCGCAAGCTGGCCACCTGCGTCTCGCGTTCCCGCTCCATCCTCCTCTTCATCAACCAGGTGCGCCACAAGATCGGCGTCTCCTTCGGCTCCAACGAGACCACCTCCGGCGGCACCGCCCTCCGCTACTACGCCTCGGTCCGCCTCGACATCCGCCGCATCGGCGCCGTGAGGAGCGGTGACGAGATCATCGGCAACCGCACCCGCGTCAAGATCGTCAAGAACAAGCTCGCGCCACCCTTTCGCTCCGTCGAGTTCGACATCATCTACGGCCGCGGCATCTCCGTGTCCGGGGACCTCCTCGAACTGGCCGAGGCCGCGGGCGCCCTGTCGCGCTCGGGCACCTGGTACAGCCTCGGCGAGGAGCGCCTCTGCCAGGGCCGCGAGAAGCTCCGCGCCCTCGTGGACGAGAGCCCCGACCTCCAGGCGCGCCTGCGCGATCTCGTCCGGGGCGCCCCGATCCCCGTCGTGCCCGCGGCCCCGGACGCCCCGCCCGAGGCCTGATCCCGAGGCGGTGTCGACGCTCATGGAACCCCACCCGTACCGATGGGTGGTCTCCGGTGAGCGTCGACACGGCCTCGGGATCACTGCACCCGGAACTCGCAGATCATCGCCTCGTCGGTGGAGAGGTGGGCGGAGTTGAAGGCGTCCGCGTGCTCGATCACGAGCGTCTCGTCGCCACCGCCGCCACTCTCGTCGCTGTCGACCAGGGCGCCGGAGGCCAGGGAGTACCCTTCCAGTGTCGTGCAGCCTGCCCCGCATCTCGAGACCAGATCGGCCTCGACCCGGGTCGGCTTGCACTCGTCGGGCAGCGAGCGGAACCAGACGAAGACCATGCCCGGTGCCAGGACGAGGCAGCCGGTGTCCGGGTCGAAGCTGCCGTCGTAGCCACCGTCGGCCATGAGGGCGAGCGTGATGTCGTGGTCGGTCCAGGAGGTGCCCACGGCCGCGGAGGGCGCCTCGCGGAGGTCCACGGTGATCTCCGGGCAGGGGTCGGTGTCGGCATCGGTGTCGGCGTCCGTGTCGGCATCGGTGTCGGCGTCCGTGTCGGCATCGGTGTCGGCGTCCGTGTCGGCGTCCGTGTCGGCATCGGTGTCGGCGTCCGTGTCGGCGTCCGTGTCGGCATCGGTGTCCGCATCGGTGTCCGCATCGGTGTCCGCCTCGTCCGGCACGCAGGCGGATTCGTCCCAGTGGGTGCCCGGATCGCAGTCGTGCCCGGTGTCTTCGGGGGGCGCGCAGGAGACGCCGGTCAGGGCGAGCAGCGCGACGAGTGTGCAGTACCGGATGATCGAGACCGCACGCATGGTGCCCTCCATGCGGGAGACGCCGGCAGTCTACGGCCGGCTCCGGAGGGGTGGCAACGGGAATCGTCCCTCGCAGACAGCCGAGACCCTGGTTCGTGCTGGTGTCGACCGGCTCCGGAGCGCTCGTGACCCGGCGCGCAGTCCACGTGTCGAGCGAAATGGACATCCGGACCGAGTCCAGGACGGCGCCTGGGACAGGACGGACGAACGCCTCGTGGTCGATAGGTCTGGCGCACACCGGGCGCACCCCGCCGCGGGCCGCCACCGGTGCGGCCCCAGGGGCGGGAGCGGAAGGAAATCCTGGGGTGGGCGCTCATCCCGGGAGGTTCTTCCTCGGCGGCTGCCTCGGCGCGGGGAATGGCCGGGCCCGCGTGCCCCGGGTGATGTGACGCCTACCAGCGGGGGAAGGGGAAGCCCTCGTCCATCGGGTCGCCCATGCGACGTTCCCGTTGGAGCCCTACCTCCCGGGAGACCATCTCGAGGATCTCCCGGGTGAGGGCCTCCACGTCCCGGGTGGTGTCGCCCCTGCCATCGCCCGTCGAGGCGGCCGGTGCGGCCTCGGCCCGGGCGCTGGCCGAATCCTCGGCAAGGCGGACCTGGGCCCGGGCCGCGGCGAGCCGGCCGTCCACCTCGACGAGGTGCACGAGCTCCTGGAGGCGGCGGACGAGGCGGCTGATGCGGTCGGTCTGCGCCCGGCGACGGTGGAGGGTGGCGGGCGTGGGCCGCGCCGCCGAGGGCTCCGGGCGGC
>JBFYZZ010000086.1:0-8165 GCA_041309225.1 Deltaproteobacteria bacterium | reverse complement strand
CCGAGCGTCTCGCAACTGGGCAGGTGACGGCTCACTCGAGGAGTTGCGAGACGCTGGCTGGCCGGCGTGTCTCGCAACTGGGCAGGTGACGGCTCACTCGGGGAGTTGCGAGACGCTGGCTGGCCGGCGTGTCTCGCAACGGGGCAGGTGACGGCTCACTCGGGGAGTTGCGAGACGCCGGCCGAGTTCGAGCCCGAGTTCGCGCCCGGGATCGAGCCCGAGATCGAGATGGAGAGCGACTCCCAGGCCCGGATCGCCCACCGCGCCACCCCGCTCCCTTCACCAGGCCCCCCCGGAGTGGGGCAACTCCAGGACCCCCTCCGTTGACGCGGAGGAGCGCGATCGGTAGCATCTTGCCGTCCGTGTCCCGATCGAGGTCCACATGGTCAGGCCGGCCGCCCTCGTGATCCCCACCGGGGTACGCCTGCACGCCGGGCGCAAGGGCGTGAGCGTGGAGCACACCGGCGACATCCTGCTGGAGGCTGCCCCGGGCGGAGACCTGGAGCGCGTGATTTCACGCGAGGGCTCCGTCACGCTCAGGGGCCGCCTGCGCATCGACCGCGTCGAGGCCCCCAACGGCACGGTCCTCGTGGAGGGCCCCCTCCAGGCCGACCACGTCCTGGCCGACGTCGTCGAGATCGCCGCCTCAGCGTTCCAGGCCCGCGCCGTACGGGGCCGGCGCCGGATCGTCGTCGGTCCCGTCCGCGTCAACGTCGATGTCCTGATGGCGCCCCACATCGAGATCGACCCCAAGGCCACCGGCCGCGCCCCGATCGTCGAGAGCCACAACGATCCAGGTCCCAACGGCATCAAGGGTGGATTCTCCGTGGCGGAGTACGGCGATCTGCTCGGCGACGCCGTCAAGTTCCTCGCCGACCGGGGGCTGGAGCCCCTCGAGCCCCCGCCCTCCACGGCGGAGGTCCCGACCGCGTCGCCACCCGCCCCGGAGGTTCCGACCGCACCGCCACCCGCCCCGGAGCCTCCGGTCGCCCGTCCGCGAGGCCGACCGGCCGACCGGATGCCCGCCGACGACGCCACCACGGGCGAGAACGTCGAGGATCCCGACACCTCGCCGGCCCGGCCCGTCACTCGATCCCCGGACGTCGAGTGCCACGACTTCGTCGTGCTGGGCGAGCCCGTGGTCGAGCCGGAGGCCTGGGACGAGGCCGCCGTCGAGTTCGTCCCCGAGGAACCCTCCGGGCACCACGATGGCCCGAGCCCCGAGGAGCAGGCCCTGTGGGAGGCGCCCGATGCCCCCCTGGTCGTCATCGAGGACGACCAGGACTCCTCCTCCCACGCTCCCGAGGTGGAGGATCTCGCCCTTCCCCCCGGCGCCCACCACCACCGCCGGCACGACCCGGGGCACGACGTGGCCATGGAGGCACTCCCGGCGAGCGAGGCGGACGCCTCCGATGCGTTCCCCTCCTCGCTCGACGACGAGGCGTTCGATCCGGCCGGGATGCTACACCAGACCATCCGCGATCTGCGCAGGTTCTACCCGCCGGACGGCGAGCCCCCCCCGATCACGGCGCTGGCTGCCATGGTGAACGAGGGTCGATACGACGAGATCGCCGACCGCCTCCCGTTTCTGTGGAACGAGCTGGTCAACCACCACCGGGACCACGGCATCCGCATCCGCCGGCAGGTCACCACCACCTTCAACGACATCCTCGGCATCGTGAAGCGGACGCCTCCCGTGAAGCTGGTGCCGTGATCCGGGCGTGGCACGGGGCACCGCGGCCCCTCCCCCCGTTCCGCCACGGCTTCGACTTGCCGCCCCCGACCGCGCCCGCATAGGATGGGATTCCCCGCTCGTTCCGGAGGGCCCTCCATGCGCCTCCCTTCCCCCCGTGTCCTCCTCCTGCTCGCACCTCTCGCCGGGTGCAACTCCTACGAGCTCTTCCGGCTGGCCGGCTACGAGCAGGCCACGTTCGCGAACGACGCCGACATCCTCTTCCTGGTGGACAACTCGCCCTCCATGTACAACGAGGCGTCGGATCTCGGGCTCAACTTCGGGACCTTCATCCAGCACCTCGTGGACCCGCTGTCGGGCTCCGGCGTGGCCACCGACGGCCTCGCCGATGCCGTCGACAACTACGTGATCTACGTCAGCGAGCGCGGGCGCTACCTCGACTACCAGCTCGCCGTCACCACCCTGTCGGCCGATCCCGAGGACGAGGTCATCGATCCGGGCGAGGCCGGCACGCTCGTCCAGTACGCCGACACCCCGCCCATCATCTCCGACAGCACCACGGCCGACGTCGCCATGTCCTTCACCCAGGCCGTCCTGTGCACGGCCACCTGCTGGCCGAGCGAGTGCTACGGCTCCATCAAGGACAACTGCATCCCCTGGGATCCCACGTACGAGTGCGGCGAGGATCCCAACGGCCTCATCTCCTGGGAGTACCTCGCCTGCGTCTGCGGACCGACCTGGACGCCGCCCAAGCGATGCGGATCCGGCATCGAGGAGGGCCTGGAGGCCACCCGCATCGCCCTGTGCCGGGCCGTCGAGGATCCCCCCGAGGGCTGCTACACCACCCCTTCGGGATTCGACGACCTCTACATCGGCTCCAATGCCGGGCTCGTGCGGGAGAACTCCACGATCATCGCGGTCATCGTGACCGATGAAGGCGACTCCTCCCGGCTCCTGGCGGTCGGCGACGACGATCCCACGCCGTACATGGACATCTTCTACCAGTTCGACAACGCCATCACCTTCGCCGTCGTCGGCCCGGCCTTCGACGTCGAGAGCGGCACGTTCAACTGCAACACCGGCAACGCGAGCGCCAACGGCGTCAAGCGGTACATCACCGCGGTCGAGGAGACAGGCGGCTTCTACGCGCCCATCGAGCAGAAGTTCGGCGGCGACTGCGTGAAGACCCCGTTCTCCAACCACCTCGACACGCTGGGCGACCTCCTCAACTCCCTCCTCAACGCCTTCCAGCTCCAGTCCATCCCCGACCCCGACACGATCCTGGTCTACGTGGACGACGAGGAGGTGCAGCCCTCGGTCTGCACCGACCACTGCGAGGCCGACTCCACCGCGAACCCGGTCTGGGGCGACGGCTGGACCTACGAGTCCTCGCAGAACGCGGTCCTGTTCCACGGCTCTGCGGTCCCCGAGTACAACGCCGACGTCCGCATCTACTACCAGCCCATCGAAGAGCTGCCCCGCACCCTGCCCTTCTAGGCCCCCGCCCCGCCTTCCTCCCCGTCGAGGTACCCGTCCATGCACAAGCCGTTGCTCGCCCTCTCCCTCGGCCTGCTCCTGGCCCGCGCGTCCACCGCGGCCGCACAGGAAGCCACGCCCCTCGACCTCGGCATGCTCCGCAACTCGGAGATCTCGGTCGTCCAGAAGATGGTGTACGCCAAGGAGGGACGCTCCGAGATCGGCGTGACGCTCGGGCTCATGCCCTTCGACGCCTACACCTGGGCTCCGCTCGCCAACGCCACCTACACCGTGCACCGGACCGAGACCTTCGGCATCGAGGCCTCCCTCGGCGGCGGGTACGGCTTCAAGTCCGCCGACTACCGGGAGCTGGAGGGCCCCACCTACGGCATCGCGCCCGAGGCCTACCGGTTCCTCGGCCGCCTGGGCGTCGCGGTGGAGTGGTCCCCCGTCTACGCCAAGATGAACTGGAAGGGCCGGAAGATCATCCACCACGACGTGTTCGGCGTCCTCGGGGCCACGGGCACCCTGGAGCAGTGCGTGCTGCCCGACGGTCGTTTCGCGGTGGGGCCCGGCGTCACGGCGGGGGTGGGCGCCCGCATCTTCCGCGGGTCCCGCGCCAACGTCCGCGTGGAGCTGCGCGACGATCTCTTCGTGGAGAAGCACGATCTCACCGAGACATGGGGGCTGAAGCAGAACGTCTGGGTCGCAGCCGGCCTCTCCTGGATGTCCAAGGGAGAGTGACCATGCTCCGTCACCTCCCCCTCCTGGCCCTGCCGCTGGTACTGCTGGCGTCCGTGCCGGCCGACGCGGCCCGGGACGCCAAGAAGGAGCCCCCCCCCCCCGCGGCCGAGGTGGAGCCCGCTCCGCCCACGCCCGAGGAGAGGCAGACTGCCTTCGCCGCCTACGAGGCCAACTTCCAGGCAGGCCAGAAGGCCCGTGCCGCCGACTCGCTCGTGGTCCTCATCGCGGACCCCGCACAGGCGGCGTTCCAGGCCGAGGCCTACGTGAAGCTCGGCAACCTCCTCGTGGACCTCGATCTCCCCTACGGCGCCCTGATGGCCTACGCCCGCGCGATCTACGCGGACCCCAGGTCCGAGTACACGGAGGGCGTCATCGACAAGGCCTTCAGCCTCGCCGACCAGGTCGGCGACCAGGCCGTGCTCGAGCCCGTGTTCGCCAAGAACGTGGGTGGCCAGGTCGACAAGCGGACCCGGTCACGGATGGGCTACCTGGCCGCGCGCGAGACCTACCGCCAGGGCAACCTGAGCCTCGCGCTGACGCTCCTCAAGCTGGTGGTGCCCGACAGCCCCATCCACCCCGACGCCCTCGTGCTCGAAGGGGTGATCCTCAACCAGCAGGGGCGGCCCGGCGACGCCCTCAAGCCCTTCCTCGCCGCCGCGGAGTCCGCCCGCAAGGCGAAGCGCGACGACCGCTTCCAGAACATGATCTGGCTGAACCTGGGGCGCTCCTACTACGCCGCCGGCAACTACCCGCGCGCCATCGAGAACTTCGCCAAGGTGTCCCGCGACAGCGAGTACTGGCCCGAGGCCCAGTTCGAGCGTGCGTGGGCGCACTTCCGCATCGAGGACATGAACGGCACGATCGCGCTGCTCCACAACCACGTCTCGCCGTTCTTCGACGAGTGGTACTTCCCCGAGGGGGAGCTCCTGCGCGTCTACTCACTCTTCCTCCTGTGCAAGTTCCCCGAGGCGTCGCGGGCCATCGACGGCTTCAAGGCAGGCTACAGCCCGGTCTGGGAGCGGATGCGCGACGCCACCGCCGCCATGTCGCCCCAGGACGCCTACCAGCTCGTGAAGGAGTTCCTGGCCACCGGCAATCCGGGCCCGATCCCAGAGATGATCCTCCGGAACTACCGCAACGAGGCTCGCATCGCGGCGTCCGTCAATGCCGCCACCCACGCCGACGACGAGATGACGCGCCTGCGCAACGTGGCCGCCAACCCCTTCGCCGAGTACGTCTCCCGCTGGGTGGCCGGCCGACGTGAAGAGATCATCCAGACCGAGGGCGACCGCATCCTGGCCACCCTCCGGCGCCGCACCGACGACCTGGCAGCCATGCTCACCAGTGCCGAGATGTCCAAGCTCGACATGATGCAGATGGAGACCCGCCTCTACGAGATGGCGTCCCAGGCCGGCAAGATGCTCGAGGCCGATCGCCAGATCCTGCGCGGCGAGCGGGTCCGGAAGGGGTACCGGTACTGGCCCTGGGAGGGTGAGTACTGGCAGGACGAGCTCGGGTTCTACAAGGTCAACGCGCTCGCGGAGTGCCCTGCCGGACTGCGGGCCACCGCCACCGGGGAGTAGCGCCCCGGCCCCGCCGTCGCGGGCGGGGACGCGGCCGGAGCCGGCATGCGCATCCTCCCGGCCTTCCTGCTGCTCCTGCCCGCCCGGGCGACCGAACCGGGACCCGTGGCGGTCGAGCCGCCACTCCCTCCGCTGTTCGCGCCGGCCGAGCGGGCGGGGTTGCGTGCCGGCCAGGCGATCCACCGCCACGGCCGGGAGGACGGAGGCCGGGTGGCGGGATGCTCCGCCGTCGTGGCGCGGGCCACGCCCGAGGCCGTCTGGCGGCACATCCTCGACTTCGACGCCTACGTCACCTTCCTCCCCTACGTCACGGCCTCCCGCACGATCGAACGAACGGACGCGCCCACGGGGTCGCGGATCGTGGTCGGCCTCGAGCTGACCACGCTGGGCATCGTCACGCACTACCGGATGGAGCACCAGCCGCATCCCGAGGCGGGATGGTGCGCGTGGACGCTCGTCCCCGAGCGGGGAAACCCGTTCCGTGGCGCCACGGGCTCCTGGCAGGTGCTGCCCTTCGAGGAGGATCCGGAACGGACGCTCCTCGTGTACCAGGCAGAGGTCACGATGGGGTGGTGGATCCCGGACTTCCTCCAGATCCGGGCCGCGGATCGGGGCCTTCCGGTCCTCGTGGACCTCGTTCGTCGCCGGGCCGAGGGGCGCCGATGATCCCTCCGCGCGATGACGACCGGCGCGCGCGCGACATCCTGTCCGAGCTCCGGCCCCGGATCGAGCCGGGCCGGTTCCTCTCCGGCCGCCTGGGACGCCGGGCGTGGTGCCGCGCGCCGATCGTGGGGTGCTCCACCCGCCTCTTCGAGCGCTACGACCTCCCGGACCCCTGGTCCGGCCAGGGCGCCACCGAGGGGCTCGACCTGGGTCCGGTGGCCTTGAGGCTCGACGAGCGGCGGCGCATCCCTCAGCACGGACGGATGCCCCAGACGTCGGCACCACGAGCGCCGGATCCGGTGACCGAGCCCGGATCGCCGGCGTCCCCGAGCAGCGCCCCGCCGCCGGCTCCGAGGGCCGCCGCCCGGCCGTCCGATCCGAAGCCGGAGGCAATGGACGGCAGGGCGATCCCCCCCCCCGGCGCCCGGCACCTGCCTCCCCTGGTCGCCCCGAAGGGAGTGGCGGTGCCCGATTCTGCGCGATCGGGGCAGGGCGCGCGCCTGCGGCTCAAGCCCACCCCCGTCACCGGTCCCCGGGTCCGGTTCGTGGACCCACCGGAGGCGCCCGCTCTCGTGCCTCCGCCAGCCTCCATGGATATCGTGCCGCCCGAGGCCGCGTCGCCGGGGCCGCCCGAGGCCGCACCGCCCCCGGTGGGTGGGGCGCCCTCGGGCCTCGACGACCTCTTCGGTCTCGCCGCCAGTCAGGGCCGGGATCGGCGGGCCGGCGGCCGCGTCACGGAGGCCTCGGAACCGCGCAAGCCGAAGGTGGTCACCTCGCGACCGGACGTCCGGAAGCCCCCCGGCGGGGAGTAGGGCCCGGCGGGCCCGATGATTCCGGGAGCGTCCGGACCTGCACCCCCCGGTCGAGGTCCAGGTACCGGGCCGCGACGGCGGCGAGCTCCTCGGCGGTCACCCGCTCCACGGCCGCCAGGCGGTCGCGGTAGCGGCGTCCGTCGAGCCCCATGCACTCGTCCATCGCCATCCAGTCGGCCCGCGAGGCCATGCACTGCAGGTCCTGCAGGTCCGCACCCAGTACGGCGGCTCGGGCCTGCTCCGTCTCCTCGCCGTCGGGGGGCCGGTCCACGAGGCCACGGACCACAGCCCGCATGCGGCGGGTGGCCTCCTCGGCCCGATCCGCCAGGACACCCGCCGAGCAGACGAACATCCCCGTGTCGAACCCGCAGAGGTTCTCGGCGTCGAGATCGTACGACAGACCGTCCTCCTCGCGCAGGGCGAGGAACAGGCGTCCGCCGGGCGAGGCCAGGAGCGTGGCGAGGAGGTCGAGGGCCGGGTGGTCCGGGTGGGCGGCCGCGACGCCGGGGAACCCGAGCAGGATCTGGGCCTGGCGCCAGGGTCCCCGGAGGTCGGCCTCCCGCGTGCGGACCGGCCCCATCGGGGGGATCCGGAGCCGCTCCCCGCGCGCGGGCAGATGGCCCAGCATCCCTCCCACGACCCGCTCCACCCGCTCCGGATCCACCGGCCCGGCCACGGCCACGACCACCTGGGTGCCGGTGAGGAGGCGGCGGTGGAGCGCCCGAACCGACCGGGCGTCGAGTGCGGCCAGGGAGGTCTCCGTCCCCCCGGGCGGCAGGCGCCACGGGTGCCGGGGGAAGCAGAGCCGGTGCAGTTCGTCCCAGGCCACCTCCAGAGCGTCGTCGTCACGCGTGCGCAGCGCGTCGCGTAACGAGGAGGCGATCCGGTCCACGTCGTCGGGGTGGAAGCGGGGGGCCACGAGGGGCTGGAGCGCCAGGGCCAGGCCCGGCAGGAGGTGCTCGGCCGGAAAGGCCGCCTGGAGGCCCGACGTCGAGGCGGTGGCGATGCCCGACACCGTCCCCGCGAGGGCGTCCGTCATCGCGGCGTAGGTGGATGCATCGAGGTCGGCGGTGCCCTCGGCGACGAGGTCCGCCCAGGCGCGGGCGTGCCCGGCTGTGGCCGGCGTCTCGGCGAGCGTGCCCCCCAGCGCCCCCACCCGCACCGCGGCCACCGGCGCGCCGGCATCGGGCTCCA
>JBFYZZ010000085.1:0-6562 GCA_041309225.1 Deltaproteobacteria bacterium | reverse complement strand
GGGGGATCGTTCACAGGGAGCGCCTTCCACGCCGGCGCGTCACCGGGAGCGCCGAGGCCCGTGCCGATCCACGTTCAGCGCAGGTCAGGGCACGATCGTCGTCCGGATGAGGCGGTCGAGGAGGGGGAAGTCCTTGTCGAGGTAGGCGTTGCCCTCCCCCTGGATGCGGCCCTGGCTCGGCCCCGCCCCGCCGGGCGCGCCCTCGCCGTACCCGGTGTAGAGGGCGTCCACGACCTCCATACCGCTCACGACCTCGCCGATGGGCGCGAACCCGGAGGAGTCGAGCCGGGCGTTGGCGTTGGCGTAGTTGATGAAGACCTGGGTGGTGCGGCTGTCGGCCCCGCTCGTGGCGAACGTGAGGCGCCCGCGGGTGTTGGACTGGCGGACGGGGTCGTCCGGGATGCGGGCGGCCCGCCACTTCGTGTTCACCTCCGGCGAGCCGTGGAGGCCGAACTGGACCATGAAGCCCTTGATGGCGCGGAAGAAGCGGATGTCGTCGAAGAACCCGATGCGCACGAGGTTGTAGAAGCGGTCGGCCCCCTTCGGCGCCCAGTCGCGGTGGACCTCCACCACGAACTCGCCCTTGGACGTCTCGAACTTCACCTTGTAGGTGGCGGGCGCGGTCTCCTTGGCCTTGGCGGGATCCAGGAGCGCGGCACTGGGGGCTCCGGCCTCGGCCGAGGCCGGGAGGGCGGCCGATCCGACGGTGAGCAGGGCGAGGAGGCAGGCGAGGAGGAGCGTGCGCATGGGATCTCCGGGACGAGGGACGGCTCCACGTAGCGCGGGTGGCGGCGCACGGCTCCTGCGGTGGCGCCCGGACCGGAACGGCCGGGTGCGCCCGGGGGTTCCCCGTTGAACCCCGGGACCCCCGGGGATAGGGTCCCGCCCTCACCGCCCCCCGCGTGCCGCCATTTCCCTCTCGCGCCTGCTTTCCGTCCTCGCCGTGCTCCTCGCGGGGTGCGTGAAGGACGCCGCGTCGCCCTTCCTGGGGGACTGCGCCGTCTACCCCGAGGGCATCTACGACTACGGCGAGATCGGGATCGGCACCTGCCTGGCCACACCCACGGACCTGGCCATCCTCGAGCGCGACGACGGCGGGTGGACGCTCGCGGTCTCCAACACCGACGCGTTGCGGAACTTCACCGGGGGCAGCGTCCTCTTCCTCGACTGGGACTCAGTGGACCTGGGAGCCCGGCGCTCGCTCGTGTCCGACCTCGACACGGTGGCGGTGCCCTTCGCCCCCCTGCCCGGCGAACTGGTGGCGGTGCCCGACCGCGGGCTCCTCGCCGTGCCCGTGCGGTACTCCGAAAACGCCACCATCCGGGCCGAGTTCGACGACGTCCGCTTCCTCGACGTCTCCGATCCGCTCGCCCCCGTGGAGGCCCGCGTCGGCACCGGCGGCGGCGACGCCGTCGGCGTCCAGGCCGACCCGTACGCCGCCACGTACGACCCGGCTGCCGGCCATCTCTACGTGGGCAACCGCACGAGCCACACCGTCTCCGTGCTCGATGCCCGGGCCACGCCCGTGGCCGTCGTGGACGCCGTCGGCGCCGCATGGATCGGCGGCCGGCGCTGGTTCGACGCCGACGCCTCCGGCTCCACCGCCGCGTTCTCGTCCCTGCAGGCCGCGGACACCGAGGCGTTCGTGGACGAGACCTGGCGCCTCACCTGGGTGGACGGCACCTACACGATCTGGATCCCCGAGGAGGGCGGCCTGCGCCGCTGGACCTCGGGGGGCGACGGTGCGTGGCAGGAGGGAGCCTACGGCATCGAGCTGGATCCCGGCGACTCCGGCGGACTCGTGGGCGCCGTGCTCGACCCCGTGCGTTTCTCGGACGCCTCGGGCGAGCGCATGGCCTTCGCCTCGGGAGGATCCATCCGGTCCGCCACCGCCGGCGAGTGGGCCGCCGACTGGACGTTCGACGACGACGTCCTCCTCGACGCCCGCGGCGATGCCTGGGACCGCGTCCTCTCGGGTCCGTACCTCGTGGCCTCCGACGGATTCTCCTGGCTCTTCTACGACGGTACCGGTCCGGACGGCACCCGCATCGGCCTCGCGCTGGCGCCGGCCGACGGCGGCGACTTCGCCCGGGCGGCGGGCGGGGACCCGGTGCTGGAGCCCGGGGGCGACCACGACGAGGCCGGGCAGGCCGATCCCACCGTGGCCTGGGACGACGTCCGCTCGGCGTGGCGGATGTGGTACTCGGCCTGGGACGGCGACCGCTGGACCATCGGCGAGGCTGCTTCCGACGATCTGGAGGCCTGGGAGGCCTCGGAGGCGCCGGCCCTGGCCCTCGACGGCGCCGACGCCGCCTCGCCCGAGCTGGCCGTCGCCAACGGCCGCATCGTGCTGTGGTACTTCCGCCGCGACGACGGCGATCCGGCGTGGCGGGTGGCGTGGGCCGAGAGCGTGGACGGCAGCACGTGGACCGATCGGGGGCTGCTCCTCGGGCGCGGGCCGTCGGGGCCGACCCTCGTCGGCGGTCCCCTCGGGCTGGCCGTCGAGGTGGCCCAGACCCAGGCCTTCCGCCTGGAGGGCGTGGAGAACGGCCCGGCGTCCGTGCTCGTGTCCTCGGGTTCGCTCCTCGAATCCCAGGCCTGGGGCTGGCGGATCCGGGTGGTCGCGGGCGAGGCGCTCGACCTGGGCGACGCGGGGCGGGCCAGCGCGCACGGGATCGCGGTCTCCTCGGCGCTGGCGGACGACGGGCTGGCCTGGCTCGACCTCCTGGCGGCCGACGGGACCCGGTCCGTGGGCGTCGCCACCTGGGACGGCGCATCGCTCACCCCCGACGAGGGAAGCGTGCTCGAGCCCGCCGCAGGCACCTTCGACGCCGGCGGCACCGCGTCCCCGGTCGTCTTCCGAGACGGCGGCGGTACCTACGTGATGCTCTACGCGGGTACCCGGTCGGGCGTCACCCGGATCGGCCGGGCCACCAGCGCCGACGGCTTCGCCTGGACCCGCGACCGCGACGCGATCCTGCCCCTGGGCGAGGACTGGGACTCCGTGGCCATGGTGCCCGGCTGCGTGGAGACCCTCGACGACGGCACCTTCCGGCTCTGGTACGCCGGATCCGACGGCGCACGCCAACGGATCGGCGCGGCCACCAGCGACGACGGGCGCACGTGGTCCCGGGCCAACGAGGGCGAGTGGATCCTCGGGACCGGCTCGCCCGGCGCCTGGGACGACACCTCCGTGTACGACCCCTGGGTGGTCCGCAGCGGTGACGCGCTCCATCTCTGGTACACCGGCTCCGACGGCGACGTGGCCCGCGTCGGCCACGCCACCTCCGACGCGGAGGGGCTGGCGTGGACCCGCGACCGGGATGCCGACCAGGCCACCGTATTCCTCATGGAGGGCACCGACTCCCTCTTCGACTACGGCGGCGTGGAGCGGCCCGTGGTCATCCGCGAGGGGGCGGGCTGGATCCTGTTCTATCGGGGGCTCGACGCCACCTTCTTCCGGCCGGGACTGGGAGCCGGGACCGACCCCCGGGCGATCTACAAGACGCCCCGGGTCCCCACCGCGGGCGACCGCCTCGAGTTCAGCACCCGCCGGGGCCTCCGCGGCGAGGATCCCGTGGACCTCGACGTCCTGGTCGAGGGTACGTCCTTCACCGGGAGCGGGCTCGACACGATGCTCCTGGATCCGGCCCGGGGCCTGCTCTGGGCCGGGAGCAAGCTCCTCAACTACGTCTTCGCCATCGACGTGCGCGACGATTCCACCCTCGGTTTCGACGACGCCAACGTACTGGGCGTGGAGGCCGTGGTCGTGTTGGAGGCGGCCTCGGGCTCGCCCGGCGTGCGGGACCTGGCCCTGGACCCCGCGTCCTCGCGCCTGCTGGTCCTCTCCGACGGGCCAGAGGGCGTGCTCGTGCTCGACGCCGACCGCGTCGAGGACGACACCCACGCCGACCTCGTGCGAGGCGCCATCCTGGGCTTCCTCCCGGCCCCACGGGGGGTCGATCGCGACCTCGGTGCGGCCACCGTGTCGTCGGTGGGGCCCGCCCGGATGGCCCTGCTCCCGGACGGCGTGCACCTGGTCGCCGTCCACTTCAACCAGAACAGCCTCACGGCCTGGGACCTGCGGATGGGCGTCTGGGGGCAGATGATCGGCGAGAGCGAGTTCCTGGGGGAGAACCCCACCGCCGTGGTCGTCACGCCCGACGGCCGGTACGCGGTGGTGGCCTGCTACGAGGGGGAGGTGGACGAGGACGACGAGGAGGTGCACAGCACGCTGGCCGTGGTGGACGTGGACCCGTCGAGCCCGACCTTCCTCGAGGTGGTGACATGGATCGCCAACCGCTGATCGGTACGGCCTGGGCCGTGCTTGTGCTGCTCGTGGGCTGCGCCGACGAGGAGCCGACCGATCCTCCGTTCGACGGCCCCACCCACGCCACCGTCCTGCAGCCCGACCAGGGCGGGCCCTTCGAGGAGCCCGTGGGGTTCGTGGCCTCCTCGCGCTCGGGCCGGATCGGCGCGCTCGACCTCAAGCACGGCCGCTACCTCACCGCGGCGCCGGCCGCTTCGTTCCTGCGCTCGCCCTGGATCGCGCTCGGACGGGACCGTGTGCTGAGCGAGATCGCGGTGTATGCCCCCTCCCCGGGCGTCGTGACGCTCTTTGCGGGCGACACGGCCTACCCGGGCCTCGTGGAGGCGCCCTGGATCCTCGATGTGGATCCCGACCCGGTCACGGTGGACACCGAGGCGTCCGAGCCTGTCTTCACCGACGCGGACGCGAGCGGCGACGACGCCACCCTCGTCGGCGTCTCCGTGCGGGCCGGCGCCACCACCACCGAGGACTGGGTCCTCACCCGCGACGGGGACGCGTGGGAGGTCCGGGGCAGCCGCTCGGGCCGCCAGCCGGAGCGGGCTCGCACCGACCAGCCCTATCTCACGGGGTGGCGGGAGCTGGAGTTCACGATCGCCGGCACCGCCACGACGGGCGACACGATCGCGCTGCACACCGACACCGGGGTCGTGGAGCACGACGTGGGGGGCGTGGTGCAGGCCATGGCCATGGCGCCCGACCAGTCCGTCCTGGTCCTCTCGGTGTGGGATCCGGCCGCGGCCGTCGGTGCGCTGGTGGTGTGGGATCCCGCCGGGGCCTCGGTGCTGGGCACCGTGCCCCTGCCCGAGGGCGCCCAGCCCTGGCGGATGGCCTGGGACGACGCGGGGGAGCACCTGTACGTCGCCGATGCCACGCTCCCGTGGGCGTGGGCGCTCTCGGTGGCCGGTCCGGACCCGGCCGGATGGACGGTCACGGGCCTCGGGATGTCCGCCCCGCTGGTGGACCTCGCGTGGATCTCGGGGGACTTCGGCGAGCGGCTGGCCGTGGCGCCGTCGGGGACCAACCGGGTGGACCTCCTCGACCTCGCCACCGGCGCCTGGGTGGATCCCAACCCGCTCACCCCCGAGGTCGAGGGGTTGGACCTCGCCACGCCCGTGGCCGGCCTGGCCGCCGCCCCGCTGCCCGTCCCGCTGCGGGAGGAGACCGAGTGGGGGGCGCGGTACGTCCGCGAGGTCCTGGCCGTCTCGCTGCTGTCCGGCCGCATGGTCCTGGTCCAGGCCGAGGACGGCTGCCTCGCGACCGACGACGACGGGCCCCGACCCGTCCCTCCCCAGGGCGTCGAGACCACCGAGGACTGCAAGTTCGAGGACATCGGCGACTACTCCGATCCCTACCTCTGGGAGGACGAGTCCACGGGCTGGCCGCTCGTGCTGTCGGCCTGCGGCGGCGTGGCGCAAGCCCAGAACTGGACCCTCACCTTCGACGAGGTGGCCCAGGCGTGGCGGGTGGAGGGGACCCGCTCCGGGCTCCAGGAGCGCATGGCCCGCAACGACGAGCGGTACGTGAGCGACGCGGGCGAGCTGTCGTTCACCATCATGACCGGCGTCTACGGCGCCACCGACGGAGACCGCTGGATCTGCGGCGTGACCGACGGCGTGCTCGAGGCCAGCGGCGATCTCGATCGCGACGGCGACACCGAGTACACGTTCGAGATGCCGGGCCGGCCGGCCGCCTTCTGGTACGACACCGGGCCCACCGGAGGCGGCTGGGACGAGCTCGATCGTCGGGCGTTCATGCTCTGGCCCATCACGGGCTCCGACCTCGTGGGGCGGGTGCGGCTCTCGTCGGCGAACGTCGAGGTCGTCTGGAACTAGGGGCTCGCCCGCGGTATGGTGCGGGCGTCCGACGGAGGGTCCGCCGTGCCCGAGCTCGCCGACCCCTCGGCCGCTCCCGTACGAGCTCCCTTGGGAGGTGTGCGCCGGATCCCGGCCTGGGTGGTGTGGGGGATCGCGCTCGCCGCGGTCGGTGCCGTCCTGCCACCGATGCTGCGGGCCGTCGTCCGCCTCCCGTTCCCCGCGGGCCTGGATCCGGCTCTCTGGGGGTTCACGGCCCTCGAGCTCGAGGCCGGCAGCCCTCCCCTGGTGCCCCCGGTCTACGCCCTCCTCGTGGCGGGGCTCCACGGCTCGGGCGACGTGGTCGCGGCGGCGGCGCTCGCGTCGTGGCTCGCGGCGGCGGTCGCCGGGCCTCTGATCTGGGCCACGGCCCGCGCCCTCG
>JBFYZZ010000084.1:0-5832 GCA_041309225.1 Deltaproteobacteria bacterium | reverse complement strand
CCTGACATGGTCCCCCAGACCTGACGTTGGAGCGTAGGCGGGCAGGCGGGGGGTGCGCACCAATACCTGTCCGGTTTTCGGAGCGCGGCCGGCGGGACGGCGCCTCTCTTGCGCCTTCTGGCGACGGGGGTGCGGACGTGACCCATCAGCGAAGGCCGGGGGATCGGCGGTGGGGGGCGTGTGACCTTCCTTGTGGAGGTGAGCGATGCTCCGCAAGGTCAGGAACGACGAGGATGCAAGGAGCTGCCTGGAGGCAGCCGAGGCCAGCGGGCTTCCCCGGGCGGACTGGGCGCAGCGGAACGGGGTGGACGCCCGTTCGCTGAACGCCTGGAGGCTGAACCTGGAGCGCCAGCGACCGCGGCCGCGGCTGGTGGAACTGGTGGCGAGCAGGCCGGCAGCGGCACGCTACACGGTTCGGTACGGCGACTTCGAGGTGGAGGTCGACGAGCAGTTCGAGGCGGACGTATTGCGGCGGCTGCTCGAGGTGGTGGCCTCGTGCTGACGTTGCTCCCCTCGGTGAGGGTGTTCCTCGCCGCCGATCCGGTGGACATGCGTGGGTCCTTCGACGCGCTGGCCGGACACGTCCGGCGCCTGGGGCTCGACCCCGTCTCTGGCCATCTGTACGTTTTCTTGGCCCGGAACCGGCGGATGGCGAAGGTGATCTGGTTCGACGGCTCGGGGTGGTGCATCCTGGCGAAGCGCCTGGTACGCGGCACCTTCGAACTCCCGTCGAACCTGGAGGGCGTGGACCGGCTGGCGATCGACGCCTCCTCGCTCGCGGCCCTGCTCGAGGGCATCGACCTGCGCGCGCCGCGCCGGCGTTGGTACCGACGAAAACCGACTTCCTGAAAGCTGGATCTCCAAGATCGTTTTCGAGATCTGGTCTGGACAGGGGCTTCTTCGTGCGCTGGAATGGCGCTCGTGCAGCCCCTCTCCGCCGATCCCCGCGACCTCGAGAACCAGCGCCTCAAGAAGGCACTGGAGATGGCCCTCGCGGAGCTTGCCGCGACCCGCGCGGAACTCGCCGCACTCCGCGAGCAGGCGAAGGCGTCCGATGCGCGCATCGCCGAGCTGACGGTCCAGGTCGCGCGTCTCACCGAGGTGGTCGCCTCGGGGAACGACCGGATCGCCGAGCTGGCGGCGGCCGCGAGACGGAAGCGCCCGCCACCTCCGAGGACGGCGCCGGCACCGCCCGCGGGCTCGTCCACGAGCGCCCCGGAGGACCGCCCCCGGCCTCCCGTCATCCCGCCCAAGGAGAAGCCCGAGCCGAAGCCCTGCCATCCCACCGGACGGAAGCCGCTTCCCGGACATCTGCCCGCTGAAGAATCCGAGGTCGTCCCTCCCTGCTGCGCGCACTGCGGCAGCACCCGGCTCGAGGGAGTCGACGAGGTCGTCGAGGAGAAGCTCACGGTCGTTCGCGAGCACCAACGCCGGCGGGTCACCCACCGCAGGACCTGCCGGTGCAAGGACTGCGGAAAGCGCACGACCGGTGAGGCCCCACCCTCCCCGTTCCCGCGTTCGAAGGTCACCTGCGAGTGGCTGGCCTGGATGATCGTCCAGAAGTTCTCGCTCCTTGTGCCGCTCGACCGGATCCGCCGGCACCTGGAGCTGCAGGGGATCCCGCTGTCCATCTCGTTCTTCGTCACCCAGGTCGAGGCGGCCGCTACGCTGCTCGACGTGGTGGACGGCGAGCACTGGAAGCAGCTCCTCGCTGGTTCCTGGATGCAGAGCGACGGCACCTCGCTCAAGGTGATCGTCCCCGACCTGCCCGGCACGCACAACGGCCACCTCGAGGTGTTCCTGCGCGACGAGACCGTGGTCTTCCAGTACGAGCCCGAGAAGGGAGCGGACACCATCCTCGGCAAGCTCCGGGGGTACGAGGGCCTGCTCCAGGTCGACGCCGAGCACCGCTACAACCGGTTGTTCGAGACCTGCGAGGGCATCATCGAGATCGGGTGCAACGCGCACGGCTTCCGCAGGTTCGAGGCGGCCCAGGTGGTGCAGCCCATCCTCGCGAAGGAGGGCGCCGACTTCCTCACCGCGATCTCCATCGGCGAGGCGGAGGCCCAGACGGCCGGCCTCCGTGACGACGCACTCCTCGACTGGCGACGACAGAAGCTCCAACCCCTCTACGAGACGATGTACCGTTGGATGGACGTGGTCGAGCCGACGCTGCTCCCCGAGGACCCTCTCGCCGGGGCGATCCGCTACTACCGCAACCACTGGACGGCCTTGACCGCCTTCGTCGACCACCCCGAGGTCGGCCCGGACAACAGCGCTGCTGAGCGGGAATTCCAGACCGTGGCCAAGGCGAGGTTGAGCTGGCTCTTCGCCGGCAGCACCGAGGGCGCCCACCGCGCCGCCACCCTGCTCGGCGTCATGGCCACATGCCGGAACCTCGGGATCAACCCCGAGGCGTACCTCACCTGGGCCTTCGAGCGGCTCGGTACGCACCGGACCAGGCACAACCTCCCGGCATCCAGGCTCACCCCGGCGGCCTACAAGGCGCACCTGGCCGCCGGGTAAGCGTCCCGGGCCCGGAGAACCGCGACCGGAGGGCCGCGCCGGGTCCCCGGTGTCGCTGATGCCTCACGCGGCAGAGGCGAGCAGGCCGGGCCGGAGGCGTGGTGGGCACCCTGAAGGCCGTCATCGTGGGCGGCCTGTCGGCCCCGCTGCTCACCGCCGAGGAGGCCGCAGGCCTCGCGCTCGATTTCGACAGTTGTGTGAAGCGTCACACGATGCTCGGCTCGGGCGGGCTCATCGTGATGAACGAGACCACGTCGATCCCTCGCGTGGCCTTGCGCTCAGCGCACTTTGACGCCCACGAGTCGTGCGGCCAGTGCATTCCCTGCCGCCAGGGCTCGCATGCCGTGGAGGCGCTGCTTCGCCGCCTGGTCGAGGGCCATGGGACGCTCTCGGACATCGATACCGTGGAACGGCTCTGTGCCACGATCCCCGGTTCCACCCTCTGCCCCACGGGCGAGGCGTTCGCCAAGCCCATCGGCGCGTTGGTCCGGAAGTTCCGGGCGGAGTTCGAGGCACTGGTGGACGCTTGAGCGACGAGGACGCGACGAGCGGCCCCGAGGGGGCACACGATGCGGTTCGGTTGGAGGACGGGGTCGGCCGTCCGGTGCGCGTGGTGCTGCCCTGCGAGGTCCCTCTCACCCTCGTCGTCAACGAGGTGGAGATCGCGACCCTGCTCTGTACGCCCGAGCACCTCGAGGCGTTGTGCGTCGGGTTCCTCATCGGATCCGGACTCATCGGTCGAGCCTCCGACGTGCATGCGTGGAGCCTCGATGCGGAGCGCTGGGTGGCCCGACTCCACGCGACCCACACCCCCGATCCGGAGGTCCTCGCCCGGCGCGTGACCACGACGGGCTTCGGCCGTGGGATCGCCTTCTCGCGGACCCTGGAGGCGGTTTCCCTCGTTCCGGACACCTGCGGATTCCGGATCAGGCCGGACCAGGTGATGGGGCTCGTCCGGAAGCTGGAGGACGCCTCCACCCGCGGGGGCCGTACGGGCCTGCACAGCGCGGCCGTGAGCCCCGGCGAGGACGACCCGGAAGCCTGGATGGAGGATGTCGGCCGCCACAACGCGGTGGACAAGGCCATCGGTCGTGCACTCCTGGCGAACATGGACCTGGCCCGCTCGGCGCTCGTTGGGTCGGGCCGGACCTCCATGGACATGATCTCCAAGGCGGCCCACGCCGGCATCCCGGTGCTGGTGTCGCCCAGGGCACCGACCTGCCAGGCGGTGCTGCTCGCCCGTAGCGCGGGCCTGACCCTCGTGGGCTTCACTGGCGACGGCGGGTTCACGGTCTTCAGCCACGCCCATCGCGTCGTGTCGCGCGGGTGATCCCTGCGCTGAGGGCTCGACCGGTTCACCCGTCCCCGGATCGGCGACCGTCCTCCTCCTGGAACAGCAGGATCCGGACCACGCTCTCTCCTGCCTCCGCGGACATGCAGGTCCGGAAGTAGTGGTGGATTTCGGGCTCGGACGGGTTGACGGCCACGCACTCGTCGTCTCCGAAGGTCGGAGGCACCGGGGACAGCTGCAGGTCAGGGTACGCAGCCGCGAGGGAGGCCAGGTCGCTTCCGACCCCGAGTCCGGCTGCCGTCCTGGGTCGACTCGACTCGATGGATACCATCCGGACGGCAGCTCCTCGACGGGCAGCCTTCACGGCTCGTCTCGCGAGACCGGGGGAGGACGGTTCGGGTGTCCTCTTCGCCGCGAGGCGAAGGAACGGACCCCGGTCGAGGAACACCGTCGCCGCGGGGGCATCGAGCCGGAATCCCTCGTGAGGCTGAAAATCGGCATGGTAGCCCGCGACGTACCGATCCTCGGCATCCGGCGGAATCACGGACTCCGGAAGCGGGCCTCCCAGCGTGATTCCGCCCACTCCGCCGCGGTGGATGAGATCGGGTGGGTGCTCCATGGTTCGACCCTCCGTCGTCCCGGTCCAACCCAGGAGGGGCAACAGGACCAGACGCCTGATCACGGCAATCCTCCCGCCTCGGGCACGGACACGTACCAGAGGTGGACCCGCCTGCACGGGTACCATTCCTGTGCGTCCGAGAGCCTGAGGCCGTCGTACAGGTCCACGTGCCCCGTACCGCTGAACGTGAAGATCTTCTCGAAAGCGACGATCCCCCTGCTGCACTGCACGAGTGGCTTGATGTCCTGCTCGAAAGCCTTCTTGAACTCCGCCGCGTTCCGGTACGTCTTGCTCGCACTCGGAAACATCGCATCAGCCTTGCGGAAGTTCTTGGACAGGTACATCCACATCTCGCGGGCGGAGAGAATGAGGTACTGCTTGGACTTCCTGCTGTAGTAAGGGGCTCTCGTGATCCCGGCGGCCCTGGCCTTGGCAGGCGTGATGGTGTAGCCCGTCTTGTTCAGCATCGTGCTCATGCGGATCGCGCACGTGTTCCATCCGGTGGGCAGTCCGTGCTCCTGGAGCACGGACTTGCTCGAGACGTTCTGTCCGGGGTCCTTCTGGTGGTTGTGGGGATGAGCCGCCCACATCTGCTTGAAGGTCTCCTCGTCCTCCGCCAGGACCGCCGGGTTCGCCCGAGTCGCCTGCGCGCCGAACTCGGTCGCAGCCTCGAACTGTGGTCTCGCAGAGGTCCGGGGCCGTCGCCTCCGCCGGCGACGAGCGGGCTGGGTTCCGGCCTGAGGCGCTGGGCTTGCGGCTTGTGTCCGGTCCGGCGGACGCCCCACGTTGGGCTCCTCGGCCGGTGTCTCCTCGGCCTGGGCTTCGGATCCCTCGAAGACATCCTCTCCCGAGGGTGACGCGTCGGGCGGGCCCTCGGGCGGCTCCAGGGGGCCTCCCGCGGCGGTATCGCGGATCCCGAGGCGCTGTAGAACGGCCTGGTTGCCCAGGGCGTCCTGTTCCTGCAGCGCGGCCTCGGGGCCCTCGTCGAAGAAATCCTGTGCGGGTGGAGGTGTGGCCGTACGCTCGGGTGACCGGAGAGCAGGGCTCGCAGGGGACTTCCTGAATGAGGTCATTCAAGCCTCGGTAAACACGGACTTGAACCACTGTCGATACCCGCAGGGATCGAGCCGTGAAGGCCCGCCCATGATCGGACTGTACTGCAGCTTTGGCACCAAGGTCAAGGCAGGACGTCTTGGAGTTGTCGCGTCAGGCTGGGGGATCGGTCAGATGAACGCCTCATGGGGGGACTGTACGGCCTCTTGGGGTGACGGTCAAGGCGCATCAGCGGGCGGTGAGGTCCGGGAGGCGGACGCGGGACGGCGCGTGGGGAGGCCCCGGGCAGGCACGGTGGCCGGACCGGGTCGGGGGGGCGTAGCTGGGGCGTTCCGACGGGTGG
>JBFYZZ010000083.1:0-7845 GCA_041309225.1 Deltaproteobacteria bacterium | reverse complement strand
CCTGCTCGCGCTCGTCCCGTCCCTGCACGCCACCACCCCCACACCGTCCGACTCGCTGCTCAATCCGCCCGACCGGGCGTACGACCTGGGGCTGGTGGCCGAGCTGGGCACGCTCTGGCCCGCGTCGAACGTGATCCAGCTCTCGAAGAGCGGCACTGAGTTCGACTATGTGGAGGACGGCGGCCAGGACAACCTGTCCCTCTTCGCCCGCCTGTCGGCCGAGCTCGACCTCGGCCCCCGTCACACCGTCGTCCTCCTGTACCAGCCGCTCGACCTCAGGACCCAGGCGTACCTGGAGGACGACGTGGTCATCGACGACGCCCTCTTCCCGGCCGGCAGCGCCCTGGATGTCCGCTACGGATTCGACTTCTACCGCGCCTCCTGGCTGTGGGACGCCCAGGCGGACCCGGAACGCGAGGCGGCCCTCGGCCTGTCACTGCAGATCCGGAACGCCGCGCTGGCGTTCACCTCCGCCGACGGAGAGACACGCCGCGTCAACGACGACATCGGCCCGGTGCCGGCCTTCAAGATCCGCACTCGACAGCCGCTCGGCGACGTCGCGTGGTGGGGCGTGGAGGCGGACGGCATGTACGCGCCCGTCAAGTACATCAACGGATCGGGCACGGACGTGGTGGGGGCCATCCTCGACGCCTCGATCCGGGCCGGTGTGCCGCTCGCGCACGGTGGTGAGGCCTTTCTCAACCTGCGCTACCTGGGCGGCGGCGCCGAGGGCACCTCCAAGGACACGTCCGGGCCCGGCGACGGCTGGGTCTCCAACTGGCTGCACTTCGTCAGCCTGTCGCTGGGGCTCGCCCTCCGGTAGCCGGCCCGCGGGCCGCTGCGGGTAGCCTAAGGCCGGCGCCCGCGGGCCCAGCGCAGGCGGCCGCCGGCCAGGGACCCCGCCTCCACCGCCTCGAAGCTGGCGTCGGAGAGGAGCGGTGCGAGCGCGACGGGCTCGCCGTGCGTGGGATCCAGCCGGCTCATGATCGCGTGGACGAGGCGTGCGCCCAAGCCACGCGGCACCTCGTCGCGCGGCGGGAAGTCCACCAGGAGCACCTCGCCGGCCGGGGCGAGGACGCGCTGGACCTCCGCGACGGTCCGGGCGCGCTCCCCGGCGGGGAGGTGGTGGATCATCCGGACCGAGACCACGCGATCGAAGGTCCCGTCCCCGTAGGGCAGGGCGTCGGCCCGCGCCACGTCGAACACGGGCCGCGGCTCGGGGGCGCGCACCACCCGCTCGTGGCCGACGGCCAGCCGATCCGGCGAGGCGTCCACCCCGTGGACCACACCCTCGGGGCCCAGCCGCCGGGCCAGTTCCAGGGCCAGGGTGCCATCGCCGCAGCCCAGGTCGAGCACGCGGCCGGCCGCCGGCAACCGGGCCAGGTCGAGGGTCTCGTCGGTGAGGCCGTGATCGCCTCTCAGGGCCAGGATCCGGCGGAGGGCGCGGCGCAGGGGGGAGCGGTGGCCGTGGGGCATGGGCGGCTCCGGCACGAGGGTCGCCGAAGATAGGCGCGGGCGGGCCCCGCGTCGAGCCCCGACCGATCCTGCGGCCCCCCCCTCCGGCTACAGGGCCATCCCGGCTTCCAGCCCCACGTACGGCCAGGCTTGAGGGCTCCCGTTCGCGTCCACGCCACCCCGGACCTGGAGGTAGGACCGGGCCCGCGAGGTCCGGCCCACGACGCCGCCGAAGGTGGCGTAGGCGCCGATGCCGATGGGTCCCTCGCCGGCCCAGGACATGAGGCGCGGCCCCACGCCGCCCGACACGTACAGGCTGGCATCGCCGCCCTGGAGGAAGACGCCGCATCCGAGGTCGGCGTACACGCCGCCATAGCCGTCGAGCGAATCTCCGAGCAGGGGCAGGGCAGCCCCGGCGTCCGCCTCGAGGAAGGTTCGCTCGCGCTCCCAGCGGATCTCGAACGCCCCCACCACCGCGCTCGTGGTTCCGCTGTCGAAGGGCCGCCACCAGGCCACCTTGAAGCCGGCCAGCGCCTCCAGCGCGACACGGTGCTCGAGGCGGGTCTCCCGCTCGGTCACGTTGTGGCGGGTGACGGTGCGGTCGAGCGGGAGGCCCGCCACCAGCGAGCGCGTGAGGCGGTCGAACACGGGGTAGAGGTCGTCGAGGTCGGTCGCGCGGGTGTCGAAGTCGTCCACCAGGTTGCCGGCCGCGTCGTGGCTGGTGGTCCGTACCACGATCTCCTCCCCCAGCCGGACGAGCGAGAGCGTGACCCAGCGCCCGCACGATACGCGCCGGCAGCCGGAGAGCAGCGCGCTGTCGTCGGCGCCCGGGGGGGCGAGCGGGATCGTGTGCTCGATCGGATAGATCGGGCCGCCCCGGGACCGCTCGTAGGCGGCCCGGAACACGGACTCCGCCGCCTCGGCCTCCTCTGGCGTGAGGTGGACCGCCCGGATCGGGAACACGACGGGGAGATCGCCGGCGGGCGGCGGAACCGGGGCGACCGGTTCCTGGGCCAGGGCGAGCGGGACGAGGATGTGGCAGAGCATGGCGCCTCCGTGAACCCATGGTACCCGCACCCGGAACCACCCGACAGGACATCGGGGAGTTCAGCCGGATCCGCGTCCGAGGAGGAGGTCTTGCAGCGCGTCGTCGAGCGTGGAAAACCGGAACGGGACGCCCCAGGCCACGAGGTGTCCGGGCCGGGCGTCCTGGCCCCCGAGGAGGACCCCGGCGGCCTCCCCCAGCGCAGCCCGGAGCGCGAACGCCGGGATCGGCGGGCCCACAGGCCGGCCGACGGCCCGCGCCAGCGCCCGCGCGAAGTCCGCCTGGGTCACGGGCTGGGGGGCCGTGGCGTGGAAGGGGCCCCGGATCCGCGCGTCCCCGAGCGCTCGGACCAGGACCTCCACGAGGTCGTCGAGGTGGATCCATGGCACGACCTGGCGCCCGCTCCCCATCCGACCCGCCAGCCCCAGCCTCGCCAGGGGCAGGAGGCGCCCGAGCGTGCCGCCGCCGGTCCCCAGCACCATCCCGAGCCGAGGAAGCGCCACACGCACAGCGAGGGCCTCGGCCCGCCGCGCCTCGGCCTCCCAGTCGCGACAGAGCGTCGCGAGGAAGTCGCCGGCGGGCGGATCCGCCTCGTCCACCCGGCGCAGGCCCGCGTCCCCGTGCCAGCCCACCGCACTGGCGGACACGAGCACCGTCGGACGAGGATCCGCGCGCTCCAGGGCAGCGACCAGCGCCCCGGTGACCCCGATCCGACTGTCCACGAGCAGCGCGCGCCGCGCGGGCGTCCAGCGCCCGCCCATCACGTTCTCTCCGGCGAGGTTCACGACGCCGTCCATGCCGGGTACGGAGGCGTCCAGAGCCTCCCGGCCGCCGGGCGCGAGCCTCACCTCCGTCCCGAGGAGGGCCCGGGCCCGATCCATGGATCGCACCCAGGCCGTGACCGCGTGACCGTCCCGGAGGAGGCGTGCGGTGAGCACCCGTCCCACGAAGCCCGTCGCGCCTGTCACCAGTACCTGCATGTCCGTGGCTCCCGGTCTCGGAAAGGCGGCGGTCGCGGCTCGGATCAGGACCCGGGGAGCCGCACCCGGGCCCAGGTGGCGGGCACACGGCAGGGTGTGCCGGGCTCGCCGTCGCCATCGGTGACGACCAGGAGGCCGTCGCCCCACGGCGCGATGCCCTCGGCGACGGGGGGCAGCGGGACCCCGAGGTCCACCGGCTCCGTTCCTGGCGCGGCGAGCGAGAAGAGGCGGGGCTCACGATCCCCGGCGTCGGCCGGTCCGGCGAGCAGGAGCAGGGCGTCGGCCCGGGGCAGGAGGTCCCGCACGCCCAGCCCTCCGAGGTCCACGGTGGCGACCTCGTCGACCTCGAGGGCGACGCTGGGATCGCCCTCCATGCGGAGCAGGAGCGCCCGGCCGTCGACCAGGGGGGAGCGCAGCCCGAACCAGAGCGATCCCCGCCACCAGGCCGCGCCCTCCACGGCCAGCCCGCCCGCCTTGGGCGGGCGGTCGCGGGCCGTCACGCACGCAGGGCAACCGGCGAGGTCCGGCTCCACCGGGTCCTGACCCACGAGCAGGACGTGCCGGCGCAGGGCCCTCGCCCGGCCCTTGCGATTCGCACCCTGGGATCCCACCACGAGGAGGCCCGATGGCAGGATCGCGATCGCCTCTACGTCCTCCACCGTGGCGCCCAGCGGGAGGGCGCGGGTGGGCTCGAGGTCCGCGCCGAAGCCGTGCAGGCGATCCTCCGTCTCGTTGTCACCGATGAGGAATCCATCTCCCCACGGCACCACCGCTGAGGCCTCGCAGAGCCCCCGGAGCACGTGAGGCGGGGTGGCCGATGGGCGGCGCGCGTCCCACAGGAGGAGGCCCGCCAGGAGGACCACGCAGGTGACGACGCCGAGCGCGAGCAGCCGGATCCGCATGCGGAGGTCGTATCGCGTTATCGGGGTGCGTCGCTTCCCGGGGGTTCCATGCGCCTCCTCCTCCTGTTCCTCGCCCTCTCCAGCCCACCCGCCTCCGCGCTCCGCCTGTCCGTCTCCCGAGCCGAACTCTGCCGCGCGTCCGCGCTCGTCGTCACGGGGGAGGTCACGGGCCTGGAGACCCGCTGGAGCGACGTCCGCCCCGGCGAGATCGAGACCCGCGCCGATGTCGCGATGGATCGCGTCCTCGCGGGCGCGGCACCGCCCGAGGGCCTCGTGGTCGTGACGCCGGGCGGCGCCCTGCGCGACCTCGTCCAGTGGGTCGAGGACGCCGCCGTGCTCCGCGAGGACCGCCGGTACCTCCTGCTGCTCCTGCCCGCGCCCGGGGGCTACTCGCCCGTCGGCGGGGAGGAGGGCGCGATCCTCCTCCGCGGGCCGCAGGGCGACGGCGAGGACGAGGCGGCCGCCCTGGCCACGCTGGAGGGCTGCCTCCGATGATCGCCCCGCTCCTCCTCCTCTCCTCGGTCGCCTCGGCCTGGTCCCTCCTCGGCATCTCCTGGGCCTGGCAGGGCCACCCCATCCAGGACCCGTTCGTCCTCGGCATCGACGACTTCCCCAGCAGCGTGGGCGATCCGGACGACGTCGAGTCGGCCGTGGTCCACGCCCTCGACGCCTGGTCCTCCACCGGGCGGGACCTGGTCCTGCCCTTTGGTGGCACGCTCGCGCACACCGAGCGCTCGGCCGATGGTTTTCCCGAGCTGACCTTCGGCGGGTGGGAGAGCGGCGGCACGCTCGCCTACGCCTCCACCTGGGCCTGGAAGGACGGCGCCGCCTACGACTGCGACATCACGGTCCTCGAGGGCAACGGCTACGGCGCCATCGACTGGAGCTCGGATCCGGCGGGTCCCGGGTACGCCGTGGATCTCGAAGCCACGCTCCTCCACGAGCTGGGTCACTGTGCCGGGCTGGGCCACTCCTCGGTCGAGACCGCGGTGATGTACGCCTACTACCAGGGATTCCGGCGGCTCTCCTCCGACGACGTCGCCGGCATCGCCGCGCTCTACGGCGCCGCCTGCCCCGACGCCGACCACGACGGCGTGCCCGCCTGTGAGGGTGACTGTGCCGACGACGACCCGACCGTGTTCCCGGGCTCCGGGGAGCGCTGCAACGGAACCGACGACGACTGCGACGCCGTCGTGGACGGGGACGAGCCGGTCACGCTGGTCTTCGGGGAGTCGAGCCGCAACCAGGCCACCGAGTGGATCTCGATCGGCAACGTCTTCCACGTCACCGCCCCCACCCGCCTGGTGTCCTGGCGCCAGCGGTTCAACACCTACGAGGGCAGCCGGCTGACCTGGACGATCCGGGTGGCCGGCGATCCCGACGGCCCGTACACGCTCGTCCGCAGCGCGCGCAGCCTCGCCACGGGCGACGACTGGGAGGAGAGCCCGGTGCTGGACCTCCCCATGGAGGTCGGCCGGTACTGGAGCGTGACCCTCGGGGCGCTCTCCTCCTCGGTGCGCGTGGGCTACGACTCGACGCCCGACCTCTCCCCCCAGGGGCCGCTCACCCCCGTCGGGTACGTCTACGGTCGGGCCCTCGGCGATCAGGACGAACCCCCCGACGAGCGCTACCTCGCCTCCCAGCAACTCACGGTCCTGGACCTTCCGGACGCCGACGGCGACGGCGTCACCCGCCTGTGCGGGGACTGTGGACCGAGCGACCCCGCCGTCTTCCCGGGCGCCCGGGAGACCTGCAACGGGGTGGACGACGACTGCGACGGGTCCACGGACGAGGACTTCGCCACCGACGGCGACGGTGACGGCGTGATCGACTGCCTCGATCCCTGCCCCGACGACCCGGCCGACGATCGGGACGGAGACGGATCGTGCGACTCCGACGACCCCTGCCCCGACGACCCGGCCGATGCCTGCCGCGACACCGCCGCGGATGACACCGCGGACGGCGGCGACGGGGACGGCGACCGCGGTTCCCCCTGCGGGTGCGGGGCCGGCCGCCCGGCGGGGGGTGCTTCCCTCGTGCTCCTCGCCCTGGCCGTCCTGGCGCGACGGCGCCGGATCCGGTGAACCGCCCCCCCATCGGTCCCGCGGAGGCTCCCCTGGACGACGCGACCGCCCTCGCGCCCCAGGTCCGGCAGCGCCTCTTCGTCGTGGCCGCGGTGGGGTCCTTCACCTCCTCGCTGTCCACCAGCATCGTGGGCGTGGTGCTGCCCCGGATCGGCACGTGGTGGGGGCAGGAGGTGCTCGACCTCCAGTGGGTCATGCTGATGCCCCTGGTGGTCATCGTGGCGGGGCTGCTCCCCGCCGGTCGCCTGGGCGACACCTTCGGCCACCGCCGCGTCTACCTGGCGGGCCTCGTCCTCCTCGCCGGCGGGTCCGTGGGGTGCGCGCTGGCCCCGTCGTTCGGATCGTTCCTGGCAGGTCGCGCCGTGCAGGGGATCGGGTCGTCGTTCCTCATGGCATCCTCGCCGGCGCTCGTCTCGCTGGGCGCCGAACCGGGCCGCCGAGGCCGGGCGCTCGGGTTCATCTCCACGGCGCTCTACCTGGGCCTCACGCTCGGCCCTCCGCTCGGTGGCTTCCTGGAGTCCTGGGGCGGCTTCCGGACCGTCTTCTGGATCCAGGCCGCCCTGCCCTCGGCCCTCCTGGCCCTGGCGGGCCCCCTGCTGCCGGATCTGGGCCGGACCAGGCGCGATCCCTCCCTCGACCTGCCCGGCGCAGGCCTGCTGGCCGTCGGGCTCACCCTGGCCCTGCTCGGCGCCTCGCGCTGGAGCGCCTGGGGCCCTGGGGCGAGCGGAGCCCTCCTCGGTGGCGGGGCCCTGGTGCTCGTCGCGTTCGTGGCACGCGAACGCCGCACCCCGTTTCCACTGGTGGATCTGGGCCTCTTCGCGGATCGCACGTTCGCCTCGGCGGCCGCTGGGGCGTTCCTCAACTACCTGGCCGTCTCCCACGTCTCCTTCCTCCTCCCCTTCCACCTGGAGGAGGGCATGGGCCTCGATCCCCGCCACGCGGGCCTGGTGCTCACCATGATGCCCCTGGTGATGGCGCTCGTGGCGGGCCCGAGCGGCGCGCTCTCGGATCGACTCGGCAGTCGCGGGCTGTCCTCTCTGGGCATGGTGGTGTCCGCTGCCGGCTGCGCCGGACTGGTGGCCGCGGTCGCCACCCACCGCGTGGTCCCGTTGCTGCTTGGGGCGGGCTGCCTCGGACTGGGCACGGGGCTGTTCGTGTCCCCCAACACCAACGCCCTCCTCTCGGCCGCCCCCCGGGGCCGGCAGGGCGTCGCCTCCGGCGTGCTCGCGGTGGCGCGCTCGCTGGGCATGGTGTCGGGCACCACCCTGGGCGCCGCGCTCTATGCGTTCGGGAGCGGGGCGCTCGCGATGGGTGGGGCGTCCCCGCCGGGCGCCTCGGTCCGCGGGCTCCAGTGGGCGTTCGGCGTGGCCGCCGGCCTC
>JBFYZZ010000082.1:0-2517 GCA_041309225.1 Deltaproteobacteria bacterium | reverse complement strand
GCTGCTCGCGCTCGTCGGCCTCGCGCTCGGGAGGCGCCGCCGCGCGTAGCGCGACGCCGGGTGACTACGGGGCGGGGGGCGCTTCCGCCCCCCCCTGGGGTGGCGCCGGAGGCGCGGCCTTTGCGGCGGGGGCCTCCTCGGCGGCGGGGGGACGGTCCGGGGCCTCGGGCAGCGAGGGATCGCAGAACAGGATGTACCACTCGTCGGTGTACCGGTTCTCGGGGTCGAGCCACTCGGCCACCACGGGGATCTCCTTCTCGCCCTTCTGCCGCTCGCGCAGTTGGGGCACGGCCTGCCCCCGGCGGACGCACTCGAGGTAGCGCCGCTCCCGCTCGGGCGTCATGGCCGCGAGCACGGCCTGGCGGCAGCGCTCCATCCGGCCCCGACTCCCCTTCTCGCAGACGGTGAGCGCGGCGCTGGCCTTGAACTCCTCCCAGCGGACGGCGAGCGTCTCCCGCCGGGCCGCGTGGGTCTCGGCGCGTGCCACGGAGGTCTCCTGCAGGGAGATCTGGAGGCGCTCGGCCAGCTCCTCCCGCTCCTTCTCGGCCGCGTCGAGGGCCGTCTTCAGCTGGACCAGCTCCTGCTTGCGGACCTCGAGTTCCTTCTTCAGGGCCACGTTTTCGGTGGCCTTCTTCTCGAGGCGGGCGATCTCCTCCTCCTTGAGGGCGACCTCCGTGCGCAGTGTCTCCACCCGGTTCTGGGCCTCGAGGAAGCGCTCCCGCTCGCTGCCCTGGAGGGGCTCGCACTGACCGTAGAGCTCGGCGTACTGCCTCTCGGAGGCCTGCAGCCGCTCGAGGAGGTCCTCCGGGGACATGCCCAGCCGGGCGCGCTGGTCCCGCTCGAGCAGGGTCCGCCCCACGACGAACCCGAGACCCGCGCCCACCGCGAGGGCGACCACGCCCACCGCCCCCTGGATCACGAGAACCTGTCGCAACGTGTACGAGGCTGCCATGGTGCCTCCTCCGTGGAGGGAGACGAAAACCTTACCGTACCGGCGTCGTGGGGTCGAGGGGGGAGCCCCCCGCCGGACCCGGCGCGAGGGGGTGCGAGGCCGGCGGCGGCAGGGACGCGAGGCCGATCCGCTCGACGTGCGCCATGGCCGCGATCACACTGGCCTCGTCCCAGGCGTCGCCCACGAGCTGGAGGCCCACCGCCAGGCCGCGAGAGAGGCCCACCGGGACGGATCCCGCCGGAAGGCCCGTGAGGTTGCCGAAGAACGCGTACCGGCACATGGCCCGGGTGGCGGCGTCGTCCTGCACGGGCACGCCGTCCAGGGCGAGGGGGTGGACCGGGGCGAGCGTCCGCGTGGCGGGCAGGGCCAGGAGGTCGAGGTCGCCGAGGGCGGCGGCGGCGGCCCGCCGGAGCGCGGTGCGGACCTGCAGGCCGACGAGGAAGTCCCGGGCGGTCATCTGGCCCACCACGGCCAGCAGGACCTGGAGGTCCGCGCTCATGGCGGCGAGGTGCTGGCGAACATCGCTCTGCAGGGAGCCCGTGGTCTCGGTGGCGATGACCACCACCCCGAGCGCCGGGGCGTGGGCCATGAGCGGCACCGAGACGGGCACGAGCCGGGCGCCCTCGGCCTCGAGGGCCCGGAGTGCGTCCAGGCAGGGCGTGGCCACGTCGGGATCCGCGATGTCCCACTCGGCCTCGGGCACACCGATGCGGGCCCCGTCCACGCCCCGGCCCAGGGCCGCCTCCCAGGGGATCCCCGGGTCGGGCAGGTCGGGGGGCAGGAGCGCCGGGTCATCGGCCGGATCGCCGCGGGCCGCCAGGACCGAGAGCAGGTCGACCAGGTCCGCCGTGGAGGCCCCGATCGGACCGATGTGGGACATCGTGCCGGGGGCGAAGATGTCGCCCGTGCGGCCCACGCGGCCGAAGGTCGGCTTGATCCCGAAGATCCCCTGGATGGAGGACGGGATCCGGATGGACCCGCCCCCGTCGGATCCCACGGCCGCCGGCGCCAGGCCGAGCGCCACCGCCGCGGCCGATCCGGTGGACGATCCACCTCCGGCTCGGCCGGTATCGCGGACGTTTCGCGGCATGGGCACGTGCGGGTTCCGGCCCACGGGGCACATGCCCCACTCGGTGGTGTGCGTCTTGCCCGGGAGCACGGCGCCCGCCGCGCGCAGGCAGCCGACCGCGAAGGAGTCGACGGTGGCGAGCGCGGTGCGGTAGGCGGTACCACCGCGCGTGGGGAGCCCCGCCCAATCGTGCTCGTCCTTGACGGGCACCGGGACGCCGTCGAGCGGGCCGATCGGCCGGCCCGCCCGGTGGCGGGCGGTCGAGGCCCGGGCGGCTTCACGGGCACCCTCGAGGTCGAGCGCCACGAAGGGGCTGTGCGTGGCGAGGCCGAAGTCGCGGGCCTCCAGCCGGGCCTCCAGGCGGGCGAGCACGTCCTCGGGGGTGAGGGTGCCCGCGGCGAAGGCGGCCTGCAGGTGACGGGCCTGGCCCGGTCGCACGGGGGGCGGGCCGAGACCGCGGTCGGTCCAGCGCCGGGGGGCGGCGGCCCGCACGGGG
>JBFYZZ010000081.1:0-10481 GCA_041309225.1 Deltaproteobacteria bacterium | reverse complement strand
GGCCGCGAGGTGCTGCCGGCCCTGCGGGCCGACGTGGGCGTGGCTCCGGGCCTCCGGGGGCGGATCGCCGAGATCGAGCCCGAGTCCGAGTCCGAGTCCGAGTCCGATGTCGTCGCCCGATCCCTGCCTGTCGCGACTTCAGCCGTTCTGCGGCCCGTTCACGTTCCAGATCGGGGTCAGTCCTGTATCAGCAGGGCCAGCATCCCGCTCCGCACCCGGTTCTTCGACGATCTCCTGCTGGACGCGCCCACGAGCGACGGGTTCCGCCAGGTGATCCTGCTGGCCGCCGGCAGCCCGGCGAACCCGCCGCGCACCACGTCCGCTGGACGCTGCCCGTGATCGCTCCGCACCTCCCCGGCATGCCCCGCCTCGGGTTCGTGGACGCACGGCGGGACTGATCGGGCGGAGGCGCACCCGTCGGACAACGCGCTGGTGTCGGCATCGGGGGCGCGGTAGGACGCGGACATGCCTGCCGTCCACCCCTGCGCCAACCGGATCCGCAGCCCGACGCATCCGGCGGACCGATCCATCCCATGAAGTTCCTGCCCTCCCAACTGGCGTACCTGCTGGGTCGTGGAGAGACCCGGCAGAACCTGAAGGCACTGGCCGAATACCTCACGCTGCTCGCCGCGATCATCGTGCTGTTCGCCACCCTGTTCCACGTCATCATGATCCGGGTCGAGGGGCAGGAGCACTCCTGGCTGACCGGGCTCTACTGGACCCTGACCGTGATGACGACCCTCGGGTTCGGCGACATCACCTTCGCCAGCGACATCGGCCGGGCCTTCAGCATCCTGGTGCTGCTGACCGGGCTGGTGATGCTGCTCATCATGCTGCCGTTCACCTTCATCCGGTTCTTCTACGCGCCCTGGCTGGAGGCCCAGATCCGGGTGCGGGCCCCCCGCGAGCTCCCCCCCGACCACCGGGATCACGTCATCCTCTGCCACCACGACGAGGTGGCGGAGGCGCTCATCTCGCGCCTGGATCTCCACGGCATCCCCCACGTGACCTTGGAGCCCGACCGGACGCGTGCCGCCGGCCTGGTATCCGACGGCATCCCCGTGCTGGCCGGAGACGTCGAGGATGTCCGCACCTTCCGCGGCGCGCGGGCGGAGGCGGCTCGCCTGGTGCTGGCCAACAGCAGCGACGCGGCCAACTGCAACATCACCCTCACGGCGAAGGAGGCCGCCCCTCGCGTGCCCATCGTGGCCCTGGTCGACGACGAGGACGCGATGGACGTGATCCAGCTGGCCGGCGCCGACCACGTCCTGATGATGAAGGAGCGTCTGGGAGAGCACCTCGCGGGCCGGGTGGCGGTCGGAGCCGTCCGCGCGCAGGAGGTGGGTCGCTACGGACCCTTGTGCATCGCCGAGCTCCCCCTGCACGGCACGCCGCTGGCGGGCCGCACCCTGCGGGAGACCCGCCTGCGCGTCCTCACGGGGGTCAACGTCGTGGCGCTGTGGGAGCGCGGCCAGCTGCACCCGGCACGGCCCGACGTCCCGCTGGCCGAGCACGCGGTGGCCGTGGTCGTCGGAGACGAAACCCGGATCGAGTCGCTCAACCGGATGCTGGAGTCCGTGCGGCACAACGACAACCCGGTGCTGGTCATCGGGGGGGGCAGGGTGGGCTGTGCCGCCATCCGGGCGCTCAAGCGGCGCGGCATCGCCGTGACGGTGATCGAGCGCGAGCCCGGCCTGGAGGGACGGCTGTCTGCGCTGGCCGACCGGGTCGTCATCGGCGACGCGGCCGCCCTCTCCGTCATCGAGCGCGGCGGCATCCATGGCACACCCTCGGTGGTGCTCACGGCGAACGACGACGCGGTCAACATCTTCCTGGCGGTCTACTGCCGGAAGCTCAACCCCGACGTGCGGATCGTGAGCCGCATCACGCGGGAACGGAACCTGGAGTCCATCCACCGTGCCGGTGCCGACGTCGTGCTGAGCTACACCACGCTCACGGCCGGCTACCTGATGTCCATCCTCCTCGGGCGGGAAATGGTGGTCCTGGGCGAAGGCGTCGACGTGGTCTCGGTGTCCACCCCGCCGGCCCTGGCCGGCAGGACGCTCGGAGAAAGCGGCATCGGCGCCCAGACCGGCATGAGCGTCATCGGCATCGTGCGCGATGGCCAGGTGGAGACCGACCTCGACGCGAAGACCGAGCTGGTTCCGGGCACCGACCTGGTGATGATCGGCACGCGCGAGCAGCACGAGGAGTTTCAGCGCCACTACGCCTCGGGGCGAAAGGTCGGCACCTCCCAGGCGTTGCCCCATTCCGGATCGTCCTGAGGGCGACCCGGATCAACCCCCGCACCACCCCGCCCCCCGTCAGTCCCCCCCCGCCTCCTCCTCCGCCGCACCGCGCGGCCCGAGGGCGGGGAGCCGGCGGAGGGCGTGAACGAAGGCGTCGTGCCACGAGGCGAGGCGATCGCAGAGGATCACGGCGTCGCCGCCGGCGTGGTACTGGAGCACCAGGCCGGTGAGCGCCGCGAGGCTCCCCGCGTGCGTGAAGTCCCGGAGCAGGATCTCGCGGACGCGCAGCATCTCCCCGCGGTCGATCGCGGGCTCCTGTGGTGTCGCGGGGGACCGCCGCGCGACACCCCCGGCGAGGAGGGCGCGCAAGGCCTGGCGCCCCCCGGGGCGCAGGGCCCACACGATCAGGATGTCGGCCCGGGCCGCGAGGCGGGTGTGGGGCTCGTCCCGGAGGAGGGAGCGGAACAGCTCCCGGAACGTCCGCTGGGAGAGGTGCCGCCGCTGGCGGGACTTGCCGGTGCCCTCGACCACCCCCGCCACCACGTCCGACCAGAACTTGGCCTGGACGATGGCGGGGATGGCCAGCAGGTCGAGGCCGTAGGATCCCGCCGCGGCCAGCGGCCAGGACAGCACGGTCCGGAAGAAGTTGGCCCGGGCCACCTTCGGATCGAAGCCGCGGAGCCGGTTGTGGGTGTGGATGTACAGGCCGTTGGCGAGGGCGATGAGGCAGAACCGGGCGAGGGGCTCGAGGACGCCGCCCAGCCCCGTCCGAGGCCAGACGAGGTCGAACCCGGCCTGGACGGCGCCCAGGATGGGGACCGAGAACCCCGTCCAGAAGAGCGAGTTGGCCAGGTTGTCGCGGTCCACGGCCTTCCAGCGCCACGCCCGGACCGCCCCGCCCGTGCTGGCAGCGAGATCCACGACGACGTTGCGGGCCCCCGTGATCGCGAACCACAGGAGCGCGTAGGCGGGACCCAGCACGAGGCTCGCGGGCACGAACCCCACGGCCAGCTTCAGGAGGGACTTGATCGTGGGGTTGAGGTAGCGCCAGGTGCGGAAGGGCGAGATCCGGACGTGATCGTGCTCGTCGCCCACGCGGTTGGGCCGGGCCTGGACCGGCGGCGAGAGGGCACACACGCCCTGGAAGGCCCGGTCGCCGGGGCGGGCGAAGCGCGCGGCCACCGCCTCCGGGAGCGTGGCGTGCCGGGTGAGGAACCGCGACCGCACGAGACCGGGATCGTCCCGCTCCAGCCGGAGGAAGCCGATGCCTGGGACGCGGTCCTTGCGCCCGACGTAGTCGGTGCCGCACCGGGCTCCGAGACGGCCGCCCCCGTAGCGGGCGCAGGCGGCCTCCAGGTCCGGGGGCACCGCCATGCCGGCATCGGCGAACAGGCGGGCCGCCTCCTGCGCCCGTCCGGCCTGGAGGTGGCCCGTGAACTCGGCCAGGAGCCTCAGGTCCTCGGGATCGCGCACGGCGGCGTCGGCCATGTTGAAGACCTCGACGTCCGTGATCCAGGCGGATCCCTCGAGGAGGACGGAGGCCGCCCGCTCCAGCCCACGCGAGAGGGGATGGATGAGCACGATGCGCCCGCCGCACCGCGAGAGCGGGGCCAGGGCGGAGGCCAGGTCGGGGAAGGCCGAGTCGTAGTCCACCTGCCCGCTCGAGGGGAGATAGCGCTCCTGGAGGGCCGAGGGCGTGCAGGCCTCGTAGGCTCTGCGGACCTCCTGGTACCGGGCACGGAGCCGCTCCACCTCCCAGGACGCCCGGCCACGGGCGTGGCCGGCCACGTCCTCGGCCGCCCGGAGCTGGTTCTTGTGGTACAGCACGCGCTTGTGGAGGACGGGGAGGATGCGGTCCCACAGTAGCGAGCCGAGGTGGAGGCGGGACGGCTTGCCGCCGTGCAGCATCCCCTCGAGGTCCACCCAGCGGAGGGGAGCCACCTGGAGGTAGGGATGGTCGGCGTAGGACGCGTTCAGCTCCTTCAAGCCGGCCTCGTTGAAGCGGTCCAGGACCTCGTGGATCACCGCGCTCCGCCGCTCGGCGTTGACGCGCAGCCCCGCCTGGAAGGCACCCAGATCGGCGCCGTGGCCGGCCTGGAACGCCTCGAGCTCCTCGAGCCGGTCCGCCCCCGGTGGGATGTAGAGGAAGTTGACCCGATCCAGGCTTCGGCCGACGCTGAACTCCACGCCCACCTCGGCCCGGATCCCCAGGATCTCGGCGGCCCCGAGCACCTCCCGGTGGATGCGGGGGTCGTCGAGGTCGTAGTAGACCACCGTGAGCCGGGAGATGCCTCGGATGAAGGCGTCGAGGACGAGCTGAGAGGGCGTCTTGTGGCCCTCCGTGAGGGCGTCGTGGACGTGGTCGTCCCAGCCCAGGTCCAGCTCGGCGAGCGGCCGGCCGGTCTCGGGGACCTCGATGAGGGAGAGCTCGGCCAGGAGGCGGCGGATGACGGGTACGCTCCCGTAGGAGGCCAGGGCGAAGTCGGACATCCGCTCCAGCTGGGCGCGCCGGTCGTCGCGCTGCTCCAGGCAGGCCTTCATGAGGGCCACCTGGACCCGCGCCGTGTTGAGGGGCAGGGAGAGCGTCTTCGCGTGCCAGGCGAGGAAGGCGAGGTTCCGTAGGGCCGCGATGCGGTCCTGCCACCCCTCAGGCCCCGGCGTGGAGGCCAGCCTGAGGTAGTGCTCGGCGATGGTCAGGCGGCGGCTCGCGACCTCGCGCACGAACCCGAAGGGATGGGACACGAGCTGCGGACCCGGCCGACTGGGGGCGACCAGCTCCCGCTGGAGCGCGTCCACGAGATCCCGGACGCCCTGGCTGAACGAGAGCGCGTCCAGCAGGGCGGCGAGGCGGCGGGGCGAGCGGGGCGAGCGCATCCTGGGTCCCGCGATAACGCGCCGGGCGGCCCGCCGGGCCGCCCGGACCATCCAGGGCAACCGGACCTACGAGCAGGACATGCGCCCCCCGCGCACCACGCAGCGAACCTGGCCCCCGGTCTGGGGCACCGTGATCCGGGTGGTCATCGGCACGGCGCCCTCCAGCGAGAGCTGGCAGGGCCCGGGCGGCACCTGGAAGGTGGCCACCGACTCGCCCGCGGTGAGGGACTCGGCCCTGCGCACCCCCCGGCACTCCAGCACCACCTCCGCGATCGGCAGGTCGGCGTCGACCCTCACCTTGTAGGCCACGCCCGGAGGCGGGGGCGGGGGCTCGGGCGGCGTGAGCCGGACCCGGCATTGGTCCTCCACGAGCCCGTTCACGTAGGCGATCTCGGCGTCGTCGCCGAGACCGACCAGGCGGGCCCGGTAGGTGTCGAGCGGTGCGCTGCACGGGGCTCCGCCCATCGCCTCGGCGAGGAGCAGGTCGGTCCAGGCCATCAGCGCCCGGGCCTTGCGGAGGTTGTGGGGATCGGCGTCGAGCATGCGGCCCACGGTGGTGGTCAACACCTGCTCGCGGGATCCGTCGTCGTGGGCGTCCTTCCAGGTGATCTTCAGGGAGACGCGGTCGCGCGGGGCGAGGCGGGCGGGGTCGACCTTCACGTCCTGCAGGAAGAGCTGGGTGGTGCCCGCGTAGTAGTGGATGGGCTGGACGTCCGCGGGGTCGCGGCTCGACTCCTCGCCGTAGAAACGCAGCATGGCGAGGCTGTCGGGCAGTTCGAGGGCGAACCGGACGTCGTGCGCGATGGTGCGGGTGAGGGCCTCGAAACCGAGCCCGAAGACCCGGTCCACGACGGCCTCGCTCCCCAGGTAGACGTAGGCGCCCTTTCCCTTCTCGGTGAGCATGTCGAGCACGGCATCGTTGAACTGGCGGCCCACGCCGATGCCGGTGAGCCGGACGTCGTGCTCGTCGAAGGCGCGGCCCACCTCGCTGACCACGTCGGGCCGCACCTCGCCGGTGTTGAGCCAGGCGTCGGTGAGCAGGAGCACGCGCTCGTTGCGCTGGCCCTTCGTACCCGGGGCGAAGCGGCGCGCCAGCTCGTAGCCCGACTGCAGGCCCATATCGAGGTTCGTGGAGCCGCGAGGCTGCATGTCGGAGATCGTACGATCCAGGAGGGCGGGGTCGTCGCGTCCCACCACCCAGTCCTCGAGCGGGGTGCACACGCGGTCGTCGAACAGGACGACGTTCACGCGGTCACCGTGGCGGAGGCTCTCGCTCATGACGTCGAGGCCGCGCTTGACGTACGCCATCCTGCCCTCGGCGCTCATCGAGCCCGATCGGTCCACCACCACCGTGAGGTCGAGCGGCAGCCGGGGCGGGTTGGCCCCACGCACCGCCAGGGCGATGGCCATGGCGTCGTCGCCCGTGCGCTCAGCGCTCGCGAGCACCGAGAACGTCGCGTCCGGCGCCACCGGTTCGGTGTCGAAGGAGAAGTAGTTGAGCAGCTCGTGCGGCCGGACCTCCGCCACCCCGTAGGCCTGGTGGTTCTTGACTGCCCACAGGAGGCGCTGAGCCGACGCCAGGCTCATGGAGTCGTCGTTGGAGAGGTGGATGGTGCCACCCCACTCCAGGTCCGGTGCGCCGGGAATCCGGCGGGGCTCCGGGCGGTGGGCGCTGGCCTCGGTCTTGTCGTGGTCGGTGGTCGTGGCGCGCTTCGTGGCGCTCTCGTCCCGGGCCTCACGCTCCTTCGGGGCGCGGGCGTCCTCGGCCAGGGCGAACCCCTCGGGCGCGGCCTGGTCCGGGGAGGCACCGTCACGGAGGGCCCCCAGCGTCCCGCCGGCCGCGGCCGGGGCTGCCTCGGACTTCGTGGCGATGGTCGTGGGCGCGGCTGCAGGTGGCGGAGGGGCGGAACCCCTTCCGCGACCCTGGAGGCGATCCACGCCGCGGTCGTAGCAGTCGCGCACGATCGCCCGGCCTTCGGGCAGGACCACGGGAGAGGGGGCGACCGGCCAGGAGCGGAGCGCCGGCGCGGCCGTGGCCGGGCCGGCGCTCCGGAGGACCGCGTCGCCCGTGTCCCCGAGCGCCGGGACGGACTCGGTGCAGGCGAGGAGGGCCAGGAGGGGCAGGAGACTCGGGCGGGGCATGGGGGACTCCATTGTGGGTACGCCGTCGGAACGGTCCGGGGAGGCAGACCTTACAGGGCGCCGGGCGGTTCCCGGGGGACGGCCGGCGCCCGGGACCGGCCCTGCGCGGCCTCGCACGGCCCGGCGACCGCGTAGGAGACCGTGACCGTGACCCCGGCACGGGGGGCCGCCCCGGCCTCGAACCGGACGGTGTTGTCCTCCTCGGACCAGGTCCAGCCAGCCGGGAGCGTGCTGCCGTCCAGGAGGATCCGGAGCGTGCCCGGGACCGGGACCCGGGACAGCGGCCAGGCCGCCTCGGCCGGCACGCCGGGCGCCGCATCCACCATGCCGTCGACCAGCTCGGCCAGCGAGGCGTCCCAGTCCGCGGTGCACAGGGGGACGAAGGCCCCACCCGTCGCGAGCGACGCCGATCGGAAGCGGGCGTAGTCCTCCAGGTCGGGGCAGGGGTCGTCCGGGGGGCTGCCGATCCCGTGGAAGGCCACCTGCAGGGGATCGTCCACGCGGTCCTGGAAGTGGGCGACCCATCCGCTCCACGTCCCGGGGGAGCGGTCCTCGGCACCGCTCATCCCGACCAGGTGGAGCCCCGCCCCGGCCCGCAGGAGCCCGGCGTTGCAACCCTCGGCGGCCAGTGCCGATTCCGTGAGGGCGAGGTCCAGCAGCGTGAACGCCTGGCGGGCGAGGGACCCCGCGCGGACGTCGAGCATGGTGGCCACGCCACGGGCCACGTCGTCGGGGGACGCGCCCGACGCCAGGTAGGCCTGGCGGCCCTCCACGCACCCGTCATCCGCCGCCACCACCGCCAGGCGCCAGTCGGCCCCCGCGGCGTCCAGGGAGGAGGCGAGGGTTCCGGCGTGGGCGGCGAAGTCCGCGTTCCAGACGTCCATGTCCGCGGTGACGTCCACAGCCGCGACCACGTCCACGAGCACGGCGGGGAACGTCCACGTGTCGAGCCCGTGGGCCCATTCCTCCGCCCGGGCCCGGACCGGCACCTCGACCCTCGGCCGGATGGGGTCGTTCGAGAGGATCCGGACCACCCCCTCCGTGGCCTCGTCGTCGAGCGGCGCGAAGACCACCCGGCCGAGGGTCAGGTGGTCCTCCGGAGGGATGGACCAGGGCAGGGGGCCGTTCACCGGGGTGTCCAGCGACAGGCCGATCCCGCCGGTGAAGATCTCCAGGTCGACGGCCTCCACCTCGAGGAACAGGTTGCCGACGTTGTAGACGACCAGATCCGCCTCCCGCGTGCACCCGATCTGGACCGTCCCGAGGTCCACCGCGTCGGGCGCGACGTCGAGCTCCGGGGCCTGGCCATCCCCGAGGAGCAGGACCGAGCGCAGCGACTCCTCGGGATCGGTGCTCTCCACCACCAGCTCGTCGCGGGCGGTCCCTTCCTGCCAGGGGGTGAACTCGATGTCGAGCGTGGTCCGATCGCGGGCCTGGAGGAGCAGGTCCTCCACCCTGCCCACCCGGAAGGTCGAACTGCCACCCACGACCTCGGCGGACACGATGGAGAGCGTGGCGCCGCCGAGGTTGCAGAGGAACAGGCGCGCGTGCCGGGTCTCGCCCACCGACACGGGTCCGAAGTCCAGGGTCGTGGGGAAGAGGTCCAGTTCGGGCCCGGTCCCCGAGTCGGCGCCGCCGCACAGGAAGCAGACACTGTGGGCGTCGCAGCCCGCCAGAAGGAGGGCGGCCGCGAGCAGGGGAGGGCAGCGGCGCAGGCTCGCCATGGTTCCAGTCTACGGCGGCGGGCCGCCGGGTGCAGCCCTGAGGGGACCGGTGGCGGCGTCCAGGAGGGCTGCGTTCTCCTCCCCCGTGGACCGGTGGAGCCAGCGCGGGGCCTCGAACTCCACCCACGGCCGGTCGTCGGTGTTCCGGCGCGCGCCCGCCGCGAGGGCGGCGAGCTCGGCGGGGCCGAGCAGGGGCTCGAGGTCCCCGGGCAGGTCCGGGGCAGCCACCAGCAGGGCATCCGCGGCCGGGATCGTCTCGAAGAGCCAGGTGCGGGGGAACACGTCCAGGAAGGATGCCACCAGCGATCGGAGCGCCTCGGGGGGGAGGTCGTAGAGCTGGACCCACTGGCAGAACACGCCGTCCGGGGCGAGGCGGGCGCGGGCGAGGCGCCAGTACTCCTCCGTGAACAGGCTGCTCACGCCCGTGATCCACGGGTTCGAGGGCTCGCTGACGATCACGTCGAACGCAGGACCCCGGCGCTGGAGGAAGGCCCGGGCGTCCGCGAGGACCAGCGTGGTGCGGGGATCGGCCAGGACACCCCCGTTCACCGCCTGGAACCAGCGGGCGGCTCGGACCACGGCCGCCTCGATCTCCACCACGGTGACGGCCCGGGCTCCGGCCTCGAGGGCACGGCCGGCGGTCACGCCGCTGGCGAGGCCGACCACGAGGACCCGGTCCACGGGTCCGTGAGCGAGCGCCACCTGGACGGGGATGCGGCCGCTCGCCTCCTGGGTGGCCATGTCCCGCCCGGTGGAGGCGTCCACCTTGCCGTTCACCGAGAGCCAGCGGTGGCCGGTGCGCCGGCTTCGGCCCACCGCCACCGTGCCCGTGATCCCGTCCTCGTAGGCAAGCAGGTCCCACCCCTCGTGGGCGAATCGCTCCACCGCCCGTGGGGAGAGGTCCACGAACTCGGAGACGCGGAGGCCGAACCCCACGGCCCACTGGTAGGGATCCCAGCGGGGCGTGGCGAGGGCGAGGACCGCCATGGCGAGCGGCCCACCGAAGCGCCAGCGACGCGGCAGGCCGGGCAACAGGATCGCGACGGCGACCGCGAGGATCGCCACCCACGCCGTCACCCCCTGCACGCCCAGTCGGGGCAGGCCCGGGAGGCCCGCCAGGACCGTGCCGGCCACGCCGCCAGCGGTGTTGGCGGCCAGCACACGGCCCGCCGCACGCGAGGCGCTCCCGCCCGAGGCGTCGAGGGCGGCGCCGAAGACCGCCCCGCTGGCCACCGGCGCGCCGCCCATCGCCAGGGCCAGGAGGACGGCCCCCGCGGGCAGGTGCAGGGCCTCCCCGCCCAGGGCCCAGGCGAGACCCAGGCCGTGGGGCAGCCAGCGCCATGCCAGGGTGCCGGCAGCCGCGAGGAGCCCGAGCCAGAGGAGGGCGGGCGCCAGGTACCGGGCGCGGCCGAAGCGGCCGGCCCCCACGGCCACGCCCGCGAGGAAGACGGCCAGCACGAGCGCGAGGGCGTGGACGCTCCCGCCGAGCAGG
>JBFYZZ010000080.1:0-6857 GCA_041309225.1 Deltaproteobacteria bacterium | reverse complement strand
GGTCGTACGTGGCCCGCGCGTGGTGCTCGTGGACGATCCCGGGAGCGACGAGGCCCGGATCGTGCTCTCGCTGCCCACGCCGGGACGGGGCGACCCGGACCTCCCGTTCGCCCGGCTGGTGGCCTGGGTGCTGGGCGGTGGGCTCGATGGCCGCCTCGACCGGCGCCTGCGCGGGGCGGAGGGGCTGGTCTACGCCGTGGAGGCCACGGTGCAGGCCTGGCCGGGCCACGGCCGGCTCCGCGTGGTGACGCGCACCCCGGCGGCCGCCGGCGCCCGGGTGGCCCGGCTCCTCCTCGACGAGGTGGCCGGCCTGGGGGTCGGGCTCTCGGACGCCGACCTCGACGCCGCCCGGGCCTCGCTCCTCCGCCTCGACGCCGAGGCGGAGGGCACGCTCGCGGGTCTCGCGGACCGGCTCGGGGAGGAGGCCGCGCAGGGCGGAGGGCGGGACACCTGGGCGGCGGACGTGCGACGGATCGCCGGGGCCGACCTCGGGGCGGTCCGGGCGGTCGCCCGACGGATCTGCCGCGCCGAGGCCGCGACCCTCGTGATCCTCGCCGACCGGGACCTCCTGGAGCCGGGGCTCGAACAGGCGGAGGTGTTCCCCACCGACCTGTGGAGCGCCCGCCGGGCGCTGGAGGGGCCGCTGCCGCCGTGACTACCCCCCGCGCGGCATCCCGTCGCGCTCCTCGGCGCTCAGGTGGCAGCCCGAGAGGCAGTTGTCGGAGCAGGTGGCGTCGCAGGGTTCCACGTGGATCATGACGTCCACGGCGGGGAAGCGCGCCTCGAATGCGGCTTCGATCCGGTGGACCAGCTCGTGGGCCTCGCGCACCGGCGTGGCGGGATCGAGCACGAGGTGGAAGTCCACGAAGCGGTACGGCCCGGACCGGCGGGTGCGGAGCGCGTGGAAGGACCGGACCACGGGGCGGAGGAGGTCCACCTGGGCGTGGATCCACTCGAGCTCCTCCTCGGGGAGGCTCGTGTCGATGAGGTCCGCCATGGCCTCGGAGGTGAGCTTCCAGGCCGCTTTTACGATGAGCAGGGCCACGACGATGGCCGCCGCCGGATCGAGCCACGCGAGGTCGAGGCCCGGGGCCGCCCACTGCGCCACCGTGAGGACGCCGAGGGCCGAGAGCACCCCCAGCGACGTCCAGACGTCGGTGCGCAGGTGCCAGGCGTCGGCGACGAGCGCCATGGAGCCGGTCTCGTAGCCCACGCGGAACAGGCGGCGGGACACGATCACGTTGGCCACGACCGACACGCCCATCACGACGGCGCCCGCGAGGGGAGCGTCGAGCGGCTCGGGGTGCCGGAGCCGGTCCACCGCCTCGAGGGCGATCCAGACCGCGGCCGCGAAGATGAGGAGGGCCTCCACCGCGCCCGAGACGTTCTCGAGCTTGCCGTGCCCGAACCGGTGGCGGTCGTCGGCGGGGCGGCCCGAGCCACGGACCGCGACCCAGGCGATGACCGCCGCCACGAGGTCCACCGCCGAGTGGACGGCCTCGGACACCACCGAGACCGAGCCGATGGCGAGGCCCACCGTGAGCTTGCCCGCCACCAGCGTGGCGTTGGACACCACGGAGAGGGTGGCGGCGGCCTGCTTGCGGCGGGTCGTGGCGACGGGGGGGTCCATGGATCCACCTTGGTACTTCGGATGCGAGGTCACGACCATGGCCGCCATGGGGTCGGTTACACAGGGAGGACAGACGCCGCCCGGAAAGGTCCCATCTCATGGAAGACCAGCAGATCGCCGAGAAGGTCCGTCACCTCTCCCCCGAAGACCTCGAACTCCACCGCGTGCGCCACTCGCTCGCGCACGTGATGGCCGCAGCCGTCCAGGACCTCTTCCCCGGCACGGCGCTCGGGTTCGGTCCGCCCGTGGAGGACGGCTTCTACTACGACTTCGACCTGCCCGAGAAGCTCACGCCCGAGGACCTGCCGCGCATCGAGAAGCGCATGCGGCAGATCCTCGGGGAACGGCACGCCTTCGTGCGGGAGGACCTCCCGATCGAGCAGGCCGCCGTGCGGATCGCCGCCCTCGGGCAGCGCTTCAAGGAGGAGCTCCTCGCGGATCTGCGGGCGCGCGACGTCCCCACGGTCTCCTTCTACACCTCCGGGCCGTTCACCGACGTCTGCGAGGGGCCCCACGTGGAGCACACGGGACGCATCCCCCCCGATGCCTTCCAGCTCGACAGCATCGCCGGCGCCTACTGGAAGGGGTCCGAGAAGAACCCCATGCTCACCCGCATCTACGGGCTCGCGTTCCGCACGAAGGCGGAGCTGCGCGACTACGTCACGCGGCGGGAGGAGGCCCGGAAGCGCGATCACCGGAAGCTGGGCGCGGCCCTCGAGATCTTCCACATCGAGGAGGAGGTGGGCAAGGGCCTCCCCCTGTGGCTGCCCAACGGCGGGGCCATCCGGGAGGAGCTCGAGAAGCTCGCCCGGGAGTACGAGTTCCTCGACGGCTACGTCCGGGTGTCCACCCCTGAGATCACGAGGGACACCCTGTTCTACCGGTCGGGTCACCTGCCCTACTACAAGGACGCGATGTTCCCCCCCATGGTGCTGGAGGAGAAGGACGAGTCCGGCGAGGTCACGTCCCGCGAGACCTACTACCTCAAGCCCATGAACTGCCCGTTCCACCACATGATCTACCGGGTTCGCCCACGGTCGTACCGGGAGCTGCCCCTCCGGCTGTCCGAGCACGGCCACGACTACCGGTACGAGAAGTCGGGTCAGCTCTCCGGCCTGCTGCGCGTGCGCGCCATGTGCATGAACGACGCCCACCTCTACGTCCCGAAAGACCAGGTGAAAGCTGAGTTCATCAAGGTGATGGAGCTCCACCTCAAGTACTACCGGCTGCTCCACTTCGACGGCTGGTCCATGCGGCTGTCGCTGTCCGACGAGGACTCCGCCAAGTTCATCCCCCGGCCCGACCTCTGGAAGGAGGCCGAGCGGATCTGCCAGGAGGCGCTGGACGAGATGGGGCTCGAGTACGAGGCCGTCCGCGGGGAGGCCGCGTTCTACGGCCCCAAGGTGGACGTCCAGGTGCGCAACGTGGTGGGCCGCGAGGAGACCGCCAGCACCAACCAGGTGGATCCCATGGCCGCGCTGGAGGACCGCTTCGACCTGACCTACACCGGGCCCGACGGCCAGCTGCACCGGCCCTGGGTGCTCCACCGCGCCCCGCTCGGCACCCACGAGCGCTTCGTGGCCTTCCTCCTCGAGCACTTCGCGGGGGCCTTCCCCCTCTGGCTCGCGCCGGTCCAGGTGCGGGTGATCCCCATCGGCGAGGAGGCCCTGACCTACGCCCACGCGCTCCGGAACCGCCTCTTCCAGGCGTTCGTGCGGGTCGAGATCGACGACTCCTCCGACACCTTCAACCGGAAGATCCGCGAGGGCACCACGCGCAAGATCCCCGTGCTCGCCATCGTGGGTCGCGAGGAGCTGGCCAACGGCACCGTGACCCTGCGCCGCTACCACGAACAGCAGCGCAAGGAGACCCTGCCCCAGGACGTGTTCGTCGAGACCATCCTCCGGGAGATCCGCGATCGGGTCACGCCCCGCCCGCGGCTCTGACCCTTCCTACCCGGCGTCGTCCCAGAACCAGGCGTCCATGCGGCGGCGGTCGCGCTTGGTGGGCCGGCCCGTCCCCCGGTCCCGGAGCACGGGCGGCGCCTCCCTGGGCTCGGGCGGCGGGGTGAGATCCTCGTAGAGTGCCCGCGCCTCGGGCGCGGGACCCCGCCGGACGGCGAGGGCGAGCACGCGCATGACCCGGTGGAGGTCGGGCGTGCGCACCTCCACGAGATCCCCGGGGTGAACGCCCTTGGCGGGCTTCGCGGCCGCGCCGTTCAACGCGACCTGGCCCGCGTCGCACGCCGCCGCGGCCCTGGAGCGCGTCTTGAAGCACCGGGCCGCCCACACCCACGTGTCGAGGCGGACGGGGTCCACCCTACCTCCGCCTCCGCACGGTCCCGAGCGCGAGCAGCAGGCCGGCGAGCGCGAGGCCCGATCCACGACCCCGCCCGGAGGAGGCGCAACCGCAGTTGCGGCTGTCGTCGACGCCCGTGTCGAGGTCGGGCAGCCGATCCTCGCCCGTGTCGCCGGTGTCGTCGGTGCCTTCGGGCACGCAGGCGTCCACCGCGGCCTCGTCGCCGATGCAGAAATGGACCTTCCGCGAGGTATCCGCGACGGCGGCGTAGGAGCCGACGACGAAGTACCCGCCCGCGGGGAGGTCCGCCGACAGGCGCTGCCGCTCGGGCTCCGCCGTGGGTGTCCAGCGGGCCACCGCATCGGCGACCGGTCCCTCGGGCTCGCCGTCCGCCACGGGGTGGAGCACGAAGACCACGCCCGAGGCGTCGTCCTCGTGGGCGAACCACATGGGGCCGCCCGGGTGGCTGAAGCGGAAGTAGGAGGCCGCGAGCGGGTAGAACCGGTTGTCGTCCTCCAGCGGCCATCCCTGGGCGGTGATCTCCACGGGCCCGATCTGGACGGCAAAGTCGTAGGACTCCATGGCTCCGGCCCGGCCTCGGGTGGCCAGGTTCCACGAGGCGAACGTGGACCAGTCCTCGGCGAGGCCGCCTCCCTGGGCCTCGATGGCCAGCACCATCTCGGTGAGGGTGTCCTTCGGGGCGCCGTCCCACTCCAGGCCCTCCTGGATGGCCGCGTTCACGCCGACGCCGTACTTCAGGGTGAGGAACCACCACCACAGGCAGGTGGCGTAGGCGAAGGTGGGGACGGGGCCGGAGGGGGGCTGGTCGAGCGAACGGCCGGTGTCCTCGAGGTAGGCGTCGGCGAACCGGAGGAAGTCCTCGTTGTAGAGGTCGAAGAGCCGCTCGGCCCAGACGGCGGTGCCCTCCGTGTACCAGACGGGCGATCCGGACTCGTAGGCCATCTGGACGGCGTGGAACAGCTCGTGCGAGGCGAGCGTGGTCACGGCCGTCTCGAGGTCGGGGTACCCGTAGCCCTCGAAGTCGTTCTCCATCACGATGTAGCCGGAGCAGTGGCTGGGCTCGGTGGTGCAGGCGTCGGTGGAGAACATGCCGTCACCCACGCCGGCGAAGTCCACCAGGTAGATGTCGAACGCGGGGCTCCCCCCGAGGTCGCCCAGGCCCATCTCGGTCTCGGAGACCGGCGGGCGGAAGCCGAAGGCCTGGAAGGCCTGGAAGGCCCCCTCGACGGCGTCACCCACCAGCTCGGGGAAGTCGGGAACGCCGTCGGCGTCCGCGTCGTCGAGGATCGTGACGTTGGGACCCGAGACCGAGTAGTGGATCCGCACGCCCCCGCTGGTCGACTCGAGGAACACCACCACGTCGGACGGATCGAACGCGTACAGGCCCGTTCCCTCGGTCGGCCGATCCGGGGGCGGCGGCATGGACGGCGTGAGGCACTCCAGCGCCGGCGCGGCCGGCGCGAGGAGGAGGAGGAGGGCGAGGGACATGGAAGACCGTCGATTTCAGGCGAGGAAGGACCAACGGAGGGTGATGGTGCCGCTGTCGGTGCCGGCGGATCCACCCTCGTTGCACGCCTCCTGGCCGGTCGCGTAGTAGGCTTCGACCACGAGCTTGAGTACCCGGCCGTCGTCGAGCTGGATCAGGTACGGCACCATCGTGGTCATGAGGCACGCGCCGTACTCCCACCAGCCGCCCAGCACGTAGTCCGGGTAGAGGTCGTACGGCTCGAGCCTGATCTCGCACTCGTCGTCGTAGAAGTCTTCGAGTTCGAACTCGGCGTCGGCCGGGATCGAGGTGATCCCGGCATAGTCGGAGGTGACCCGCTCGTCGGCGCCCACGCAGGAGGGGCCGCCGTCCCCGCCGTTCAGGCGGAGCTGGGAGCGCCGGAGGGCGAGGTGCCAGTCCTGGGACTCGAGCGCGGCCTCGTCGTCGAGGTCGACCCGGCTGGCGCCGGTGGCCTCGAAGCGGACGTACACCCAGGGGTGGTCGGAGTCGTTGCCGAAGCCGCCCGCGGTGGCGTCCACCACCGTGACGAAGTCGGTCCCGTCCTGGGTGGTGGAGACGGCGCCGTCGCTCACCAGGTCGTCGTGGAGCGACAGGCCGAGGATCATGGCGTCGAGGCAGGGCGGCGGGGTGGGATCCGGGCACCGCGAGGTGGGCTGGCCGGTGTCGTCCCCGGTCTCCCCGGGGGCTTCGGTGTCGTCGCCAGCGCCGTCGCAGGCGGCCAGCAGGAGGGCCAGGAGCCAGGAGGAGGAGCGCATCGTGACCTCGCGGAGACGGGGGACCGACACGTCTATCCTCGCATGGTGCCGCGTGGGCCGCTCGTGGATCACCGGGGATCGGCCCGGACGTAGAGCAGGATCCAGGCCCGGGACCCGCCCCGGGCCAGCCGGGGCCACGCCCGCGCCACCGGCCGGTAGTGGCGGGCGAAGTCGGGGTGCCGGACGAGCGCCGTCTCGCCGTCCCAGTAGTCGGGGGTGAGCCAGGTCCCGCCGGTGCCGGGCTCGGTCCGGGTGTCGAGCACGATCACGCCGGGCGTCCGGCCGAGGACGTAGCCGGCGTCCCACTTGCCATGCAGTCCGCCCGGAACCGCGCGGCCCACGTGGGCGTCGTTGAGCCCGGTCATGTCCACCACGGGGTGGCCGGGCAGGGCCCAGGGCAGGGCGCCCGCGTGGTTGACCGCCACCCGCGTGCCGGCCGGGACGTTCGCACGGATCCAGGCCGCCACCTCGAGGGACGCGGGGACGAGGGTACCCTCCTGCCACGCCTCGGGTCCGATCCGGCCGCCCCGGACGGCCTTCGCGACCAGGCCCGGCGGCACGAGGTGGGGGAGGAGGGCAGCGAGCGCGAGGACGCCGGCCGCGCGGGCCCCGATCCGGCGCCAGGCCGGGACCGCCGGGGCTGGGG
>JBFYZZ010000079.1:0-2686 GCA_041309225.1 Deltaproteobacteria bacterium | reverse complement strand
GACTCCGACGGTGCCGGGCACGACGATGCGGGGGGGTTCGGGGTGCTGTCGGACTACCTGTCGGACCCGATCGCCATCGATGGGGACGCGGATGGGCTCGACTGGTACGAGGAGGCGACCTGGGGTACGGACCCCGAGGTGGCCGACACCGACGACGACGGCCTCTCCGACGGCGACGAGGTGCTCGTCCACGGGACCGATCCGACCGATCCGGACTGCGACGACGACAACCTGTCCGACGGAGCGGAGATCGCCGCCGGCACGGATCCGCGGCTCGCCGACACCGACGGGGACGGCGTCACCGACGACCTGGAGGTGGGGTGCGAGAAGGGCGGTACCACCGACGACCGGGACGGCGACGGCTTCACCGATGCCGACGAGGGCGCGGTGGACACGGACGAGGACGGCGATCCCGACTTCTGCGACCGGGACTCGGACGGCGACGGACGGGCGGACGCCGACGAGGGCACGGGCGACGACGACTGCGACGGGATCGCCAACCGCGTGGACGACGACGACACCGACGGCCACTGCCCCGACGACTCCGGCGACACCTCGCCGCCGGTGGACACCGACGACTCCGGCGACTGCGTGGATTGCCTCGGGCCCGGCCACCTCACCGGCGGGTGCTCGGGGTGCGGCTCCACGGGCGCGCCGCGGGGAGGCCTGCTCGGGCTCCTGCTGGCCGCGGCCGCCCTGGTCCGCCGGCGCTGAGGCTCAGTCGAGCTGGAGGACCACCACCTCGTCGTCCTCGAACAGGGGAACGAACAGGCGGTGCGTGGCGCCGTCGTAGCCGAGGTCGGCGGGACCGGGAAGGCCGTCGGCGAGGAGCGTCCAGTCGTCGCCGGGCCTGCCCACGTACACCGCGGACGTCTCCCACGACGACACCAGGAACCGGTTCTCCCGGTCCAGGACGAGGCCGTCCAACCGGCCGGCCGGCATGTCGAAGGTGGCGAGGAGCCGCCCCTCGAGGTCCAGGTCGTACAGCTCGCCGGCCCCGAACGACGTCACCCATAGCGAGTCCTCCCGGACCAGGATGCCGTTGGGCTGGTCGAGGGTGCCCGGCTCGACGAGCGGGACCGGGTCGCTCTCCCGGTCCCAGGCGAACACCTGCCCGGTGGTGGTGTCCGTGGCGTAGATCGTGCCGTCGGGCCCGGCGGCGAGGTCGTTCAGGAACGCCGCCCCGTGGACCGCGGTCGGGTACAGGGCCGTGGTGGTGGCCAGGTCCACCGCGCAGATCCGGGTGATGTCGGCGATGTGGAGCACCCCGTCCACGATGGCCATGCCCTTGGGCGCATCGAGCGAGAGCATGCCGCTCACCAGGTCGGGGGCCCACCGCCACTCCAGGCGCCGGCCCTCGGTGCTGATCCGGGACAGGAAGGCGTCTCCGTCCTCGTCGGCCGGGTCCCCCACGACGTTGGACACGTAGCAGGTGCCCCCGTCGTCGCAACGCACGCTCTCCGGCACGTCGAACCCCCGGATCCGGGCCACCACCTCGGGGCCGGGATCGGGGGTCGTGCCGGTGTCGTCGGGGGAGCCGCAGGCGGCCAGGAGAAGGAGGGGGAGCAGGGGCACGGAGGGTCCCAGGCGCAGATCCGGCCCACTGTATCCGAAAACCGGGGCGATCGAGGGTTCCGCGTCCCGGTCCCCTGCGTTATGCATGGCGGCGCCATTCGCTGCCCGTGCAAGGAGACCGCTCATGCGCGTTCTCGCCCTCCTCGCCCTCCTCGCCGCCTGCGACGAGCAGGATGTCCACCTCGACGACACCCACGGCGGCGACGACACCTCCGCCCACGGGTACATGGTGGACGTGGTGGCCGACGACGTCACCGTGGCCGTGGATCTCTCCACGCTCGCCACCACCACCTTCGAGGGCAATCCGGCGGTCGAGCTCCCCGACGTGGTGGCCGCCTCGGGGCTCGGCGTGACCTGGTCGGAACGCACCTACGACTTCGAGGGATCGGACGGCTACCGGCCCTCCGGCAACGACTGCCCGCCCGTGGACTGGACGGCGGCCCAGCTGGGCTACCTCTTCCCCGACAGCGGCAACCTCGTGTGGGACGAGGCCGCGGGCCTCCGTGGCTGCTACTACGTCGACGCGATGGTGATCGTCGACGTCCAGGACGCCGCCCGGTAGGAGGGTCCCGTGTCGTGGTACCTGGCCGTCTTCGCGGCGGCCCTGCGAGCGTCCGCCGAGGACCCGCCCCCGCCCGAGGCGCCCACCACCGACACCCCCGTGGCGGCGTCCCCTCCCGGCGAGGAGGTCGTGGTCGAGGACGCCTGGAGCCGCGTCCGGCCCGGCCAGCGCGTGATCACCGCCGAGGAGGTGGATCGGGCGGGCAGCCTCTCGCTCGCCCAGGCCTTGGAGCGGGACGTCGCGGTCGCGGCGTCCTCCGGTGCCCGCGGCGAGCGGCTGTTCTCGGTGCGCGGCTTCGACCAGGAGCAGGTGGCCGTGATCATCGACGGGGTGCCCACCTCGGTGCCCTACAACGGCTTCGTGGACCTCGGAAAGTTCCCGGCCGCCATGCTGGACGAGGCCCGCATCCTGCCCGGGGCCTCGGCCGGCCTCTACGGACCGGTGAGCCTCGGCGGGGCGGTGGAGATCCGGACCGCCCCCCCGCCCGATCGCACCGAGTCCTGGGTCCGCACGCGCGCCGCCTGGCACGGCGCGGTGGAGGCCGACGCC
>JBFYZZ010000078.1:0-62731 GCA_041309225.1 Deltaproteobacteria bacterium | reverse complement strand
CTTCCGGGCCCTCGGCCGGGTGCCGGTCGTCGCCTGTGCCGGACGGGGCGGCCCGGCCATGGTGCCGGCGAGACCGGGCAGCTCCGCCCCGTCGATCGTGCGCGTCGCCGTCTCGTCGTCGCGGGACCGCGCCGGCGCGAGCCCCGCCCACCCGGGGATCGAGGAATCGCCGAGCGACCGGCCGGTGAGCGGCCCGCTCGTGGGATGCTCCTCGTGCCACTCCCGCTCGCGCGCCCAGGACGTCAGGCGGGGGCCGTGCAGATCGTCGATCAGGCGCTCGCAGGTGGCGGCGACCGACCGGGCGTCGGGCCGCGCCGCCGGATCGTAGGCCACCATCCTCCTGAGCAGGTCGAGGACCTCCGGAGGGGTGTCCGGCGGGACCAGGGCCAGGCGGCGTTCCAGGTGGGATGCGTAGCGATCGGCCTGGCTGGCGAGCATCGCGGCCTGGGCCGCGGTGTCGACCCCGATCAGCCGCTCCCCGACCAGCCCCTCGTACAGGACGCACCCCAGGGAGTAGACGTCGGACGAGTGCTCCACCGGCGCTCCGGTGAAGCGCTCGGGGGCCATGTAGGCGAGGCTCCCGACCATCGCGTTCGCCTGGGTGCGGGCGTGACGGCCCTCCCCGGCCGACCACGCGATGCCGAAGTCCAGGAGCTTGATCTCCCCGTGCCGTCCCACGCGGATGTTCGAGGGCTTCACGTCCCGGTGGACGAGGCGCAGGGGCTCGCCGCCCTCCGGTCCCGGCGAGGACCAGGCCGTGTGGAGGGCATCGGCCACCGACCCCACGACCTCGAGCAGCAGGCGTGTCGAGAGGTGCTGGGCCTGGAGGGCCGAGAGGTCGGCCCCTTCGACGAACTCGGTGACCAGCGTGGCGCGCCCGTCGATCGTCGTGAGGTCGTGGACCTTCAGGATCGCGGGGTGGCGCAGGCTGGCCAGCAGCCGGCCCTCCTCCCGCATCCGGTTCACCGCCTCCACGCGCGGATCGTGGAGCATCTTCAGCGCGACCTCGGTCCTCAAGCCCCCCGGCGCCTGCATCGTGGCCCGGTACACCTCACCGAAGCTGCCGGCTCCCAGAAGTTCCTGCACAAAGAAGGTGCGCTGGCCGGCTTCCATGTCGCCTCTCTGAGGACGATACACCTCCGGGCGGAAGGAAGGAAGCGTTCCCTCCGGGATTGTTGACGCCGACCGGATCCCCGAGGGTGCCCGAGGTCCGGGATCGCGCCCGTCGGAAGGCGCCCGACCTGGGTCCGCCCCTCCGAGGGAGGCGTGATACGCCCGGGCCATGGCCTACCTCGAGCTGAAGACGGCGCCGGTCGGGATCCGTTTCCCCCTCCGCTACGGCCGGAACGTGGTGGGTCGCTCCCACGACGCCGACGTGTCGCTCGCCGAGCCCAGCCTGTCCAGGAAGCACGCGGAGATCGTGGTCCAGGGCCGCAACGTGACGGTCTGCGATCTCGGGAGTCGGAACGGCACCTTCCTGAGGGGCACGCCCGTCCGCGGCGTCGCCACGGCTGCCGACGGCGACGCCCTCCGCTGTGGCGAGGTGGTGTTCATCCTGCGCCTCGAGGCGAGCACCCTGGAGGTCGTGCCGGAGAGCGTGGCCGATCCGGCGGCGCAGGTCTCCCGGACCGTGATCCTCGACCACCAGGCGCGTGATGCCGGCGATCCGCTCGCCCAGCGACTCGCCATCCTCCTGCGCGTCGGCGAGCTGCTCGCCCGGCCCGGCATCCGGGGCGACCTCGAGGGTCGGATCCTGGACCTGGCCATGGAGATCCTGCCGATCAATCGCGCGGTGCTGCTGGCCGTGGGGCCGGGGGACCGCCTCGACGTGCTGGCGGTGCGGGGGGCCTCCTCCTCGAAGGATCACCCCTACAGCGAGAGCATCGTCCGGTACACCCTGGACAGCCGGTTGGGTGCGCTCTTCCTGGACGCCCAGGCGGACCGCCGCATCGGCGACGCCCCCTCGGTCATCGCCGACGCGATCCGGTGCTCGATGTGCGCGCCCCTGATCATCGACGACCAGATCCTGGGCGCGCTCTACGTCGACAACCTGCTCGCGGCCTGTGTCTTCACGCCGTCCGACCTCGACCTGCTGACCGGCTTCGCCAACCAGGCGGCCCTGGCCCTGCACGCCGCGGCGCTCCGCGAACGGCTCCAGCAATCGGCGATCCGCCAGCACACGCTGGAGCGCTTCTTCCCACCGGCGACGGTGGCGAGGATCATGGAGACCGACGGCGATCTGGGCATCACCGAGCTCTTCGTCACCGCCCTGTTCTCGGACATCTCCGCCTTCACCACGCTCTCGGCAACCATGGCCCCCTCGGAGGTGGTCCGCCTCCTGCACGCCTACTTCCCGCGGATGGCGGCCATCGTCTTCGAGAAGGAGGGCACGCTCGAGAAGTACATCGGGGATGCGCTGATGGCGGTGTGGGGTGCGCCCTTCGCCCACGGCGACGACGCCGACCGCGCCCTGGAGGCGGCCGTGGCGATGCAGGAGGCGGTGACGCGGTTGAGCGAGGAGTTGCCCCACCCGCTCGCCATCCACATCGGGCTCCACAGCGGCACGGTGGCCCTGGCCAACATCGGGTCGGCCGACTACCTGCAGGTGGCCACGATCGGCGATGCGACCAACACGGCGGCTCGGGTGTGCACCGTCGCCCGGGAGGCCGAGATCGTGATCACCCGGGCCACGGCCGATCGGCTCCTCCGGCCGGCGTTCCCGCTCGTCCCGTTGCCGCCGACCCGAGTCAAGGGCAAGGCGGAGCCCCTCGACCTGCTGCGCGTGGACTGGCGGCGCCGGGGCACCGCGTAGTGGGCCAATCCATCCATCCTTTCCGGAGGAAACCATGCAGCAACCTGCCATGAAACGAAGCATCATCCAACGCATCCTCGGCATCTGCGCGACGCCGATGCCCCGGGACGCCGGCTGCTGGCGGATCGAGGGGAGCCGGGTGGTGGTGGACCTCGCCCGGGCGCCCGAACTCGCCGGGCGGTACGGGGCCGTACGGCTGGAGGGCAGGGGGCTCGCCCGCCGGATCCTGGTCTACCGGGATGGGGACGGCCGCGTCCACGCCCTGCACAACCGCTGCCGCCACATGGGACGCCGGCTCGACCCGGTGCCCGGCGCCGACGGCGTGCAGTGCTGCAGCATCGGCGTGTCCCGGTTCGACGACGAGGGGCACGTCCGAGGCGGTCTGTCCCACGAGGACGTGGTCGCGTTCCCCGTCACCGAGGAGGAGGGGCGGCTGGTGATCGCGACGTGATCCCGCCACGCGCGCGGGACCCGGGTCGTTTGGACGGGTCACGGGAGGGCGCGGCCGCCCATCCAGGCGCCGTCCAGCAGGCAGTCCGCAGCCTGGAAGCCGCCGATCATGGCGCCGAGCACCCCATGGACGAAGAGCGGCCAGGACCGGGCCGGTGCGAGGGGTCACGCGCTTGGACGGGTCGGAGCCGCGGGCCCTACCCCAGGTCCACGATCCAGGCCCCGGAGACGCGGGCCACGGCAGGACCGGTGAGGTCCACGGCGGCCGGCAGGCGATCGAGCAGGGGCCCGTCGGCCGTGGCGCCTGCCCAGGTCCCGTCCGCGCACAGGTCCGCGAGAGCAGCGTCCGCGTCGTCCGGGGTGTCGGCCTCGAAGCCCATCTCCCGCAGGCGGGCCGCGAGGTGTCCGCTGTGGGCCACGGGTCGATCCAGGAGCCAGCGCACGGCCGCGGCCGGCGCGAGGACGGCCGCCAGGAGGTCGAGGGCTCGCCCGGTCCAGGCCACGGAGCGCCAGGCGCCGTGGACGCTGGCGAGGTCGCGCAGGAGGCCGTCCCGGCCGCGCACGAGGGGGGCACCTGCCAGGGCCGACTCGACGGTGACGAGCACGTTGAAGCCGTCCACGACCACCCGCCGGCCCGCCACGGCCACCCTGCGCTCCCGCCTCAGGCGGCCCTGCTCGGGCGGGCAGGCCCCGCGCAGGACGGCCACCCGCGCGCGGAGCGGGAGTTGGAACCGGTCCCCCACGAGCGCCAGGGTGGCGGTCTCGGCGTAGCCGCGGCCGAGCAGCCAGGCGAGGTCGGCCGCTGCCTCCCGGAGCCGGGGCACGGCGGCGGTCCCGAAGAGGTCGGCGTCCCTCGGGTGGGCACCGCGGCCGGGCGTGGCGGGGGGCATGGCTTGGAGGGGCCTATCCCTCCAGCATCGCGAGCGCGGTCTCCACCTCGGTGGCGGCCTCGCCGGACACGAGGCGGAGGAGGCGGTGGAGCGCGTCCCGGGCGCCATCGCGATCGCCGCGCACGTTGGCGAGGAGGAGGGCGAGGTGGCGAAGGGCGTCCCGGTGGTCGGGATCGAGGCGGATCGCGGCCCGGAGCGCGCGCAGCGCGGTGCTGGTGTGGCCTGCCCTCGCGGCGAGGACCGAGCGATCCACGAGCGCCTCGGCCCGCCGGGCGGCCGGGCGGAGCGGTGCGGTGGCGTTGAGCGGCGCCACCGGCCCGCGCAGGGCCGCGAGGCCCCGGAGGACGTGGTCCAGGAGCTCCCGAGGGGGGCCCGGCCGGCAGTAGACGACGGGGGAGGCCAGGTCTCCCGGTCTGCCACCGTACAGGTCGGGGCGGGCCTCCCCGGGCCGGGCCGTCACCCACCGTCCCAGGGGAGCCGCCGGGTAGACCCGGGCGCCCGCGCTGAACGACAGGCCGAAGCCACCGGGCAGGGCCGCGTCGAAGGCCTGCGCCGCCTCGAGGGCGGTGTCCACCGTGTCCCAGGTCTCGGCGGGGTGGCCACCGAGGAGCACGGTGCCGCCGAGCATTCGGTACCCGCGCCGCAGCCAGGTCTCCACGAGGCGGTCCACGGCGACACGGGGGGCCGGGCCTGCGCCCCGGGCCAGGAGGTCCGGATCGAGGTGTCCGAACTCGAAGCCGAGGTCCTGGGGATCCATCCCCACGTCCTCGAGGGCGGAGAGCAGGTCGTCGTCCACGGCGCCGGCGTGCAGGAACGCGCGCAGGTCGACCCGCACCCCCGCGCGGGCCACCGCCCTGAGCACGGCCGTGGCGTGGGCGGCGTCAGGCACGTTGAGCTCGGACGCGGCCAGCCAGATCCGGGGGAACCCGGCCCGCGCGAGCCTGGCCACCTCCGCTGCCACCTCCTGGGGCGGCCGGGGCCGCACGTGGCCCCCGAGGAAGGCGCCCTCCACGCAGAACCAGCACCGGCGGTCGCACCCGGCGGCGGTGGACACGGGGAGGCGGCCGCCCCGGAACCGGACGAGCGCCAGCCCCTCGCCGAGGCGCGGGGTGGATCCGGGCGGCTGGAGGCCGGCGTCGGGGGGGAGGGGCGGGGCGCCCTCCGGAGGAACCGGGGCCCGGGACGCAGCGATCACGCGAGGATCGTGCGGAAGGCAGACCGGGAACGGCGTGCCCGAGGCGAGCGAGCGGCCCATCCGGAGGAGGAGGTCGTCGGCCGGGCCGACCACCCCGAAATCCACCCCGAGGGCGGAGAGGCCGGCCGGGCCGAGGGCTGCGATCCCGGCGCCCCCCGCCAGGACGGGCACCCCCCGAGCCCGGGCCGCCGCCACGAGGGGACGGACCGCGGGCAGGCACGAGCGCGTGTCGATGGGCCCCCGGCCCCGCGGGGAGCGGACCACCAGCGCGTCGTCCGCGTTCCGGAGGGAGAGCGCGACGAGTCCGGGCTCCCAGGAGAGGTCCCGCTCGAAGGCGGGGAGCGGTCGGGCGGCCCAGAACGGGGTCGAGATCCGGACGGCGCATCCGGCCCCCACCAGGGCCTGGGCCACCCGCTCGGCGCCGTAGGGGGGCACGGCGCCGCCGAGCGGGTTGGCGTGGAGCACCAGGACGCGGGGTTCGGGCACGGGCGATCCCGGCGGCGCTAGCCACCCGCCTGGGCCAGCACGGCCCGGATCTCCCGGTCGAGGGCCTCGGGGGACACCGGCTTCTCCAGGAATCGGGTCACGGGCAGCCAGTGGCCGTCGGCCTCGGGGCTGAACCGCCAGGCCCGGCTCATCTGCTCGCCCACGGCGGTGAGCATGACGATGGGGAGGCGGGGGTGCACGCGGGCGATGTCCTGGGCGAGTTCGAACCCGGAGGTGAACTCCTCCATCATGCAGTCGAGGACGAGCACGTCGGGCGCGAGTTCGGCCAGGCGATCCCAGGCCTCCTGCCCGCTTCGGGCGGTGCTCACGCGATGCCCGAATCCCTCGAGGAACGTCCGGTTCGCGGCCAGGAGGTCCGCGTCGTCATCGACCAGGAGTACATGGGCCATGGTCGGCCTCCTTCGGGTGGGGAGCCCCGGGCTCCATGAGATCGCGGGCGGCGGTCAGGATCTCGCTGGAGAACCGTGACCAGGCAGCCTCGAGCGCCTCGGTCATGCGCTCGGAGAAGGTGAGGTCGTCTTCGATCTCGACGGCGAACACGTGGATCTCGTCGTCGGGGGGCAGATGGAGGCCGAGGGCGCGGCCCAGGGCGAGTGCCGTGGCGAAGTTGACGTCGTGGACGTTGCGCAGGTTGCGGGTCTCCCGGAGTGCCTCTGCGGTGAACCGGTACCAGGCGCCCGGTATCCCGCCCCGCGTGCGAATGGCGTCGAGCACCACCACGCGGTCGTACCCGCCCAGGACGTCCAGGATCTCGAGGCCGCCCACCGAACACTCCTCCACCACGTCCAGGTCGGGTCGGGCCCCCCACCGGGCGCCCATCGCGCGTGCGAGGCGGATGCCCACCGCGTCGTCCGAGAGGATGGGGTTGCCCATGCCGAGGACGAGGATGCGCGGCGGGCGGCTGTCGGGCATGGCGTCCTAGGGGCCGCGCTTCGCGTGCCAGGTCCGCTCGCCGCCCTTCCAGACCTGGACCTCGAGCGGCATCTGTCCGGGAAGGCTATGGGTCGCGCACGAGAAGCAAGGATCGAACGCCCGGAAGGCCATCTCGATCATGTTGAGGATCGCCGGATCGGGGTCCTTCCCGGGCTGGATCATGGCCTGGGCCACCTTCTTCGTGACCATGTGGATCGGCCCGTTGTTGTTGGTGGTCCCCACGATCAGGTTCGCGCTGGTGCAGATGCCGTTCTCGTCGCAGGTGTAGTGGTGCGTGAGCGTCCCGCGCATGGCCTCGACGATCCCCACGCCCTCCCCGGTGATGCGGCTGGGCACCACGCGGAACCGGTCGCTCGTGATCTCGGGGTCCGCGCAGTACCGCTCCAGCATCTCGGCGTTCTGCACCATCTCCACGAGCCGGGCCCAGTGGTTGGCGAGGAGGGCGCGGCAGGGACGCCCGCCGAGCGTGGCGTACATCTCCTCCCGGGCCTCCTGGGCGCGCGGCGTGGCCATGCGCTCGGCCACGTTGAGGCGCGAGAGCGGCGTGGCGCAGTAGAGGCTGGAGTCCAGGCCCTCCGTGAACCCCTTCCATCCACGCTTCTTCAGGTAGGGGAACTTGAGGTAGGACCAGGGCTCGACGTGCTCCGCCACGTGCTCGGCGTAGGCCCGGGGCGGGTAGCGGCAGATCTCCCGGCCCAGGAAGTCCACGACCCGGACGTCCCCGTCGTAGAACGTGACCGCCAGGTCGCGGTCCACGAGCCCCATGTTGTGCACGTCGAGCGTGTAGGGGCCGTTCAGGATGAGGTCCACGTACTGGGCGTTGCCCAACACGACCTGGCGGAAGAGGTGGAGGGAGAAGTCGGCGAAGGCGCCGAGCTCCTTCACCATGGGCTTGATCTCCTCCAGCTCCTGGGCGGAGAGTCCCTTGGCCACGCCTCCGGGGAGGCACCAGACCAGGTGGGTGGTCCGCCCGCCCAGGATGGCCTGGATCCGCTGGGCGAGAGACCGCGCCTGGATCACGCGGCCGCCGATCTCGAGCCCCACCTTCGCCACCACGCCGAGGATGTTCCGGATCGCGGGATCGGCGTCGGGTCCGCAGACGAAGTCGGGGGCGGCGAGGGCGTAGAAGTGGGCGATGTGACTGTGGATGTAGTGGGCGTGGTAGTACATGTCCCGCAGCTTGTGGGCCACGGGGGGGCACTCGTCGCCGAAGCAGGCGTCCACGGCCTTGGCGCTGGCCATGTGGTGGCTGGCGGGGCAGACACCGCAGATGCGCGTGACGATGCGGGGCAGCTCCTCGAGGGGACGGCCCACCACGAACCGCTCGAAGCCCCTCAGCTCCGGGATCTGGAAGTAGCAGTCCTCGACGGCACCCTCGTCGTCGAGGAAGATCTCGATCTTGCCGTGCCCCTCGAGGCGGGTGATCGGGTCGATGCTGATGGTCCGGGTCATGCCCGAATCCTCCTCTGGAGCAGCGAAGCGGGGAGTCCGAAGCGGTAGGCGATGGCCGTGAAATCCGGGATTCCGTCCAGAATCCGTTCGATCTCCTCGGGATCCCGGCTGTCGATGACGGAGGCCAGGGAGGAGATCACCTTGGCCCCCTGGTCCACGACGCCGGGAAGGGGTCCGTAGCAGCCCCGACAGCCCTGCCCCGTGTTCGGGCAGCGCACCCCACAGCCCGAGCGCGTGGCCGGCCCCAGGCAGACGATGCCCTGCTCGAGGAGGCACTTCGTCGGATCCTGGATGATCTCCCACGGCCGGTAGAACCGCCCGATCTTCTTCTCGCTCTTCTCCCGCTTGCAGTCCTCGCACACGGCCCGCTCGGAGGCGCCCACCACCGAGCCGCGCGCCGGGAGGTTGCCGGTGGCGATGGCCAGGATGGCCGCCCGGACCTGGTCGGGGGCCGGCGGGCAGCCCGGAAGGAAGTAGTCGACCGGGACCACCGCTTCGAGCGGGAAGACTCGCTGGTAGAACTTCGGGATGTCGAGCGTGTGGCCGTTCACACGCGTCTCGGGGGTGGGGACCGTCCGGTTGCCCGGCTCGATGGACGGGTTGTCGAGGTAGGCAGTGCGGATGATCTCGTCGCGTGTGAAGAAGTTGGCCAGGCCGGGGATGCCGCCCAGGTGGGCGCAGGATCCGAAGGCCACCAGGATCCGGCTCTTCTGCCTGAGGAGGCGGGCGATGTGCTCGTTCTCGCTGTTCCGGACCGCGCCGTTGAAGAACGCGACGTCGAGCTCGCCGTCCGCCAGCGCCTCGATGTCGGCGTACTTGCCGTCCACAGCGATGGGCCAGAGGCGGATGTCGGCCAGCGCGGCCACGTCCAGGATGAATGCGTCGGTGTCGAGGACCGCCACGTCGCAGCCACCGCAGGCGGCGCCCCAGTAGAGGGCGATCTGGAGCTTTTTCGTCTCACTCATGCCTCACCTCTCGGCCATGTCGGCCTGCAAGCCGGGACGGATGCGGCACGGCCCCAGCGGGCGGATCCGCTCGGTCATGTCGCTCACCACGTCGGCGAACCGCTGCCCCTCGCTCGCGCTGACCCACTCCAGGCGCACGCGGTCCTTCTCCAGGCCGTAGGCGTCGAGCACCCGCTTGAGGAGCGGGAAGCGCCGCATGGCCTTGTAGTTGCCGTCGGTGTAGTGGCAGTCGCCCGGGTGGCAGCCGCACACGAGCACCCCGTCGGCCCCCTGGGCGAGCGCCTTGAGCACGAAGGTGGGATCGATGCGGGCCGAGCACATCACCCGGATGATGTGGACGTTCGGCGGGTAGTGGATGCGGCTCGTGCCGGCGAGGTCGGCTCCCGTGTACGAGCACCAGTTGCACAGGAAGCCGACGATCCTGGGCTCGAAGCTCATAGCAGTACCCCCTCGATCTGGGCGAAGATCTGGGCGTCGGTGAAGTGGCGCGCCTTGATGGCGCCGGACGGGCAGGCCGCCCCGCAGGCCCCGCAGGCCTTGCACACCGCGCTGATGACGCGGCTGACCTTCTTGACGGCGTCGAACTCGATGGCGCTGTAGGGGCACAGGTCGTTGCAGATGCGGCAGCCCGAGCAGCGGGCCTCGTCCACCTCGGCGTACACGGCGTCCACCTCGATCCTGCCCCGCGCCACCTTGGCCAGGATCCGGGCGGCCGACGCCCGGGCCTGGGCCACGTTGTCGGGGATGTCCTTGGGCGCCGCGCAGGTGCCCGCGATGTAGACGCCGTCGGTGGTGGTGGCCACCGGGTCGAGCTTGGGATGGCTCTCGATGAACCAGCCCTCCTTGTCCTGGCTGATGTTCACGAGGCGGGCCACCTCGTGGGCGTCGGAGCGGGCCTCCATCCCCACCATGAGGACCACCAGGTCGGCCGGGATCTCGATGGTCTCGCCGGAGAGCTGCTCGTTCACCTCGATCAGCATGTCGCAGGTGTCGCCCGGATCCGCCCGGCGGATGACCGGCCGGTCCCCCTTCCGGTACATGAGGAACAGGGTCTTCACCTCGGACGACCTTCGGTAGAAGTCCTCGTGGCCCTTCCCGAACGCATGCATGTCGATGTAGATGTCGGACACGTGGCAGCCGGGGATGGCGGACCGGACCTCGTGGGCGTACTTCAGGGCGGTCATGCAGCAGACGCGGGAGCAGTAGCCATGGAACTCCTGGCTGCGGCTGCCCACGCAGTGGATGATGCTCACGAACCGGGGGAGGTGGCCGTCCGCCATCTGGATCCGCCCGTGGCGGAGCATCAGCTCGAACTCGAACGAGGTGACCACGTTGGGGAGCTTGCCGTACCCGTAGTGGGTGATCCGGCTGGCCTCGAACTCCTGGTAGCCGGTGGCGACGATCACGTTGCCGACGAGGAACTCGGTCTTTCGTGGCAGGCCGTCGGCGTCGCGGACCTCCACCGTGGCCCGGTAGTTCCCGATGAACCCATCGAGGTTCACCACCCGGGAGTGGAGCATCACGTCGATCCGTTCGCTCTCGGTGACCCGGGTGATGCGCTCCGTGAGGAGGTCCCGCGCCGCGTTGAGGAAGGGTGCGGTGAGGTCGATCCGCGCGAGGTTCCCCCCCAGCGAGCCCTGCCGCTCGACCAGGTGCACGCGGTGGCCGGCGTCGGCGATGTCGAGGGCAGCGGTGAGGCCGGCGATCCCGCCCCCGATGACGAGCACCTCGGGGCACATGTCCACGGTCTTGCGCTCGAGCGCCTCGTGCCGAGCCACCCGGAGCACGGCGCCCCGCACGAGGGCCTTGGCCTTCTGGGTGGCCGCCACCGGGTCGTCGTGGACCCAGGAGCAGTGCTCCCGGATGTTGGCCATCTCGAAGAAGTACGGGTTCAGGCCCGCCACCTGGAGCGCGTTCCGGAACGTCCGCTCGTGCATCCGGGGGCTGCAGGCCGCCACCACCACCCGGTCCAGCCCGTTGGCCTGGATGTCCTGGACGATCATGTCCTGACCCGGGTTGGAGCACATGTACTTGTAGGTCTTGGCGAGGGCCACCTCCGGAAGGGTTTCCGCGAACGCCACCAGGGCCTCGCAGTCGACCATCTTGGCGATGTTGGTCCCGCACTGGCAGATGTAGACGCCGATCTTGCAGCTCTGCATGGGAGCTCCTGTCAGGCCGCCTGGACGCGCCGAGCGCCGGCAGGGAGGGGGGCGGGGGCCCGCGCCCGCAGCACCTCGCGACGCATGGCCGCGAAGTACATGGCGAGAGGCCGGTAGACGAGGTGGGCCCACTTGCTGAAGGGCACCTCGAGGACCAGCATCGGCACCGCCACCATCATGTGGATCACGTAGACGACGTTCCCGGCCAGCGGCTGGCCCGCGCGGTGGAGGACGTGCTGGAGGATGCCGGTGAAGGCCACCGCGAAGAGTTGGACCAGGAACACCCAGTCGGACTCGTGCGAATGGCGGTGGAGCGGCGTCTGCTTCCGAACGCGGCCCCGGATCATCCAGGCGGTGGCCCCCAGCAGCCCCACCGTGGCCAGGTAGCCGAACGCGTGGGCCTGCCAGTGCCACGTGTCGCTCTGCATCGTGCCCAGGAAGAACATGATGAGCACGAGCATCGTGAGGTAGGAGAGCATCAGGCCCAGGTGGAGCAGCCAGGGCTTCCGTTCGCCGCACTCGGCATACCGCTTCTGGGTGAAGAACTGGTAGGGCAGCGTGAGGACGTGCTTGATGTAGAGGGAGAGCGGGACCCGGGACTCCTTGTCCCGGTACATGGTGAACCACCACATCCGGACGGCGTTGGTGCCCAGGAGGCCCACGAGCACCGCGGCCATCCCCCAGTCGAAGCGATGGACGTGCTCGCTCCTGAGGAACGCGCCCGGGCCGTCGTAGATGCGGATGTCACCGCCCGTGCCCAGCCCCCAGGCCACCAGGCCGATGCCCACGGCGAGCCCCAGGCCGGCCATGGCCAGGACCTCGGCCTTCGGGGAGCGGTAGAAGAGCCTGGAGATGCCGGTGAAGTCGTAGCGGGACGTGAGCCAGCGGCGGAGGCTCATCATGGTCTCGCCCGGCTCGGCGTCGCGCGGGCACTGGTCGGAGCACTGGCCACAGTAGTAGCAGAGCCAGGGCTCGAGCGACCCCTCGATCCGCCGCTCGAGCCCCATCTGCAGGAGGCGCATGGAGCGGCGGGGGAAGAGGAAGGTCTCGTCGGTGTGCGGGCAGACCGCCGAGCAGTTGCCGCAGTGGTAGCACTTCTGGACGTCCTCGGCGCCGTACCGTTCGAGGTCGTCGATGAGGAGGGGATTGACGCGGATGGCCATGTGCACCTCAGGTGGACCGCGCGAGGGTCCTGGCCCTCGCCTCGATGACCGACAGCGAGAGGCTGGACAGGGACCCGGTGCCCCGCCCGGAGGAGATGGCCCTCAGGACGCCGGCCGCGGCGGCCGAGGCCTGGGCCACGGTGTCGGGGATGTCCTTCGGGCCCTGGCACATCCCGGCCACGTACACCCCCCCGCGCTGGGTCTCGGTGGGATTGCCGTCGTAGTCGAATTCGGCGAACCAGCCGTCGGGATCGCGCTGCACCTCGAGCGTACGCGCCAGCTCGTCCGTGCCCGAGGCCGGCACGAGCCCCACGGCGAGGATCACCATGTCCACGGGGAACTCGAGCAGGCGGTCCTCGAGGATGTCCTCACCGCGGACCACCATCTCCTCCCCCACCATCTGGACCGAGGCGGTGCGACCCCGGACCACGTGGGTCCCCTCCGCCTTGATGCGCTCGGCGAACTCCTCGTAGCCCTTCCCGAAGGCCCGCATGTCGATGTAGAACTCGTAGCACGCGGCCTCGGGCAGCTTCTCCCGCACCAGGTGGGCGAACTTGAGGGAGTACATGCAGCAGACGCGAGAGCAGTATGCGTTGTAGGCGCTGTCCCGCGATCCGACGCAGTGGATGATGGCCACGCTCCGCGGGCTGGGCCCGTCGGCCTGGAACACCCACTCGTCCCGCTTGGTGCGCTTGTTGTACCGCTTCGTGCGCGTGACGATGCGGCCGCCGGTCGGCCCGGACGCGTTGGTGAGCCGCTCGAACTCGAGGGCCGTGAGCACGTTGGGCAGGACGCCGTAGCCGTACCGTTCGATCCGCTTCGCGTCGAAGACCTCGTAGCCCGTGGCCAGGATGATGCTCCCCACCTCCACCTCCTCTACGCGGTCCTTCTCGCTCAGGTCGATGCAGTCCTTGGGGCACTTGCGCGCACAGGCGCCACACTTCTGGCCCCCGCTCAGGACCCAGGTGCAGGAGGCCGGATCCACCAGGTAGGCGTTCGGGACCGCCTGGGGGAAGGGGACGTACACGGCCTTCCGCGTGGAGATGCCGGCGTCGAACTCGCTCGGCACGGTCACGGGGCAGACCTCGGCGCAGATCCCGCAGGCCACGCAGGCCGAGACGTCCACCCTCCGGGCCTTCCGTAGGATGCGGACCTTGTAGGCGCCGGGGGTCCCCGAGACCTCCTCCACGTCGGACCAGGACATGAGGTTGATCATCGGGTGCTGGCCCACCGCCACCATCTTGGGGGTGAGGATGCAGGCCGCGCAGTCGAGCGTCGGGAAGGTCTTGTCGAACATCGCCATGTGACCGCCCAGCGTGCCGGTGCGCTCGACGAGGTGCACCTGCTTGCCGGCGTCGGCGATCTCGAGCGCCGCCTGGATCCCCGCCACGCCGCCCCCGATGACGAGGGTGGCGGGGTGGACGGGCGTGGACGCCGGGACGGCGGCCAGGGTGAAGGGCACGCCCTGGCACGCGCACGCCACGATGGCCTTGGCCCGCTCGGTGGCGTCCTCGGCGGGGGCGCCCCACGCCGCGAAGGGCGCGAGGAAGACCTCCAGGGGCGAGCAGCTGGCGAGGTCCATGGCGCGGGTGAAGGCCGGCTTGAAGAAGCCGGGCTGGTCGCCCGCGATCACGAGCCGGTCCAGCCGGACGGTCCGGATCCGCTCGGCGATCCGCGTGGGGTCCAGGGACGGACGGATGCCGAGCACCTCCACGTGCTCCACACCCGGGAGGTTGGAAGCGTACTTCGCGACCGAGTCCACGTTCAGCGGGGTCTCGTCGCCGACCTGGCAGAAGAAGACGGCTTTTCTCACGGGGCCTCCGGTGTCCGGACAGCCCCGTCGGGCCACGTCCGGACAGACGAGTATACGGAGTGCAGGGAGCCCGACCATGTAGAAGTGGCACACACTGTGTCAAGGTGCTTACACAGTGTATTCCCTTTTGGCACGCCTCCCGGTTCGGAGCGTGTCCGGGATCAGCTTCGCGGCGCGCGCGTCGATCCGGTCCCGCCGGGGCGGGCCAGCGCCACGGCGAGGCGGGCCGCGGGCTCCACCGCAGCGGCCACGGCGGGCGTGAGGCCCTCGCCCAGCGTGAGGGCGTCCTCCACGACCACGCCCACAATCCGGACCGAGGCGGGCATGGCCACCCCCAACCGGCGCCCCACGGACACGGCGGTGGGGAGATCCACGCCGTGGGCGCCGTGGAGGTGGGTGGTGGTGCGGACCTCCTCGAGGTCCAGGGGCAGCACGGTCCCGGGCGGGTGTCCGGGATCGAGGAGGGCGTCCACCACCACCGCCACGTCGGCGCCCTCGAGGAGCTCGACGAGGTCGAGCCCGCCCCGCTCGGACTCGCGCACGGCGACGTCGGGCGCGTCGCCCAGGATCTCCCGGACGCGACCGGCCACCGCAAGGCCCACGGCGTCGTCCGAGAGCACGGGATTGCCCACCCCCAGGATCACCGCGCCCGGCACGGGCTAGTCGCGCCGGTACTCGTCGAGCACCGACCCGTCGGCGGCCGACCGGAACCGGATCACGAGCGGCATCTGGCCTGGGAGGGCGTGCGTGGCGCAGCCGAAGCAGGGGTCGAACGAGCGGAAGGCCATCTCGATCTGGTTGAGCACGGCGGGGCTGACGGGCTCGCCCGCTTTCACGAGCCCCTTCGCCGCGTTGCGGACCACGAGCGAGATGGGCGCGTGGTTGTTGGTGGTGCCCACGATGAGGTTGGCCTTGGTGACGATGCCCCGCTCGTCGGTCCAGTAGTGGTGCGTGAGGGTGCCCCGGGGCGCCTCCACGATGCCCACGCCCTCGGTGGGGGTCTTCGAGGGCAGGACGCGGTGGTCGGGGCCGGTGATGACCGGGTCCCTGGCCAGCTCCAGCAGCCGCTCGGCGGCGTACATGATCTCGATGGTGCGTGCCCAGTGGGTGGCCAGCGTGTGGTGGACCGGCTTGCCGCCGAGGGTCTCGTAGAATCGCTGGTACTCGGCCTGGGCCAGCGGTGTGGCCATGCCGTCGGCCACGTTGAGCCGGGAGAGCGGGGTGGCCTGGTAGAGCCCCGAGTCGGGCCCGTCCACGAAGCCCTTCCAGCCGACTTTCTTGAGGTACGGGAACTTGAGGTAGGACCACGGCTCCACGTGCTCCGCCACCCAGTCCCGGTACTCGGCGGGCGCGTACCTGCCGTGCTCCTTCCCGTCCGGGCCCACGATCCGGACCTTCCCGTCGTAGAAGTTGGTCCGGTTCCGGTCGTCGACCATGCCCATGGAGTAGGTCTTCAGGTTGTAGGGGCCGTTCACGATGAGATCGACGTAGGCCGGATTGGCCAGCACCACGTCGTGCACGACACCCAGGGTGAACCGGGCGAACTCGACCGCGTACTCTCCGATCTCCACCAGCCGGGCCTGCATCTCGGGGGTGACCCGCCGGGACACGCCGCCGGGGAGCGCGTTGACCGGGTGCACCGGCTTGCCGCCGAGCATCTGGGCCACCTCGTGGGCCTCCTTGCGCATCCGGATGACCTTCTTCCCGTTCTCCACGCCCACCTTGCCGATGACGCCCAGGATGTTGCGCTCGGCCGCCGGGGCGCCAGGTCCCACCACGAAGTCGGGCGCGCCCAGGGCGTAGAAGTGGGTGGTGTGATCGCCCACGAAGAAGGCCGCGTACTGCATCTCGCGGATCCTGGCGGCCGTGGGGGGGAGGGTGATCCCGTACACCGCGTCGCCCGCCTTGGCGGCGGCCATCATGTGGGCCTCGGGGCAGACGCCGCAGATGCGCGAGGTGATGCGCGGCATCTCCTCCACCGGTCGCCCCTCCGCGAACTTCTCGAAGCCGCGGATCTCCGGGATCACCAGGTAGGCGTTGACCAGCGCGCCGGCGTCGTCGAGGAAGAGGTCGATGCGCCCGTGTCCCTCGAGACGCGTGATGGGATCGATGCTGATCTTCTTCATCGAAGTGGCCTTTCGGTCGGGACTACTCGTCCAGCCTGCGGACGAGGAGGGAGTTCGACATGCCGAAGCGGTAGACCGTCCCGGCCGGATCCACGAAGTCCCGGAGGATCTGCTCCGCCTTCTCGATGGAGTCGGCAGCGATCATCGAGCCCACGGCGGACAGCGTGGCCGCCCCCTGGTCCATGCTTCGGCCCGCCGGGCCATAGCAGCCCCGGCAGGGCTGGTTGGCATCGAGGCAGCGGGCCTCGCAACCGCTCCGGGTCGCGCTGCCCATGCAGACGATGCCCTGCTCGAGGAGGCACCAGCCCTCCTCGGGCACGATCTCGTGGGGACGGTGGAAGCGCTCGATCCGGACCTGCCGCTTCTCGCGCTTGCACTCGTCGCACACGCTGCGATCGCCACAACCGACGTGGGATCCCACGGGCGGGAGGACGCCGGCCACGATGGCCTGGAGCACGGCCCAGATCTGCTTCTCCGTGGGCGGGCAGCCGGGCATGAAGTAGTCGACCGGCACGACGTCCTGAAGGCGCCGGACCGTCCGGTAGATCACCGGGAGCTCGATCTCCCCCTCGGGCACGTGGTGGCCCGGGGCGGGGACCGTGCCCGCGGGATTGACGGTGGACTCGGACTCGGTGAAGGCCCGGGCCATGAGGGACTGGAGCGCGTACAGGTTGGCCAGCGCGGGGATGCCGCCCTCGACCGCACAGGAGCCGAAGGCCACCAGCACCTTGCACTTCTGCCGGAGGAGGCGGGCGATGGATTCGTTCTCGGAGTTCCGGATCGCGCCGTTGAACAGCACCACGTCGATGTGGCCGTCGGGCATGGCGCGCACGTCGTCGTACTTGAAGTCCATCACGCACGGCCAGAACACGATGTCGGCCACCTGGATGAGATCCAGGATCCGGTCCCCGATCTCCAGCACCGCGATCTCGCAGCCACCGCAGGAGGCGGCCCAGTAGAGGCCCAGGCGCAGCTTCTCGGCCATGGTCAGCTCCTCGCGTCCGCGAGCGTGTCGGTGGCGGCGGCGAGCCGGTCCTTCCAGCGGAGCGGCCCCAGCGCCCGGACGGTGTCGATCATGGCGTCCACCACCTTCGCGTAGCGGTCACCCTCGGCGGCGGACACCCACTCCAGGCGGTAGCGGTCGGGGTGGATGCCGAACTGGGCGAGCATCCGCCGCACGACCGGGTACCGCCCGAGCGTCTTGTGGTTGCCGTTGATGTAGTGGCAGTCGCCGGGGTGGCAGCCGCACACGAGGACGCCGTCGGCGCCGTCGCGGAAGGCCTTGAGGATCCACTCGGGATCGACGCGCCCCGAACACATCACCCGGATGGGGATGATGTTGCTCCTGTACTTCTTGCGGCTGGTGCCCGCGAGGTCGGCCCCCGTGTAGGAGCACCAGCTGCACAGGAACGCCACGATGCGGGGTTCGAAGTCGGACATGGTCGCTCCTATCGGGCCGCGAGGATGCCCTCGAGCTCGGCGAGGATCTGGGTGTCGTCGAAGCCCCACTGCTGGAGCGCGCCGGAGGGGCAGGCGCCCACGCAGGTGCCGCAACCCTTGCAGAGCGCGGGCTCCACGTAGGCCTTGCGCCTGGCCTCGTCGCGGTGGATGGCCTCGTAGGGGCACAGCGGGATGCAGATCTGGCAGCCCGAGCAGAGGTCGTCGATCACGTGGGCCGTGGTGGGCTCGACCTCCACCTGGCCCTTCATGATCATGGCCAGGGCCTGGGCCGCCGCGGCGGCGCCCTGGGCGACCGAGTCGGGGATGTCCTTCGGGCCCTGGCAGCAGCCGGCCACGAAGATGCCCGCGGACGCGGTGGAGACCGGGGCCAGCTTGGGGTGGCGCTCGAGGTAGAAGCCGTCCGAGGAGCAGCCCATGTGGAGGGTCTGGGCGAGGGCCTTGGCGCCCTCGGCGGGCTCGAGCGCCGAGCAGAGCACGACCATGTCCACGGGGATGCGACGGACGGCGCCGACGAGCGTGTCCTCCACGCGGACCACCATGCGGCCGTCCTCGCCCGGGTAGAGGGCCGCGTCGGTGACCTCGGCCACCTTCCCGCGGACGAAGCGCACGTCCTCCCGCAGGAGCCGGTTGTAGAACTCCTCGTAGCCCTTCCCGAAGCAGCGCATGTCGATGTAGAAGTCGTAGACCTCGCAGCCCGGGACGTGCTCCTTGACGAGGTGCGCGTACTTGAGCGCGTACATGCAGCACACCCGGGAGCAGTAGGCGTGGTGCTGCTGATCGCGGCTCCCGATGCAGTGGACCAGGGCGATGGCCTTGGGAGGCCGGCCCCCGGCCTTGACCACGCCGCCGGTCTTGCAGACGATGTGGCCCTCGGTCGGCCCCGAGGCGTGGCAGAGCCGCTCGAACTCGATGCCCGTGTAGACGTCGGGGAGGCGGCCGTAGCCCAGGTGCTTCATGTCGGTCGGCTGCATGACCTTCATGCCGCTGGCGACGATGATGTTGCCGACCTCGACCTCCTCCGTCCAGCCGGCCGGATCCTGGTCGTAGTCGATGGCCTTCGCCTCGCAGACCTTCTCGCAGATCCGGCACTTGCCGGCCTGGAACCACTGGCAGTGCTCCCGATCGATGATGGGCTTGTTGGGGACGGCCTGGGCGAAGGGGATGTAGATGGCCCGCCGGTTCATCATGCCGTAGTCGAACTCGGAGGGGATCTTGCGCTGGGGGCACTTCTGGAGGCAGGCCCCACACCCCGTGCACTTCTGGTGATCCACGTAGGTGGCCTTGTGGTGGATCCGGACCTTGAAGCTGCCCACGAAGCCCGAGACCTCCACGACCTCGGACCAGGCGTGGACCGTGATCATCGGGTGCGTGTTGGCCTGCACCATCTTGGGGGTGAGGATGCAGGCGGCACAGTCGAGGGTGGGGAAGGTCTTGTCGAACCTGGCCATGTGGCCGCCGATGGACGGCTCGCGCTCGACCAGGTGCACCCGGGTGCCGGACGAGGCCACCTGGAGGGCCGCCTCGATGCCCGCGACTCCGCCCCCGATGACGAGGGTGGCCGGGGTGACCGGTACCGTGCCGACCTGGAGCGGGACGTGTCCGACGACCCGGTGGACGGCCGCCTGGACCACGGCCATGGCCTTCTTGGTGGCCCTGGCCTTGTCCTCGGTGACCCAGGAGACCTGCTCCCGGATGTTGGCCATCTGGAAGAGGAACCCGTTCAGGCCGGCTTCCTCGCAGGTCTTGCGGAACGTGGCCTCGTGCATGAGCGGGGAGCAGGACGCCACGACCACCCGCTCGAGCCCGTGCTCGCGGATCGCCTGGCGGATCATCTCCTGGCCGGGATCCGAGCACATGTACTTGTGCTCCGCCGCGTGGACGACGCCCGGGAGCCCGGAGGCGAACTGGACCACCTCGGGGACGTGGACCACCGAGCCGATGTTGGAACCGCAGTGGCAGACGAAGACGCCGATCCTGGGCATGGGACTACCCCGCCATCAGGCCAACGAGCGTGGGGCTCGCCGGGACGATGTTCTTGTCGATGCCGGTGCGCTGGAGCCCGAAGGCCAGGGCCATCAGCTGAGTGAAGAAGACGACCGGGATGTGGAACGACGTGCCGAAGGCGGCGTTCACCTTGCCCTGGAAGAGGTCGAGGTTCATGTGGCACAGGGGGCAGGTGGTGACGATCACGTCGGCCTTGCGACCCTCGGCGCAGGCGAGGAGCTCGCGGCACATGGCCAGGGCGACGGGCTGGTTGGTCATGACCTGGGCGCCCCCGCAGCAGCGGGAGGCGAGCGGGAAGTCGACGGGGGTCCCCCCGAGCGCGGCGGTGAGCCGGTCGAGCACCACCGGGACCTCGGCGTCGTCGAAGCCGTAGGGCCGCACCATCTGGCAGCCCGCGTAGCCCGCGACCTTGAGGTCATCGAGCGGCTTCCTGACGCGATCCTCGATGGCGTCGATGCCCACGTCCTGGACGAAGACCTCGAGGGCGTGGCGGACGCGAACGGAGCCGCCGTAGGCGAGCCCTCCCGCGGCGAGGGCCCCGTCCACCCGGCGCTTGAGCTCCGGGAACTCCTGCAGGTAGTGGTTCGTCTTGGAGAGGCCGAGGTAGCAGGCGCTGCAGGGCGCCACCAGGTCGAGCCCCCCCTTCTCGGCGATCGCGAGGTTGCGGGCCGAGATGGCGTGGGAGAGCGTCTCGCGGATCGAGAAGTAGGCGGTGGCGCCGCAGCAGTTCCAGTCGTCGAGCTCCCGGAACTCGACGTCGAGCGCTCCGGCCACGTCGAGGAGCGAGGTCTCGTAGGGGGTCGCCGTGGCTTTCAGCGAGCAGCCGGGGAAGTACGCGTACGTTCTCATACGACACCTTCCTCCTCGACCTTTCGGATGATCGCCTTCAGCTGGTCGATGCCGCGGATCCGCTCGGGCAGCCCGAACGACATGAGGCCGTGGGTGATCATCGCGATCCCGAGGGGGGCGTAGGACAGGAACATCGTCGGGGCGGTCTTGAGGTAGTACCGGAAGATCAGCAGCCGCTCGTCGTTCCGGCCGAAGCGGTTGATGTTGTCCACGAAGATCCTCGCCATCTCGGACGAGGAGGGCTGGCCCTTGCCCTCGCGGACCGCGATCCGCTTCAGGCCGTACATGATGTCCGTGATCTTGATCCCGGCTGGACAGCGGACCTGGCAGAGGTAGCAGGAAGCGCACATCCAGATCGTGTTCGAGGAGAGCACGTCGTCCCGCATGCCCGCGCGGATCATCGCGATGATCCTCCGGGGCGCGTGATCCATGAACGGGCTCGCCGGGCAGGACCCGCTGCAGGTCCCGCACTGGATGCACTCCTTGATCTTCTCGCCCCCGGGCACCTCGAAGATCTCCTCGAGGAAGTCCGGTTTCATTCCGATCTCGATGCGAATCGCCGGGAGAAGGGGCTCCAAGGCGTCCTCCTGTACCCGCCGGACACGCGGCCCGACGGGGCCGGGTCGCGCATCGTCGGAGGGGGTGGTGCGGGGGTACCTCGCTGGCAGGACGGGGTCCGCGTGGTCCGCCGGACGGCTGCCCTCGCGGGGTCGGTACATAGCATCCCCCCACGCGCGCGCGAGTGTGTGCGGGGAAGATACGCCTGCACGGGCCAAAGTCGCTGAGCACCGCTTCATCGGCCGGATCGGGGGGGCCCACGGCGCGCCGGCCCGTGATACGCGCCCGTCGATCGCCCGAGGACCCCCGTGCCACGCTCGACCTCCGATCCCCTGGCGCGACGCGTGGGCCTGGCGGGTCTCGGGATCTACGTGGCGATCGCCACGTTCTACCTCTCCTGGGACGGCTGGCTCTACGAGTGGCGCGAGTGCGGCTTCGCGGGTCCGAACCAGCACTTCGACCTCGACCTGCTCGACATGCGGTGGGACCTGGCCGACGGGACGGTGGTCTACCACTCGCTCTCGAACCTCCACAACCTGCTGTACCTGTGCGACATCCAGCTCCTGCTCGGCGCGCTGGGGCTCCTCCTCGGGGTCCGCTCGTTCCGGCAGGGGAGCATCGCGCTCCTCCCGCTCACGGTGTCCTCCCTGGCGAGCACGGTGATCCCCCTGCACGACCACGCCTACCCGCTCCAGTGGGCCTACGACCTCGTGCACGTCTCCGGCATCGCGGTGGGCGCGTTCCTGCTCGCGCGCGAGGATCCGGACGTGCGCGCGGGCGGGCCGTGGATCTGGGCGTCGTGGGGGATCTTCCTCGCGTCCAAGGTGCTCTGCTGCAAGTGGCCCTTCTGGGAGCACCCGCTCGCGTTCTTCAGCCTCAACCAGATCAACCACATGCCGTTCTCGTTCTTCGGCCTGGAGTACCTGCTCGTGGTCGGGCTCCTCTACGGCGTGGCCTGGAGCACCGCCGTCCTGCTGAAGGGGCGCCCGTGGCACCCCGTGGCCCGCGCGGGGCTGCCGGTGGGGCTCTTCCTCGCGATCTGCTTCGCGGTCACCCTGGCGGGCTTCGTCCAGCTCCAGGACATTCACACCGGCACGTGCCGCTGACCGCCCCCCGCATCGGCCCCCCGCTCACGCGTCGCCGCACTCTTCGGCCGCGACGTAGGAGATCTCCACGAGCAATCCACCGCCGAGGGCGTCGACGACGACCTCGTTGGTCGTTTCGTCGTAGGTCCAGCCGGCGAAGGGGGCCCCGTCCACCCGCACCTCCAGGGTGTCGGCCACGGGCGTCCGGGAGAGCGGGAAGGCGTAGAGCCCGTGCAGGGTGGCGTCGGCGAGGGCGGCCATGTCCTCGGCCCAGTCGCCGGCGCAAATGGACAAGGCGATCCCGCCGGTGGCCGCGATGGCCTCGAGGTAGCCCTCGGCGCCCTCGTTGCAGCCGTCGGTGTCGAGGATCCCGGAGATCCGGAAGCGCTCGGGCGCCGCGACGGCGGCGAGCCAGCGGTCCAGCCAGAACGCCCAGGTCCAGGCCGCGGCCTCCTCGGTGGAGCGCTCGGGCTCGTCGGACACGACGATCACGTGCAGCAACGCCTCCTCGCGCCGGAAGCCGGCGTTACAGCGGCCGTCCTCGAAAGCCGAGATGGCGCGGTCCACGATCCGGAAGAGCGCCTCGTCGTTGAGGATCTCCTCGTCCTCCCCGTACTGGACCGCCTCCTCGAACACCATCTCCACACCCGGGGTCGCACAGGTGAGGGGACCGCCGTTGAAGCAGCCGCTGTCGAGCGTGGCGACGCCCACGTGCCAGGCCGTGGTCTCGGCCTGGAGCGCGGGGAGGAAGGTTCCGAAGTTCGCGCCCAGGCTCGCCGCGTCGTCGCCCATGGACAGGGACTGGTCCACGGCGAAGAGCACGTCCACGGGTGGATCGTCGGGGACGTCGAAGCGGTCGGTCACCCGGTCGGCCTCGGCCCCCTCGCCCGCCTGCGTGGCCGTGCGATCCCCGCGGGGATCGTCGCTCGCGACGGTGAGGACGCCGGTCGCGAGGCCCTCGGCGACCGGGTCGAAGGCGACGTTGAGGAGCGCCCACCCTCCGGGCCCCAGGATCTCGGTCGCCAACGACGTCTCGAGGACGGCCAGGCTCGGGTCGCCCGTGTAGGTGAACCCGCCGATCCGGAGGTCGTCGTTGCCGACGTTCTGCAGGGTGAGGACGAGCGCGGCGGGACAGCCGATGGGCACCACGCCGAAATCCCAATCCTCGGGGGTGATCTGCAGCCATGGCATGCGTCCTTCGCCCAGCAGGGCCACCGGGATGGCGGGTTCGTCCTCGTCGGTGGACACGACCGTGACGGTGCCCGTGTCGCTCGAGGGCACGGCGGGCAGGAAGGACACCTCCATGTCGCGCCACTCGCCGGCCTCGAGGAGGAACCCCGCACCGCCATCGACGAGCGAGAACGCCCCCGTGGGGCTGTCCACGACGAGCTCGTCCACGTCGACCGCGGACTCACCGACGTTGCGCACCGTGAAGGTGAGACGCTGCTCCTCGCCCGCGCGGACCTGCCAGAAGTCGAGGGTGCGGGGCTCGACCTCGATCGCGGGAGCCCCCTCCGACGCGAACGGCTCCTCGCCCTGGAACCCGTAGTCGGGACACCCGGCGGCAAGGAGGGAAAAAAGGAAGAAGGCGGGTTTCACGGGGTCACCCGATAGCCGATCTGGGGGGCGACCGCCCACAGGACGCCGGTGCCCGTGAGCGGGGTGGAAAGGCGCAACGCCTCGGCACCCACGCGGAAGAAGAGGTGTCCCGTACCGATTCCCACCTCGGCCCCCACCGCTGCGCGGCCGCCCCAGAGCCAGTCCCAGGCCGCCCTCCGGGGGGTGGGCTCGCCGGCCACCTCGCCCTCGATCGTGGCCCGGGACACGGCGGTCTCGGCCTGCAGCAGGACCGTGGGCGACACCTGCTGGTCTGCGGGCAGGATCCGCGCGTCCAGGCCGAGGCCCAGGCGCACCACCCCCTGGTGGACCTCCCAGGCCCAGGGGGCCTCCAGGCCCTCGACCTCCTCCCGTCCGTGCTGGGAGGCCCGCCACAGGCCCAGCGTCGCGAGGGGCAGGAAGCGGCCGCCGCCGGTGGCCATCCTCAGGCCCGCCTCCAGATCGACGGCCGCGGATCCCGAGACCCCGCCGAGCGGGATCGCCGCGCCGAGCGCGCCCCCCAACCGGACCTCGGTCCGGAGGGGGGAGCCCGGGGGTACGGCGGGGGTCAGGTCCACGTCGGCCGGCAGGTCCCGCTCGGGGTCCGATGCGTCCTGGGCCCGGCTGGGGACGGCGGCGAGGAGGACGAGGAGGAGGAGCACGGGAAGCCCTAGTAGACGGTGGCGTCGGTGGTCGCTGTGGCGGCGGCGGTCTCGGTCCGCCCCCCCACCATGAAGAGGACCGCCGACTCCTGGGCGCAGCCCGCCAGGTAGCGCGGCTGGGTGAGCGCGATGCCCAGGTTGTTCCAGTTGCGGACGTCGGGGAAGAGGCCGGGCGTGACCTCGCCCGACATGCCCTGGGTCGTGGGCTGGCCCTGGATGCCGCCCAGCACGAAGAGCACGTCGCCGGCCGCGGCCGGCCCGAACCCCGACGCGGCCGGGGTGAGGTCGGACAGGCCCTGCCATGCCTCGAGGTCGCCCCCGCGTGCGACCCGGCCCGCCTCGAAGGCCCCCAGGGCACCGCCCTCGTCCTCGCCGCCCAGGACGTAGATCCACGACTCGTCCCCCACCACGGTGTGGAGGGTGTCGTCCAGCGTCACCGCGCCGCACGACCAGCGCGCCTCGACGAGCCGGGCGACCGAGGGGCGCGTCCACGCGCCGGCGGCGTGCTCGCGCTCGGTCACCACGGTGATCGGAAGATAGACGATTTCGTCGAGGGCGTCGCCCGCGGGGCTCCGCCCGCCGGCGACGTAGAGGTAGGCCACCTCTGGATCGATGAGGGGATCGCGTGCGACCGTGACGCAGGGCGAGGCTCGGGCCGACGGGAGGTCGGGCAGGGCGGCCCAGCGCCCGAGCGCCCCCTCGGGCAGGGGACCGTCCTCACCGGCCGGCACGCCGGTGTCGGTCCAGGAGAGACTCCCGTCCGTCACCACGGCCACGAGGCCCATGTCGGTCGTTCCGGCGTCGGGCAGCGGCGTGCGGTACACGCGGTAGCCGGCGGCGCCCTCCACCGCGACCCAACCGAGGGCGACCTCCAGGGGATCGCCCTCCGGGAGGGTGACGGGGAGGGCGTCGCACGCCAGGGACTCCCCCCCCGGGTTGGATGGATCGTCCTCCGGGAACACCGCCGAGACGCGCCAGGCCCAGGTCCCGGCGCCCAGCCCACCCTCGTGGGCCCGTGCGATGGACACGTCGACGAGGTGGGGTACCTCGGTGGGCTCGAGTACGAGCGCCCGCCAGCCCCCGGCCGTGGCGGAGGCGCCATCGTGCCCGCCCACCACGTAGAGGAAGCGCTCGAGCACGGCGCCGGCCGCCCGGGTGAGCGGCGCGGGCAGGTCCACCGGCAGGGGCTCCCAGGAGCCGAGATCCCCGTACAGGTCCACCGCGGCCCGCTCCACGGTGGAGAGGGCGCCGTCGTCGGAGCCGTCGTCGCCCCCGAGGGCGTAGAGGAAGCGGGCCACCGAGGTGGTGCGGCCGGCAAGGGCCACGGGGGCCCGCCGCGGCGTGCCCATGGCGGTGCCCGCGGACCACGGGAACAGGTTCTGGGCCGGGTTGCGCACGGACACGGAGGCGAACCGGGCCCAGGGGCCGTCCGCGTTGTCGACCCGCACCGTGCAGACGGCCGGGTCGAAGTCCGAGGACGGGAAGAGCACCGAGATCGACGCGAACCGGGCCTCGGTGACGGTGACGGGCAGCGCGGTAACCCCCCCCTTCTGGAGGCACTCCAGCGTGACGGTCGGGGCGCGGAAGTCCCGGCCGCGGATCACGGCCTCGGTGTCGTGCGCGGACGAGAGCGAGACCGGGACCACGCCGTCGATGCGGGGCGGGGGCTCCTCGGTGACCTCCAGGGCCTCCTCCAGCAGGCCGACGGTGCCGTCGGGGTTCACGACCCACAGGTCGTAGGGCCCCGGTTCCAGCCCCCAGGGCACCACTCCCGTGAGGCGGGCGCCACTGCGGAAGGTGGTCCCGGCCAGGGCCGTCCCCGTGCCTTCGCCCAGGGCGGGGCTCAGGTACACGCGGGGTACGTCCTCGAACCCCTCCATCCCATGCGGCGGTGGGTCGGTGGCGAGGATCTCCACGGGGGTGTAGTCCCAGGTCCACGCGAAGGCGGGGAAGATCCCCTCCACGGCGATCGCGAGCGCGTCCGTGACCTCGAGGGCGGCCTCCAGGGTGGTGTCGCACCCCACGGTGGTGTCGAGCCCCAGCGTCCAGGTGCCCACGTCCAGGTCGGCGGGCAGGGAGACCTCCACGAGTCCCGGGTCGTCGTGGCTCCAGCCGAATGCGAGCCCGCGGATCTCGCCCGTGGCGTCGTGCTCGAGCCAGAGGCGCGAGGGCTCGCCGGAGACGTCGGCCACGTAGACGCGGGCCCGGACCGCCTCGCCCGAGAGCAGCACCGCAGGGTCCACGAGGAAGATGTCGGGGTTGGTGAGGACGTCGATCGCGTCGGCCAGCTCGCCCGTGCAGCCCTCCCCGTTCTGGACGACCACGTCCTGGAGGCCCTCCGGGATCCCGTCGTGGAGGACGACCTCGAGCGTGTCGTCCGCGATCCACGTCACGGACGCGGCCTCCACGCCTCCCACGAACACGCGCGACGTCTCCGCGAACCCCTCCCCGGACACCCGGACCGATCCGCCCGCGTTGCACATGGCGTCGGGCTCCACCGCCTGCACGACGGGCGGTGGGACCACCTCCACGGCGGCGGGCTGGACGCTGCCGCAGGCGGCGGGCTCGGGGTTCCGCACGTCCACGGACGCCTCTCCGAAGGCCAGGAGGGTGGCGTCCACCACCAGCTCGAGGGTGGTGCACACCTCGCCCGGGGCCCTGCCCCCCAGCGGCGCGCAGCCTGACGTGCCGGCCAGGGGCTGGAGGAGGCCAGCCACCCGCACCTCCGGGGGGGTCTCGAGGACGAGGAAGCCGGTGCCTTCCACGTGCAGCGGGGTTGCGGACGCCGTCTGGCAGACCTCGGACGGGACGAGGTCCGTGACGACCGGCCCGGTCGAGAGGGTCAGGGCGCCGGCCAGGCGGGCGGAACCCCCGTCCGGGTTCGTGACCACGGCGGCCCAGATCCCCTCGGACAGGCCGAGCGACGCGTCGAGGTCGAAGGCGAGCGTGCCCGCGTCCGCCCAGCGGACGGCGCGGATCCGGACCTCGTGGCCGGTCGCGCCGTCCGGGGTCCCGTCGAGGGCGCCCTCCCGTACGAGCACGACCCGGGGCATCGCGCCCGAGGGATCGTCGGACCAGGCGCCGGTCAGGCCGGGCGCGAACCCCTCCCCATGGATCGTGACCTCCACCGGATCCACGCCGACGCAGGCCAGGCCGGGCTCCAGGGAGGAAAGCTCCGGTCCGCTCGTTCCGCAACCAGCCACCGGGATGACCAGCACAGCGAGGAGAGGGCGGTACATCGAGTCACCGAGGGCGGCTACGGATTCAAGGATCATGCCACGACTCCGAGGCGAACACCACGGGCCCCCGATCCGGTGGTCGGCGTCTGCCCCGGAACCCGGTGCCAGGACCCCCGTGGGATGGCGCCCCGGCGTGCGCGCATGGGGCAGTTTTTTTTCGCATGTGGAAGAATTCCTCCGGATCCGTGATACGAGCACGTGGGCCCAACGCCGGTCCGCGGGCCCGGCAGCGGCGCACGACCTCCCTCCGAGGGTGTCGCGCACGACGTCGGAGCCGTCCAGATCGAGTGGCCCGCTTCTTGCTACTTCCGGTCCGACCACGTCGCGGTGGAGGGTGATGCCCCCCGCCGCTCGGCCCCTCGACCATGCCCCTCCTGTCCCGCCTGCTCAAGGTCCATCGCTGGACCTCCTGGCTCATGGCCTGGCTCGCCACCCTGGCCGTGGGCCTGCTCGTCACCATCGCCCTCGTCCTGGTGTGGTCGAGCACCGCCGAGGTCGCCCTCGTGAATGCGCTGGGCGAGAAGCTGGCGGCCCAGGCGGGGCTGATGGCCACGTCGGTCCAGGGGTTCCCCCTGGAGGAGGTCGACGGGCCCCGGGGGCCGGAGCTGCGAGAGCGCATCGCGTCCGAGCTCACCGCCCTGATCGTGGTGGGTGGTCTCCAGGCCGCCGCGCTGCTCCCGCCCACGGGCGATCCGATCCTCGACCCGGCCCATCCGTGGAGCGCCCCGATCCCCGCGCTGCCCCAGCTCGCGGCCGGGAGCGTCGGCACCGTCCTCGGCCCCGTGTACCGCGACGCGAACGGGCGGTCGCAGCGGGCCGCGGTCACGTCCGTGCCCGGGCACCCCGGCTGGAGGCTCGCCGTGGAGGGGAGCGGTGCCTTCCTCGACGTGGTCGAACGGGTCCAGACCATCCTGCTGGCGGTGACGGGCCTCGTGCTCCTCCTGACCAGCATCGTGGGCGCCTTCCTGGCGGCGGCCGTGACCCTGCCGCTCGCCCGGCTCGATCGGGAGATCTCGCACCTCCAGCCGGGCGCCTCGCCGGAGGCCATCCACGTGGGCGGTCCCGTCGAGGTCCGTGGCGTGGCCATGTCCGTGCGGGCGCTGCTCGGGGCCATCCGCGAGCGCGACGCCGCGCTCGCCCAGGCCCACAGCGCCCAGGTCGTCCAGGTGCAGACGCTCGCCGCCGCGGTGGCGCACGAGGTGCGCAACCCGCTGCACGCATTGAGCCTCACCGTGGAGATCATGGCCAACGCCCAGGACACCGATCGTCGCATCAAGCTCACCGCCCGAGCGGCCCGGAACATCAAGGAGATCGAGGACATCGTCGGACGGTTCCTGGATCTCTCCCGGCCGGTGGAGCCCCAGTTCAGCCGCGTCAACCTGAGGGCGGTCGTCACCGAGGCCATCACCGACAGCCCCGGTCCCACGGCCATCCGGATCGAGGAGGGGCCCCCCGAGGTTGCGTGGACGGATCCGACCCTCGTGCGGCAGGTGCTGTGGAACCTGCTGCGCAACGCCCAGCAGGCCGGTGCCACCACCGCCAGGATCCGGATCGAGGCCGGTTCGATCCTCGTCGAGGACAACGGTCCTGGCATCGACGAGGACGCGGTGGGCAGGATCTTCGAGTGGTTCCACACCACGCGGGCCTCCGGGACGGGCCTCGGCCTGCCCCAGGCCCGCCGCATCTGCCGTGCCCTCGGTGGGGACCTGGAGCTCCTCCGCCTCCACCCCGCCACGTTCCGCCTCCTCCTCCGCCGGGAAGCTCCATGACGCGCGTGCTCGTCGTCGATGATCACCTGCCGAGCGCCGAGGCCCTCGCCGAGGCCCTCACCGACGCCGGCTACACCACCGTCACCGCCGGGGACGGCCGCGCGGCGCTGACGCTGCTCGGCAACGACATGCCCGACGTCATCGTCACCGACCTGCGGATGGACGGCCTCGACGGCATGGGCCTGATGCGGGAGGCCCACGCGCTCGATCCGGACCTGCCCGTCATCCTCGTGACCGCGTTCGCGTCCATCGACCGCGCGATCGAGGCGACCCGCGCCGGGGCGTTCTCCTTCCTCACCAAGCCCATCCGCTTCTCGGAGCTGGAGGTCCAGGTCCGGAACGCCGCCGAGCTCCGGCGGCTGCAGGCAGCGGCGAAGCAGGTGGGGGCTTCGGAGACCGATCCCATCGTCGGTACCTCGGCCTCCCTCCGGGCGGCGCTCTCGCGGGCGGATCGCGCGGCGGCGAGCGATGCCAACGTGCTCGTCACGGGGGAGACGGGGACGGGCAAGGAGCTGCTCGCCCGTCGCATCCACCAGCACTCGGCGCGCGCCAAGGGGCCGATGGTGGCCGTGAATGCAGGGGCCATCCCATCCACCCTCGTGGAGGCGGAGCTGTTCGGCCACGCCAAGGGCTCCTTCACCGGTGCCACCGCCGACCGGGCCGGCCTCTTCGAGGCGGCCGACGGGGGTACCCTGTTCCTGGACGAGGTCGCCGAGCTGTCCGCCTCGGCCCAGACGAACCTGCTCCGGGCCATCGAGGAACGGACCGTGCGGCGCGTGGGGGAGACCCGCGATCGCCCGGTGGACGTGCGGATCATCGCGGCCACGCACCGGGACCTGGCCACCGCCACGGAGTTCCGCCGCGATCTGTACTTCCGCCTCAACGTCATCCCAATCGAGCTCCCCCCCCTGAGGGCCCGTGGCGGCGACGTGCTCCTCCTCTTCGGGAACGCCCTCCGCCACGCCTGCCGGCGGGCCGGCCGCGATCTGCCCACCCTCGATCCCTCCGCGCTCCAGCGCCTGCTCGACTACTCCTGGCCGGGCAACATCCGCGAGCTCCTGAACATGGCCGAGCGCGTTGCGGTGCTCGTCCCGGGCGACCGCGTGACGTCCCGCGATCTCCCGTTGGAGGGTCAGCCCCAGGGCGCTGTCTCGGATCTGCCCGGCGTGCCCGAGGGCGACTTCGATCTCGTGGCCTGGATGGAGGCCGTGGAGGAGAAGATCCTCCGGCGCGCCCTGGACCGGTACGACGGGGTCAAGGCGCGGGCGGCCGCGTCCCTCGGGCTCGAGCGCAACGCCTTCCGCTACAAGCTGCGCAAGTACGGGATTCCGGACTGACGATCGGATTGACGCCCGATGGTCAGGGCACCTTGACCGGGGTGCTGTCCGCGCCCTCCGTGAGCGTCCACGTGCCCGCGGGGATGCCCGAGCCGGTCCAGGTCAGGTCGAGCAGGCAGATGCAGTCGCAGGGATCGCTGAGGATGGCGTACTCGGCGGCGATCGTGCCGGCACGCACGTCCCCCGAGGCCCGCACCTCCATGGTGGGGCAGCAGCCATACTCGAAGTTCTCGTGGAGCACCGAGATGGTGCCCGACCCGGTGGCCCGTGCCGAGAGGCGGGGCGGCGTCTCGGAGCCGCTGGACCCGCAGCTGGCATCGACATCCGACACCACGACGTCGAACACGTCGGCATCCGCGTCGGCGTCGGCATCCGCGTCGGCGTCGGTATCCGCGTCGGTGTCGGCGTCGGCATCCGCGTCGGTGTCGGCGTCGGCATCCGCGTCGGTGTCGGCGTCGGCATCCGCGTCGGTGTCGGCGTCGGCGTCCGCGTCGGTGTCGGGGTCGGCATCGGTGTCGGCGTCGGCATCCGCGTCGGTGTCGGCGTCGGTGTCGGCGTCGGTGTCGGCGTCGGTGTCGGCGTCGGTGTCGGCGTCGGTGTCGGTGTCGGCGTCGGTGTCGTCCGGCGTGCCGGTGTCGTCCGTGGCGCAGGCCGGAAGCCCGGCCAGCAGCAGGGCGAGGAGGAGGAGGAGCGAGCGCATGGCAGCCTCCGGGAAGGGTCACCCGGAGGATACCCGGAAACCGGGGGCAGGGGGAAGGGCGCGGCGCTACTGCCAGCGGCGCATGTCCGTGTCGCGGTAGAGCCACTCGAGCTCGTGCCACAGGTCCTGGATGTCGGCGATCAGCACGACGAGGTCCTGCGGCTGACCGGAGACGTCCCGGACGTAGTCCGGGATCAATACCTCCTCGCGGAAGCCGAGCTTGTGGCAGATCGCGATGGCCGCGTGCTGGGGCCGCATCATCTTCCCCACGAGCTTGTGGACGCCCCGGGCGATGGCCATGAAGTACAGCTCGCGTATGAGCGCACTGCCCACGCCCCGGTGCTGGAACGGACGGGCCACCAGCACCCGGACCTCCGCCTGGTCGCGACGCCAGCTCTCCGGGGAGAACTCAAGGACGCCGTCGCCGATGACCTCGTCGTCGAGCAGGGCCGCGATGCGGAGCAGGCGACCGCCGCGCATGAGGCGGAGGCGCTGGCGGACCGCCTCGCGATCCGTCACGTCGAACTTCAAGTAACGGCGATCCTCCGTCGGCAGGGCGTGGTAGAACGCCATCAGGCGGTCGAGGTCGTGCATCGTCACGCGGCGGATGTGGACCACCGTCCCGTCCTTGAGGGTCTCGTCCTTGCCTTTCATGGGCCCTCCGGATGCGGGGCGCCTCGATCACGGCCCGGGGGTCTCGAACCTTCGGAGCGCCTCCGGCTTGAACCGCTGACGGTCGAACCCCAGCCGCTCGTAGGGCGTGCCCTGCGCGAACGCCAGGAGCTGGAACAAGTATACGACAGGCATGTGGAAGTCGGCGTCGAACTGCTTCGCCACGCGGGCCTGGCCGTAGTCGAACTGGGCGAAGCAGGTGGGGCAGATGAGGCAGAGCAGCTCGGCCTCCTCCGCGTGGACCGCGCCGAGGAGATCGCGCATCATGCGCGACGGGAGGTCCTCGTCCTGGCAGGCCTTGCCGCAGCACAGGTACCAGTTGCGGTGGCGCACCGGCTCGGCCCCGAGCGCACGCACGAGGTCTTCCAGGACATGCGGATCGTCCGGGTCGTCCACGTTCATGACGGCGCTGGGCTTGAGGAGGTGGCAGCCGTAGTGGATGGCCACCTTCAGCCCCTCGAGGGGGCGGACGACCGAGGCCCGGATCGCCTCGTACCCCACGACGTCGCGGAGCAGGGTGACCACGTGGCGGACCCTGGAGGTGCCCTGGTAGGTCCGTCCGATCCGGGCGAGCCGGTTGTTGGTCCGCTCGCGGAGGACGGGGTCCTGCATGAGGTGCACGGTCTCGGACAGCGTGGCGGTGCACCCCGAGCAGTTGGTGAAGAGGTCGAGCCCGAGATCCTCGGCCAGGGAGAGGTTGCGGGCGGCCACCGCGAGCCAGTCGGCCTTGTCCCTCGACTTGAAGTAGATGGGATCCGGGCAGCACGAGGCCCCGGGCAGGTCCACCACCTCCACCTCCAGCCGGGCGAGCGCCTCCCGGATGGCGAGCTCCATGGCGGGCATGCGGGTGGGGATCAGGCAGCCGGGGAAGAAGGCGAACCGGCGCGCCGGGGAGGGTGGCGGGGCCGGGAGCCGTGCCGACCGTGGCGCCTCGGCGGGGGCGTCGTCGCCCAGGAGGGCGCGGATCTCCGCCACCGGCACGGGCTCGAGCGGGGGGAGGCCGAGGGCCTCCCGCGTGCGCTCCACGGCCGGCGTGACCGGCGTGGTGCGGCCGGTCTCCTCGAACGACCGGATCACCCGGTCCACGGCCGGGGGGTGCAGGCCCCGGTCGTGGAGCATGTTCTTGAGCGCGATGATGACCTCGACCGGCTTCACCTGCTGGGGGCAGCGTTCGTGGCAGGCGTAGCAGTTCGTGCAGAGCCACAGCGGCGAGTCGGGCCCGAGCAGGTGCCCGCTCGCGCCGTACAGGACCTCCAGCATGAGGGTCCGTGGATTGAAGGCCGGATCGTAGGCCGCGGCCGGGCAGTCCCCCACGCAGGCCCCGCACTGGTAGCAGAAGGAGGCGAGGTTGCCCTCCACCTTCCGGGCCAGCTCGCGCCGGAATGCGAAGTCGACGGTGAGAACCGGCTTCTCGTCGCTCATGTCGCCGATCCCCCGGCGCCCGCGTCCGGCGCGGGCTTCCGCTTGAGCTGGCGGATGCTGTTGGAGCGACAGCGGGGGCACTGCCGCTCCCGGTCCACGCCCTTCTCCACGAGCTCCTCGTACTCGTGGCCGCAGGCCATGCACCGGAACGTCTCGGTCGTGGGAGCCATGGCTCACTCCTGGGGCGCGGTGGCCCGGGCGGGCTTCGGCGCGGGCTTCGCCGGCGCGGCGAGCGCCGCGCGCGTGAGGGCGATCTCCTCGGCGGTGACGGTGCGCCTGAGATCCTCGAGGCGCCGCATGACGGCGGCGAACTTCTGGCCCTCCGCCGCGCTGATCCACTCGAGCTGCAGCCGCTCGGGCCGGATGCCCAGCCGCTCGAGTCGGTCCCACAGCCGATCCACCCGCTTCACGGTCTGGCGGTTGGCGCTGATGTAGTGGCAGTCCGCGTAGTGACAGCCCGAGACGAGCACCACGGGTGCACCGCACCGGAAGGCCTCGACCACCATCTCCTCCGAGACACGGGCGGAGCACATGGTCCGCACCACGCGGTTGGAGGCGGGGTAGGCCATGCGGGAGATGCCCGCCATGTCCCCGCCCGCGTAGGAGCACCAGTTGCAGGCGAACACGAACACCTTGTCCTCGGGCCGATGCGCGAGCACCGCCCGGACCTGGGCCAGGAGCTGGTCGTCGGTGAAGTGCCGCATCGTGATGGCGCCGGATCGGCAGGTGGCGCCACAGGCGCCGCACCCGGCGCAGGCCGCCTCCACCACCGTGGCCACCTCGCCCTTCTGCCACCGGATCGCCCCGTAGGGGCAGACCTGGGCGCACAGGCCGCACTTCGTGCAGGCTGCGGGATCGATCCGGGAGGTGATGGCCTCGATCCGGATGCGGCCCGCGTTGAGCAGGGCTCCGGCCCGGGACGCCGCGGCCCCGGCCTGGCAGACCGAGTCCTTGATGTCCTTGGGGGACTCGCAGAAGCCCGCGAAGTAGACGCCACGGGTGGGCGCGTCGACCGGCTTGAGCTTGGGATGCGACTCCATGAAGAAGCCGTCGGACGTCTTGGAGAGCGTGAGCAGGCCCGAGATCCTCGCGAGGTCCCTGGGAGGCTCCACGCCCACCGAGAGCACGACCATGTCCAGTTCGTACCGCTCGATCCGGCCGGCGGTGGTGTTCTCCACGGTGACGTGGAGGTTGCCCGTGGCCGGGTCCTCCACGATCTCCCCCGGCAGGCCGCGCACGTACCGGGTGCCCGCCTGCTTGGAGCGCTGGAACATGTCCTCGAAGCCCTTGCCGAACGAACGAATATCCTGGTAGAACACCACGTTTTCGGTGTCGGGGTAGTGGTCGGCGAGGAGCAGGGTGTCCTTGACCGTGTTCATGCAGCAGATGTTGGAGCACCAGGGACGGTTCAGCCTCGGATTCCGGGAGCCCACGCACTGGACGAACCCGATCCGCGTCGGCCGCCGCCGGTCACTCGGCCGGACGAAGTGCCCGCCGGTGGGGCCGCCCGCGCAGATCAGGCGCTCGAACTCCATGGAGGTGATCACGTTCCGGAACCGGGTGTAGCCGTACTCGTCGTCCTGGGTGGGGTCGTAGACGTCGGCCCCGACCGCCACGATGATCGAGCCGATCTCGCGGGTGACGATCTCGTCGCGATCGTCGTAGTCGATGGCCTTCTTCTCACAGGCGTCGGCGCACTTGCCGCAGGCGATGGGGATGTTGCCCAGACAGCTCTCCATGTCGAGGACGTAGGCGCAGGGCACCGCCTGGGGGAAGGGGATGTAGATGGCCTTGCGGGCCGAGAGCCCCATCTGGTACTCGTCGGGGCGGACCTGCGGGCAGACCTTGGCGCACTCCCCGCAGGCGTTGCAGGCCGTGGGGTCCACGTAGCGGGCCTTCTTCCGGATCCGGACCGTGAAGTTGCCCACGTAGCCGGAGACGTCGTCGACCTCGGAGAAGGTCAGGAGCTCGATGTTGGGATGCCGACCGGCATCCATGGCCTTGGGCCCGAGGATTCATATGCTACAGTCCATGGTGGGGTAGGTCTTGTCGAGCTGGGCCATGATCCCGCCGATCGAGGGCTGCTTCTCGACCAGCGTGACCTTGTGCCCCTGATCCGCGAGCTCGAGCGCCGCCTCGATCCCGGCGACCCCGCCGCCGATCACGAGCGCCCGGCGCGTGACGGGGACCACCATCTCCTCCTGGGGCTGGAGGAAGCGGGCCTTGGCCACGGCGCTGGCCACGAGATCCATGGCCTTGGCCGTGGCGGCCTCGCGGTCGTTGGGGTGGACCCAGGCGCAGTGCTCGCGGAGGTTGGCCATCTCCATGAGGTAGGGATTGAGGCCGGCCTCGAGCACGCACTGCCGGAACGTCGGCTCGTGCTGGCGCGGGGTGCAGGAAGCCACCACCACCCGGTTGAGGTGGTGCTGGCGGATCGCGTTCCGGATCTCGTTCTGGCCCGGATCCGCGCAGGTGTACTTGTTGCGGACCACCGTGGTCACGTCCGGCAGCGTGGCGGCGAACTCCGCCACGGCGCCGCAGTCCACGGCGCCCGCGATGTTGAGGCCGCAGTCGCAGACGAAGACGCCGACGCGCACCTCCTCGTCGCTCGGAGGATTCTGGACGGGATCGGTCATGGAGCCTCCAGGGGTCGGAGGGCGTCGGCCAGCACCTGGGCGACGTCCCGCATCTCGATGGCGATGTCCTGGCCCAGGTTGGGGTCCTTCTGGGCGCAGCGGAAGTGGATCTGGCACTTGGGGCAGGCGGTCACGAGAATCGTCGCGCCGGTGGCCCGGGCTTCCTTGAGGCGTTCGACCTGGAGCTTCTTGGCGTACCGGTCGCACGCGGACCAGGTGCCGCCGGCGCAGCAGGTGGCGTTGCGGCCGTGGTGGGCCATCTCCACCCGCTCCAGGCCCGGCACGGCTTCGAGCAGGCGACGCGGGGCGTCCACCACGCCGAGGTGGCGGCCCAGGCGGCAGGGATCCTGGTAGGTGACCCGCACGGCCTCCGGCCGGGTGAGGGGGAGCTCGGCGATCCGCTCGAGGAGGTACTCGGAGAGGTGCAGGATCCGCGGAGCGCCCGCGCCCAGGAACGGCGCATAGTCGAGGCGGAGGGTGCGGGCGCACTCGGCACAGGGCGCGACCACCACGCTCGCGCCGCTCGCGCGCAGGAGGGCGGCGTTGCGGCGGGCGAGCGCCTCGAACGACGGCCGATCGCCGTTCCAGAGGAGGTCGTGGCCGCAGCACGCCTCCTCGGGGGAGACCACCGGCACCTCCCCGAGCGCGTTGAGCAGGCGGACGGCGGCGCGGGTGCCGTCGAGCGTGCGCATGCCATACTCGGGGAAGAAGGCGTCGTAGTAGACGGTGCAGCCCGTCCAGAGGAACACGTGGCCCCGGGCCGGATCCGTGCGGAGGTCGCTCCCGATCCAGCCGAGGCGCTGCTGGCGCTGGGTGCCCCGCGCCATCATCCGCATGAGGGACTGGAGGGCCCCGCCGTGGGGGCACTCGGGCTCGGCGCCCTCCTCGTGGGCGAGGGTGCGCAGCTCCCGGACGAGGCCCGTGTAGTCCACCTGGACCGGGCACCGGAGGTCGCAGGCGCGGCACGTGAGGCAGGAGGCGAGGTCGGCGGAGTGGACGGCCGGGTCGGCGTGCGGGAGGTGGGTGGAGAGCACCGTGCGGCGGGGCGAGAGCGACCCGCCGATCCGGGTGACGGGGCAGGTGGCCGTGCACTTGCCGCAGTCGTAGCAGGCCCAGGCGCGGGTCCGGGCGGCGATGGCAGAGAGGCGCTCGCGGCAGGCGCTGCTCATGGAGCCTCCGCGGCCAGGGGGCTGGGGCCCAGGGCCCGCACGCGGTCGGTGAACTCGTCGATGACCTGGGCGAACCGGGCGCCCTCGGCGGCGGAGATCCACTCCAGGCGCAGCCGGTCGTCCTCCAGCCCGAGCACGCGCGTCACGGCGCGGGTCTTCTCGAACTGCTCCACCGCCCGTTCGTTCCCGAACAGGTAGTGGCAGTCGCCGATGTGGCACCCGGACACCAGGACGCCGTCGGCGCCCTTCTCGAAGGCACGGAGCACGAAGGAGGGCTGGATGCGGCCCGAGCACATCACCCGGATGATCCGGAAGTGGGGCTGGTGCTGGACGCGCGAGACCCCCGCGGTGTCGGCACCGGCGTAGGAGCACCAGTTGCAGGCGAAGACGACGATGCGCGGGTTCCAGGTGGCGGCGGGGGCGGTCATCGCGATCCCTCCGCGAAGAGGGCGTCCACCATGGAGACGATCTGGCGCTCCGTGAAGTGCCGGGCCGAGATGGCGCCGGAGGGGCACCACGAGGCGCAGGTGCCGCAGCCCTTGCACAGGGAGGCGTTCACCTCCGCGATCCAGGCGCCCGGCTCGATCTCCTTGAGGGAGGGGGCCTGGAACCTGCAGATCTCGACGCACTGGCCGCAGCCGCGGCACTTCAGGGGATCCACCACGGCCACCGCCGGATCGAGCCGGATCTGGTCGTGGGCGAGCAGCACGGAGGCCTTGGCCGCGGCGGCGGATGCCTGGGCCACGGTGTCCACGAGGTCCTTCGGCCCCTGCACGGTGCCCGCCAGGAAGACGCCCTCGACGGCGGTCTCCACCGGGGCCAGCTCCGGGTGGCGCTCCAGGAAGAACCCGTCGAGGCCCACGCTCACCTTGAGGATGTCGTGGAAGTGGGCGGTCTCGGGTTGGCGCGGTCGCATCCCCACGCTCAACACCACGAGGTCCGCCGGCACCTCGATCTCCCGGCCCAGGAGGTCGTCGCGGCAGCGGACCCGCTCGGCGCGGGTTTCGCCCAGCACCCGCGGACGCTCGCCGGGCGGGATGCGCACGAACAGCACGCCGGCGCCGCGGGCCTCGCGGTACATCTCTTCGGTGCCCCACGAGACCGTGCGGATGTCTCGGTAGAACACCGTGCAGTCCACGCCCTGGCGGGCCAGCGCGAGGGCCTGCTTCACGGCTGTGGGACAGCAGTACCGGGAGCACCCGGTGAAGCCGTGCTCCTCCCGGGAGCCGACGCAGAGCACGAAGGCCGCGCTCCGGGGCAGGGCCCCGTCGATGCGCGGCCCCCCCTCGTGGAACGCGCGCTCGAGGTCCTCGCTGGTGATCACGTTGGGGAGCCGGCCGTGGCCGTACGCTCCACCGGGGTCGGCGAGGTCGGCCCCGAAGGCCAGGATGACCACCCCCACGGGCAGGATCTCGTCCTCCGCGCCCCGGAGCGTGGCCTGGAACGAGCCGACGAAGCCCGTGATCCCCGTGACTTCGGTACCGGTGAGCACCCGGGCCCCGCTCGCGTGGAGGCGCTCCACCTTGCGGGCGAGGACCTCGGAGGCCGCCCGGTCGTTGGGGTAGAGCCGCCACAGGTGGGGGGCGGCGAGTCGGCCGCCCAGCCGGGAGGCCGCTTCCACGAGCGTGACCGGGAAGCCCTGCTCCGCGAGGTCGGTGGCCGCCTGGATGCCCGCGATGCCCCCGCCGACGACGAGCGCATGGCGCGTGACCGGCGCCCGCCCCTGCTCGAGGGGCTCGAGGTGGCGCGCGCGGGCGATGCCCATCCGGAGCAGCGCCCGGGCCTTCTCCTGGGCCTCGGCCGGGTGGCCGGCGTGGACCCAGGAGCACTGGTCGCGGATGTTGACCATCTCCAGGAGGTAGGGGTTGAAGCCCAGCCGGGCGCAGGTCTCCCGGAAGACGGGCTCGTGGGTGCGGGGCGTGCACGCCGCCACCACCACGCGGTTGAGCCGGTGCTCGGCCACGAGCGCTGCGAGCGTCTCCTGGCCGGTGGAGGAGCAGGCGAAGGCGTCGTCCACCGCCACCACGACCCCGGGCTGGGCAGCCGCATGGGCGGCCAGGGCCTTCACGTCGAGGACGCCCGCGATGTTGACCCCGCAGTGGCAGACCAGGACGCCGATGCGGGGAGGGCCCGAGAGATCCAGGGGAGGCGGGGGCGTCCGGTCCTCCTCGACCCGCTCGGCGGCCAGGAAGCGTGCGGCCCGTGCGGCGGCGGCGGAGGCCTGGGCCACGCAGTCGGGGATGACCTGCGGCCCGACCGCGCTGCCGGCCACGAACACCCCCTCGCGGCGGGTCTCCACCGCCGAGACGGCGGGGTCCAGGCGGGCGATGAAGCCGTAGACGTCGGTCTCGATCCCGAGCATCCGAGCCAGCTCCACGGCGCCCTCGTTGGGGGCCGCCGCCACCGAGAGGACCACGAGATCGGCCCGGATCCGCATCGGCTCGTGGGCGAGGGTGTCCTCCACGAAGACCTCGAGCGTGTCGTCGGTGGGGTCGTGGCGGATCGTGGCCGGCCGGCCCCGGATGAAGCGGGCGCTCCGCTCGCGGCGGGCGCGCTCGACGAAGTCGTCGAACCCCTTCCCGAAGGCGCGCATGTCCGTGTAGAGGATGGTGACCTCCTCCACCCCCGGATCGTGCTGGCGCACGAGAAGGGAGTCCTTCACGGCGTTCATGCAGCAGAACCGGCTGCAGTAGGGACGACCCCCCTCGCCCCGGGCGCCCACGCACTGCACGAAGACCATCCGGCGGGGCGTGCGGGCGTCGCTGGGCCGGATCACGTGGCCCTGGGTGACGCCCGAGGCGTTGAGCATCCGCTCGAGCTCGAGGCTGGTCACCACGTTGGGCAGGCGGCCGTAGCCGTAGGTGCGCAGCGCCCGGGCGTCGAACTCCTGGAACCCCGTGGCGACGAGGATCGCGCCCACGTCGAGGTCGAACTCCTCGGGGGCCATGTCGAAGTCGATGGCCTGGACCTCGCAGGCCGCCAAGCAGTGGCCGCAGGCCAGGAAGTCGGTGCGGTACGCCGGGTCCTTCCGGGCCTTGATCGAGCGGATGCGCTCGAGGCGATCGCGCTGGCGAGGGGTCAGGAAGTTGAGGAAGTTGAGGCAGGCGTCCGGGTCCACCACGTAGGTCGCGGGCACGGACTGCGGGAACGGCCGGTAGATGGCCTTCCGGGCCTTGATCCCCATGTCGAACTCGTTGCCGCCCACCTGCGGGCACGCAACCACGCAGAGCCCGCAGGCCACGCAGCGATCCTCCCGGACGTAGCGCGGCCGCTTCCGGACCCGGACCCGGAACGCCCCCGGCTCGCCGCTGCAGGCGACGACCTCTGCGTGGGTGACGACGTCGATGAGGGGATGCCGACCGGCATCCATGGCCTTAGGGCCGAGGATTCATATCGCACAGTCCATGGTGGGGAAGGTCTTGTCCAGCTGGGCCATCCGCCCGCCCAGCGACGGCGACGTCTCCACCAGGGTGACGCGCACCCGGGCGCTCGCGAGGTCGAGGGCGGCCTGGATCCCCGCGATCCCGCCTCCGATCACCAGGGCGCGGCGGGGAGGGGCAGCGTCGGTGGTCATGGCTCACCCCGTGGTCGCGGAACGCGCCGCACCGGCTGGAGCCCCGTCGGCGCCGTATTGCTCGTCGAACCAGGCCCATCCGGCGTCGAACGCCTTCAGGTTGAGCGCCTCGGTGCCGGCGGGCACCGAATTCCGGACCGCCTCCCGCATCTCGTCCCGGGGCACGATGCGCGTCACGGCACCGAAGAAGCCGAGCATCACGATGTTCTGGATGAGGGCCCGCCCCAGCTTCTCGGCGATGCGGGTGGAGGGCACGCCGTAGGCCCGCTGGCCGGGCCGGGGCTCCGGGTGGACCAGATCCCGCTCGTACACGATCACCGCGTCGTCCTTGAGCTCGGAGGCGTACTTCTCGTAGCCGTCGTTGGACATCACGACGAAGATGTCCGGGTGGCGGATGTAGGGGTACAGCACGGGCTGGTCGGAGACGACCAGGGTGGCGCTGCACGACGAGCCCCGGGCCTCGGGCCCGAAGGACTGGATCATGGTGGCGTGCTGGCCCGCCTGGATGGCGCATGCACGGCCGATGACGTAGCCGCACAGGACGACGCCCTGGCCGCCGAACCCCGTGATGCGGATCTCGGTCCGGTTCATGGCAGCCACCCTCCCTCCGGCTTCATGGGCACGTAGCTGGACCCCAGGGCCTTGCGGTAGTGGGCGTCCATGGCCTGCTGGTAGGTGGGCTTCTCCACGTCGACGAACTTGCCGCACACGATCCGGGACTGGAACTCGATGTCCAGCTCCCGGGTGTCCGCCCCGTTCCGAATCTCGGCGTAGTCGTGGTAGAACTTCATGAGGTCGTAGCCCGTGCCCAGCTTGTTCAGGCGAGCGTACAGGGTGGAGCAGGGCGCGATGACCTCGATGAACCGGAAGCCCCTGCGCCGGCTGGCCTCCCGGAAGGACCGGGTGAGGCGCCGGATGTGGAGGGACGTCCACCGGGCGACGTAGGTGGCCCCGCACGACGCCGCGAGGTGCGGCAGACTGAAAGGACGCTCGAAGTTGCCGAACGACATGGTCGACGACTTCGCTCCAAGCGGGGTGGTGGGTGCGTTCTGCCCGCCGGTCATGCCATAGATGAAGTTGTTGACCAGGATGACGAGGAGATCCTGGTTGCGGCGGGCGGCGTGGATGAAGTGGTTGCCGCCGATGCCGACCAGGTCGCCGTCCCCCGAGAACACGGTGACCAGCAGCTCGGGCCGGCAGAGCTTGAGGCCCGTGGCGAAGGGGATGGCGCGGCCGTGCGTGGAGTGGAAGGAGTCGAGCTTGACGTAGCCGGCCACGCGGCCGGTGCAGCCGATGCCCGACACGACCGCCACCTTGTCGAGGTCGATCTCCTCCTCGAGGAGCGCCTGGACGTAGCACTTCACGACGGTCCCGATGCCGCAGGTGGGGCACCAGATGTGGGGCATCCGGTCCATGCGGATGTAGGGCGTGATGGGATGCTGCTCCTCGCCGGGACGCTGCTCGGAAGCGGGGCTCATCGGACGGCCTCCAGGATCGCGCGGCAGATCTCCTCGGGGTCGTGCACGCCGCCGCCGGCGTGGGAGACGCACGACGTGCGCGCCTGTCCGGCCGCGCAGCGTTCGACCTCGAGGGCCATCTGCCCGAGGTTGATCTCGGGCACCACGAAGGCACGGACCCGGCCGGCCAGCTCCCGGATCCGCGCCTCCGGGAACGGCCACGCCACGACGAGGCGCAGGAAGCCGACCCTGGCCCCCTGCGCCCGCGCCATCTCGATCGCCATCCGCGCGACGCGGGCTGTGATGCCGTAGGCGACCACGACCACGTCGGCGTCGTCGACGCCATCCTCCTCGAACCGGACGATGCGGTCCGCATTGCGCCGGATCTTGTCCACGAGCCGCCGGATCGCCGTGGCCTGGCACTCGACGGTCATGCTCGGGTACCCGCGCTCGTCGTGGGTGAGGCCCGTGACGTGGAACCGGTACCCGTCGCCCGCCCGCGCGAACTCGGGCACCCAGCCGTCGCCCACGTCGAAGGGACGGTACTCCTCGGGCTTTTTGTCGGTCAGCTTGCGCTTGACCACGTGGATCCGCTCGGCGGGCGGGATGACCACCTTCTCGGTCATGTGGCCCACGCACTCGTCCATGAGCAGGAGCACCGGGGTGCGCCAGGTCTCAGCGAGGTTGAAGGCTTCGACCGTGAGGTCGAAGGCCTCCTGCGGGGACTGCGGGCAGAGCGCGATGATGGGGTAGTCGCCGTGGGATCCCCAGCGTGCCTGCATCATGTCGGCCTGGCCGACCATGGTGGGCAGGCCCGTGGAGGGCCCGCCCCGCTGCACGTTCACGACGACGCAGGGCGCCTCCATCATGGCGGCGAGGCCGATGTTCTCCATCATCAGGCTGAACCCCGGCCCGCTGGTCACCGTCATCGTCTTGGTGCCGGTCCAGGACGCCCCGACGATGGCCGCCATGCTGGCGAGCTCGTCCTCCATCTGGATGAAGACGCCCCCCATCATGGGGAATCGGCGTCCGATGCGCTCCACGACCTCGGTGGACGGGGTGATCGGGTAGCCGGCCACGAACCGGCACCCCGCAGCCATCGCGCCCTCGCCGCAGGCGAAGTCGCCGTCCAGGTAGTGGACGCCGGTGAGCACTCCTGCAGGATCAGCGGACACGAACCATCCTCCTCGGGGCCGGCCGTGGCGGCGCGGCCCAGCTACCGGAACGTGACGGTGGCCGGCGCCGGGGGGAGGGCCACCGAGTAGATCGCGAAGTCCGGGCAGATCATCTCGCACAGGTTGCAGTTCACGCACTCCTCGGGCTTCACCACCTCGGGGGGGTGGTAGCCCTTGTGGTTGAACGCCTCGGAGATGGCCAGCACCCCCTTGGGGCAGTACTCGACGCAAAAGCCGCACCCCTTGCAGCGTTCGACGAGGATGTGGACCTCGCCGCGGGGGACCGTGATGTGGTCCAGGTCCAGGGGAGTACGCCAGTACTTCATGGAAGACTCCGTGGAGGACCGGCCCGATCGCGAGGCTGCCCGAGGGTGGTGGCGCCCGGCTCGGGGAACCAGGAACCTAACCCGAACGGGTCAGGGGGGAGGCTCCGAGTGGCCCGGGTCGGGATCGCAGGCGGCGGCCAGGGCCGCGTTCGCCTCCGGCGTGCCCTGGGCTACACCGTTGCAGGTGGCGCAGTCCACACGGATCCGGCCCATGCCTCCGTCACCGCCGTGGCGCTCGTGGGCGGACTCGCCCCGGCCGCCCGTGGCCAGCACGGAACCCTCGGCCAGCACGACCTCGGAGGCGGCGATCCGCACGGTCCCCCCGGCCCCTCCACCGGCCCCGTAGCTCCAGGTGCCGCGGGCCCAGTGTCGGGCGGCCTCGCCCCGGGCCGAGATCCCCTCGCGCCCGCCGACGCGGACCCGAGCGGCGGCCACCCAGAGGAGGCCGCCTCCGGCCCCGCCCGGGCCAGGTTCGCCGTTGCCGTTCCAGACGCCCCCGCCGCCGGAGCCCAGGTGGATCCGGACCAGCGAGGCCTCCCCATAGGGGATGCCGGACTCGGAGGCCGGTGCGCTCCCGTTCCAGGAGTCGCCCGCCGTGGCACCCTCCCCAAAGGCGCCGCCGCCGCCGGTCACGAGGGCGCCGCCGCCGCCCAGGTTGGCGACCCAGTCGCCGGCGGGCTCGTTGTAGGACCCCTCGCAGGCTCCTCCCCCACCCGGGCCGGCCAGGCTCTCGCCCTGGAACGCGTCGCAGTTGTAGGCGGGCCCGGTGTCGCCCCCCCGGAAGCCCCGGCCGTCGAGGAGGACGGCGCCGTCTGCGTCCACCTCGAGCCCCTCCGCCGCGCGGAATGCCAGGACGCCCCCGCCCGATCCCGTCCAGGGGGCCGCGGCGAGGACGCCCCCGCTCCGCACCCGGACGGTGCCGTACTGGGGCACGCGCTGCGCCACGAGGACGTACGCCTCGGGATCCAGGCCGGAGAGAACGGCCTGCGGGGCCTCGGCGAGGGTGACCAGGCGCCCCTCCACGCCCGCGACCGCGACGAGGTCGAAGGCGCCGGCCGCGTCCCAGCCCGCGGGCGATCCCTGGAGCGCGACGAGGAGGACCTCGTCGTTCGGAGCGAGCCCGAAGGCCTCCCCATGGAGCGTGAGCCGGGCCCCGCCGATCGCGAGGACCCGCCAGGAGGGCGCGTCGGGCGCGGCGCGGCCGTTGGAGCCCTGCTCGGCCGGGACCACCGCGCCGGTCACGTCGAGGTCGCCGTCGGCCCCGGTCCCCCAGGGGGTTTCCACGGGGCCGGTGTCCCCGCCGGCGCGCGTGTCTCCGGGCGGTGCCGTGTCCTCGCCCGGGGTGTCGGGCCAGCCGAGCCAGCCGACCGGCGTGCAACCCGCGGCGAGCACCGCCAGGTACACCGCAGCGGAGCGCAGGGGCGTCCGCATGGATCACCTCGTGGAAGATCCTACCCCGGCACGGGCGCAGGGTGACATGCGCCGCGCCGTCTTGCCTGCGGGCGGAGGCGCGGGTACGTGAGGGAACCTGGAAAAACCAACCCCCGACGGTCCCTCTGCCTGATCGCCCCTCCCGAATCTCCGCCCTTCGGGCCGCGTTCACCGCCCACGTCCTCGCCGCCCTCACGGTGCTCGTGATCCTGAAGGGCGGCCTGGTGGTGCGCGACCTCCTCGGGGCCGGCTTCAAGTCGGCCTGGGAGGAGGTGTCCGAGGCGCCCCTCTACTTCGGGAACGACATCGTGGGGGCGGCCCTCGTGGCCGCGGTCGCGACCCTCCTCGTAGCGCCCCTCCTGGCCGCGGGCCTGACCCGAACGGCCCGTGGAGCGTCCCTCGCCGTGCAGGTGCTCCACGCGCTCTTCGCCGCGTTCAGCACGGGCCTCCTCCTCGAGGCCGGCGGGTACCTCACGCGCAACGCCGTCCTGGCCACGGTGGTGGACCAGCCGGGCCCCGTCTCGGACTGGGGGCCCGCCCTGTGGGAGTCGGCCACCGCGAGCTTCACGCCGGGGAACCTGGCCCCGCTGGCCGGGATGCCCGTCGTGGCGGTGGTGGCCTTCGTGCTCCTGCCCCGTGGGTGGGCCCGCCTGCACCGCTGGGTGCGCCGCTCGGTGGTCCTGCTCCTCTTCCTCCTGGGCCTGACCGCGCTCGCCCTCCTGCCCCGGATGATGCGCGGGGAGCTCGGGCCGCGCCTGTACCTCAACGGCATGGAGAAGAGCCCGCTCATCGAGCTCACCGCCTCCGCTGCCACCCCCTGGGTCCGCCGCCTCGAACCCGGCCCCACCTGGACCGGCGATCCCTTCCGGTTCGACCTCTCCTCCATCGTCGCGCCGGCCGAGGTGGCGTCCACCCCGCTCGCCGGCGCCACGCCCCGCCGCACGAACGTGATCCTCGTGCTGGCCGAGTCGGTGGGCCGGCCCGCCCTGGACTGGCCGGAGGCGCCCATGCCCTGGCTGGCCTCCCTCGGGACGCGTCCCGGGGAGGTGGTGTTCGACGCGCACTTCAGCACGTGGACCCTGACCACCCAGGCCGTCTTCTCCATCCTCTGCTCGGAGTGGCCCTACCCGTCGTACCGCTCCATCACGATGGTCAACCCGGCCATCCCCTGCACGAGCCTGCCCGAGGCGCTCCACGACGCGGGCTGGTCCACCGCCTGGTTCACGAGCCAGGATCTGAACTTCGACCGCCAGATGCGCTTCCTCCGGTACCGGCGCTTCGACCTCGTGCAGGACATGCGCTCGCTGCCGGGCCGCAACACGGCCTGGAAGGGCAGGTGGGGCCTCGACGACCGGGTCCTGGTCCAGGCCATCCTGGACCACGCCGAGCGACAGGGGAATCGTCCGTTCCTCGCGGTCGCCCTCCTGTTCGCCGCGCACCACCCCTGGACGGTGGCCCCCGAGCACAAGGAGGTTCCGCTCCACACGGTGCGCGAGCGCCAGGCCCGGGCCCTCCGTACCGTGGACGACCGGGTGCGGGAGCTGGTGGAGGGGCTCCGCGACCTCGAACGGCTCGACGACACGCTCGTGGTGGTCACCGCGGACCACGGCGAGGGCCGCTCCCCGTCCCGAGCCCGGAATCCCTACGACGAGGTCATCCGCGTCCCGCTCGCGTTCCTCGGACCCCAGCTCGAGGACGTCCAGGGCCGGAGCGGCCTCACCACCTCCCACATGGACCTCGCCCCCACCATCCTCTCGCTGGTGGGCGTGCCCGTGCCCTGCACCATGAAGGGGCGGGACCTGACCGGGCCCGTGCCCCGGCGCGTGGCGCTCTTCGGCGGGCGGCCGCCCCGGTTCCGGCTCGGTCTCATGGACGGCGACCTCAAGTACGTCATCGAGAACGACCGACAGGAGTTTGTTTTCGACGTGACGGCGGATCCGGACGAGAGCCTGGACCTCGTGGCGGACCAGCCCGGATTCGCGTCCGCGGCGCGGGAGCGGGTGCGGCTGGCCGAGGCCTTCTCCACACACCTGATCGAAGACTACGCCGCGATCCTGGACCGGAGCGGGTGCCGCCGATGAGCTAGTCGACGTACCCCAGGGCCCGGAGCCGCTCGGTCTCGTCGGAGGTTGGCTTCCGCTTGTGCTTTCGGCCGGTCTTCGCCTCGGCCGGGCCGCCCGGCGTGAGGCCGGTGGCCCCGAGCGACTCGAGGAGGGGCGGGATCTGGTCGGCGGCGCCCTCGTGGAGGTCGGCGAGCTCGAGGGGGTCGGCGGCCAGGTCGTAGAGCTCGAGCTCGGGATCCCCCTTCGTGGGGATCACGATGAGCTTCCGGGCGTCCTGCACGACGCCGCGCCACTTGCCGGCCACGCCGCGCAGGTGGATCCGCTGGTTCTGGGAGAACATCCGGACGTCGCTCTCGAAGGGCAGGACCCGGCCGGCCCGGGGGTCTTCGGGGCCCGCGAGCCCCGGCAGGGGGAGGCCGTCCGAGGGGCCGGGCTCGACGCCCGCCATGGCCAGCAGCGTGGGGGAGAGGTCCACGGTCGAGACCGGCGCGTCCACCACGCGCCCCGCCGGGACGTGGCCGGGTCGCCAGGCCACCAGGGGGATCCTCAGGGAATCGTCGTAGGTGTACTCCCCGTGGTGGAAGAAGTAGCCGTGCTCGCCGAGGCTCTCGCCATGATCGGCGGTGACCACGACGAGCGCGGATCCGTCGCCGGGGATCCGGTCCAGGAGACGCTGGAGCTGGAGGTCCACGTAGCGGACCTCGCCGTCGTAGAGCCGGCGTGCCGCCTCCACCTGCGCCGGCGAGACCCCACTCTCCAGCGCGTGGAAGATGAGATCGCCCCGGCGGATGGCGCGGCCCGTCTGGTCGTTGACGATACGGGCGGCCTCGTAGTCCTCGGGTCGGGCGCCCACGGCCTCGGCGGGCGGGAGGTAGGGCCAGTGGGGATCGAAGTAGTGGACCCAGAGGAACCAGGGGTCGGCGGGCGGGTGCCCGAGCCAGTCCTCGACGGCGTCGGTCATGACCCGGCCGTCCACCTGGAAGACGCTGCCCGTGCGCCGCCGGCCCAGGACGCGATCGAGGATCCGCACGGGGCAGGTGCGCCAGAACCGCCAGGACAGGCTCGAGATCGCGTCGAAGTCATGGTACTCGGCGAAGCCCTGCTCGTGGCCCATCCCGTACGACAGCCAGGGGTTGTGGACGAAGGCGGCGGTGTGGTAGCCCGCGCGTGCGAACCGCTCCGCCAGCGTGGTGTACGGCTCGCCCAGCTCCTGGTGGAGCGTGCGGACGTGGTGGTTCCACGGGTAGAGGCCCGTCATGATCGTGGAGACCGACTGCTGGGTCTTGGGGATGACGGTGTAGGCGTGGGCGAAGGAGGTGCCGGCCTCGGCCAGGGCGGCGAGGTTCGGCATCCGGGCATCCGGTCCGGCCACCCGGTCGGCCCGGAGCGTGTCGATGACGACGAGGACCACGTCGGGGCGGTCTCCGGCCGGAGCCCCGGTGGGCGCGGGCCGTACCCAGGCTCCCCAGCCCAGGAGACCGGCCAGCCCCACGAGCAGCCCCACGGCCGGGCGCCACGTGCTCACCGCCCAGCCGAACCCCACCGCGAGCAGCGGCCCGCCCGTGGCCAGGAGCACCCAGCGCTCCTGGGCGCCGGAGGTGTGTGGCCAGGAGCCCGCGCCCCCGGCGTACCAGGAGGCCAGGGCGAGGCCCGGAGCGACCAGGGCGGGCCAGGCGCGGTCGAACCCGGCGCGGGCCCGCTCGAGGGGCCAACCCACGAGGACGCCCGCGATGCCCAGCGCGGCGGCGGCCGCCCCCACGTACCGGGCACCGGGGCTCTCCGAGGACAGCACCAGGAGCGCGATCCACACGCCCAGCAGGGTGGGAATGGTGGCCAGACGCCGCATCGCGGTACCCCAGCGCGAGGGGCCGGTGGCGGGGGAGCGGGCCGCCGGAATCGCCGCGAGTCCCCACAGGATCAGGCCCGGCAGGAGGACCGGCATGGCGCACAGCAGGCTGCCCGGGAGCACCGCCAGGCCCAGCTCTCGCAGGGCGGTGCCCGCCGGAGCCTCGTTCCGCCAGTGCACGTGCCCCCAGGCCAGGGCCGCCAGGGACTCGGCGAGCCCGGCGAGCAGGCTCACGGGCACCAGGACGGACCACCAGGATCGCTTCATGGAAGCATGCCTTGAACGTTATGAATCATGCGGCTGCCGCGACATTCGACCCGGCGAACGTACCACCGGACGGGCCACGACGCCACGGGGATCGGCCGACCGCACCGGCACGGGTGGGCCCCGCGAGCCGCGCGGGGCAGGGGTGTTATCCACATCCCATCCTTCCCCGGAGCCTTCCGTGCGCATCCGTCCGTCCGCCCTCGCGCTCGCCCTCGCCCTCGCCAGCTGCGGGCTCCACACCGCCCCCGACAGTGCGAGCGGCGACACCGACACCGACGCCGACACCGACGCCGACACCGACGCCGACACCGACGTGCACCCGGGCTTCGGGAATCCCTGCTGCTTCCAGTGCCACCCGGCCGACGACCACCGGAAGGGCCTCGATCCGTGGGAGTGCGTCGAGTGCCACGGCACCGATGGCGCGCCGGCCGGGCACGGCGGTGCGACCCCCTGCGGCCTCTGCCACGAACCCGCAACGCATCACGCCTGTACGGGATCCTCCTTCCCGGATCCCCTGTCCTGCACCACCTGCCACCCGTGACCGCCATGACCCCCACCGGATCCCGCCCCGTCGCCCGCCTCGTGGAGGCCCGGTCCACCGTGGACGGCGCCGGCGTGCTGCTCGGCCGGTCTTTGGGATCCCGCGCGCTCCCCGATGCCGATCCCTTCCTCCTGCTCGACGAGTTCCACTCGGATCGGCCCGAAGACTACCTCGCCGGCTTCCCCTGGCACCCGCACCGGGGCATCGAGACGGTCACCGTCCTCCTCGAGGGCACGGTGGCCCACGGGGACAGCCTCGGCAACGCTGGCGTGATCGGCCCGGGCGACCTCCAGTGGATGACCGCCGGGGACGGCATCCTCCATCAGGAGATGCCGCGCGGGGACGCCGAGGGGCGCCTGTGGGGGCTCCAGCTGTGGGTGAGCCTCCCGCGCGCGTTGAAGCGGTGCCTCCCGAGGTACCAGGACATCGACGCGACGAGCGTGCCCACCATCGTGCTCGACGAGGGAGCGGGCAGCGCGCGCCTGTACGCGGGAACGCTCGCCCGGATCCGAAGCCCGGTCTCCGGGGTGGCGGCGGAGCCGCTCCTCGTCCTGGTTCGGGTGGAGGCGGGCCGGACGGTTCGGATCCCCGTCCCGCCCGACCACACCGTGTTGCTCTACACCCTGGAGGGCCGGGGCGGGTTGGGTCCCGAACCCCGGACCCGGATCGGTCCCTCCACGCTCGCTGTGCTGGGGGGTGGCACCAGCGTCGAGGCCGTCGCCGACCTGGGCGCGCCGTTCCGCTTCCTGCTCGCTGCCGGGCGTCCGATCGGCGATCCCATCGTCCGTGCCGGCCCATTCGCCATGAACACCCAGGCCGAGATCGAGGAGGCCTTCGCGGACTGGCGGGCGGGCCGCATCGGCCGTCGTCCCGCCTGAGGGCTCCGTGCGCGCGCTCCTGGCCGTGGCTCCAGGCAAACCGCTGGTCTACGCGGAACGGCCGGTCCCCACCCCCGGTCCCGGCGAGGTGCTCCTCCGGGTGCTGGCCTGTGGCGTGTGCAGGACGGACCTCCACGTGACGGACGGCGATCTCCCCCAGACCCGCTACCCGGTGATCCCAGGGCACGAGGTGGTGGGCGAGGTGGTGTCGTGGGGCGCGGGTGTCACCGGTCTCGCCGCCGGCGACCGCGTGGGCGTGCCCTGGCTGGGCCGCACGTGCGGGGCCTGCCCGGCCTGCCTGTCCGGGCGGGAGAACCTGTGCCGATCGCCAGAGTTCACGGGCTGCACGCGAGACGGCGGGTTTGCCGACCTCTGCACGGCCGACGCCCGCTTCTGCCTGCCGCTGCCGGGCGGCCGCGATCCGGCGGAGGCCGCTCCGCTCCTCTGCGCCGGGCTCATCGGCTACCGCGCCTGGCGCATGGCCGGCCCCGCGGTGCGGATCGGGCTCTACGGGTTCGGCGCGGCCGCCCACCTCCTGTGCCAGGTGGCCGTCCACGAGGGGCAGCGGGTGTACGCCTTCACGAAGCCCGGCGATCGGCGCGGGCAGGATTTCGCGCGCGCCCTCGGGGCCGCATGGGCGGGGGGCAGCGACGAGGATCCCCCCGAGCCGCTCGACGCCGCGCTCCTCTTCGCCCCCGTGGGCGCGCTCGTGCCCCGGGCGCTCGGCCACGTCGCGCCCGGGGGCGTGGTGGTGGCCGCGGGCATCCACATGAGCGACATCCCGTCGTTCCCCTACCGGATCCTCTGGGAGGAACGGGTGCTCCGGTCGGTCGCGAACCTGACCCGGGAGGACGGGATCGCGTTCCTCGCGCTGGCCGCGCGCCTCCCGCTCCGTACGACCGTGCACCGCTACCCGCTCGAGCGGGGTCCCGAGGCGCTCGAGGACCTGCGGCACGGCCGTTTCGAGGGCGCGGCTGTGCTGGTGCCCTGAGGCCGGGTCCCCTCAAGGCGCCGGGAGCAGGCCCCCGGTGTCCACCGCGTCCGCGATGGCCTCGGCCATGCGGCGGTAGCCCTCGTCGTTCGGGTGGCCGTCGGGCACGAAGAGATCGCTGCGCAGGGTCGTGGTGAGCGCGGCGCGGAACGCCGGCACGTGGTCCACGAAGGGCACCCCGCGGGTGGCGGCCACCTCGCGGAGCACGTCGTTCACGGGGTTCTCCTCCGGGTACGAGTGGAGGAGCACGCGGGCGCCGCGCTCGAGGCAGAGCGTCACCATGGCCGCCACGTCGTCGCGCGCCCAGGCGAGGAGGGCCACGTCCCGGGCGCGGTTGCCCGGCCCCGGGATCAGGAGGGCGGCGAGCGTGTCCCGGGCCATGGCGCTGCGGGGGGCCACCTCCTCGAGGAATCGGCGCACCTCGCCCTGGTAGCGGGGGCCCCGGACCATGCCCACCAGGGTCTCGTAGCAGTAGTACCGATCCGGATCGAGCCGGATGCAGGCCTGCAGCTGCTCGAACGCCTGGTCCTGCCTGGCCCTGAGCCCGTGGAGGCGGCCGAGCGCCCAGCGCAGGAGCGGATCGTCCGGCCACCGAGCCACCCCTTCCGTGAGGACGACCTCCGCCCGGTCGATCCCGCCCGGGGTGTCCGAGAGCACCATGCCCAGCCCGAACGTGCAGGCCGCGTCGCCGGGGGAGGCGGCGAGGCAGGCCTCGTAGGCCTGCACCGCGCCGGGCTGATCGCCCGTGTAGGCGGCCGCCATGGCGGTGCCCCACCAGAGCACCGCCACGTCCGGCCGGGCCCGGGCCGCCGCGAGGAAGGCCGGGTACGCTTCGACGGCCCGGCCGGCGTCGAGGAGGACCCGGGCGGCCCGGAAGTCCGGATCGTCGGAGGTCACCTCCGGGACGGGACGGTCGTTCCGCCGGAACGTGGCCTGCCAGGTGGCGTACCCGTCCACGGCCTCGGCGGGGTGCACGGTGGGGGTGCGGGCCCAGGCCACCGCCAGGTGGCGGACGAGGCGCCAGGAGGCCAGGTGGGCCGCGAGGGCGTCGTCCAGCCGGGAGGCGGGGGAATCCCGCCCGGCCCATGCGTTGAAGCCGTACCAGTTGGTGAGGTTGACGCTCCCCGCGCAGATCAAGACGAGGTGGGGCCGAGCCGTGCGGAGGAACGCGGGGAGGGCCTCCAGGACCATCCGCGAGTTGAGCCCGCCCATGCCACCGTTCACCACCGCCACCGGACGGCCGCGGCGCGCGCGCTCGATCTCCGCGAAGGCCCGGGGCCACGAGGCGTCCACGCGGCCCGCGGTGAACGAGTCTCCCATGGTGAGCACCCGGGGGGCGCCCTCGGGCAGGCCCGCCACGGCGCGGGTGGGATCCGAGCGGGGGTAGACGACGCGGGTGGCGAGGCGGGTGCCCGCCTCGACCAGGATCCACACCACCAGGAGCCCGATCAGGAGGGCCGCCAGCCGTTCCAGCACGCGACGCACGTCGACCTCCGACCCCCCACCTACCCCGGCCGGGTGGGACAGGGCCCCTCCCACACGGCGCGGCATGGGGCGCCATCCGCGCCCGGCAGCCGGAGCGGGAGGCAGACCAGGTACCCGTCGCCGGCCGGGACGGCCTCGAGGTCCAGCCCCTCGAGGAGGAGCACCGGGGGCGTGGCGCCGAGCAGGAGGCGATGCACCGGCAGGTGCGGCCCGGGCTCCACCGAGAGGGCGTCGATGCCCACGAGGCGGACCCCGAGGGCGAGGAGGAGCATGGCGGCGTCGGGGGTGAGCCCCGAACCGCCGCCGGTGTGCAGGAGCACGCGGATGGCCCCGGCCGCGGCGTCGAGGTCGGCAGCCCGGAGCCAGGGACCCCGCCCGCGGACGTCGAGCACACGGGCGGGGCCGCACAGGACCCCGAGGTCGAGGTCGCCCGCGTCGGCGCCGCCCGGGATCACGTGCGCGGGGGCGTCCACGTGGGTGCCGGCATGGGTGGACAACGACAGCCGCGAGAGTGCGAAGGACGCGGGATCCGCCGGATCCAGGCGGGAGACCGTCACCCGGCGGACGGGCGGATCCCCGAGCCAGCGGGGGGTGGCCGGGCCGAGGGGGCGGGTGAGGTCGACCCACACCCGGGCCCCGCCGCCGGGCGGATCGGTCACCGCTCGCGCCCCGGCAGCAGGTTCGAGCGCGCCCCCAGTGCGGCGAGCGTGCCCCAGCGAGAGCGCACCCAGGGCGGCAGCGGCTCCCCTCGCGCGAGGAAGCCGGCGAGGAGGGCGCGGGTGACCGGGTCGGACGGATAGCCGCTCCCCACCGGACCCAGCGCCGCCACGGCGGCGTCCCGGGCCACCTTGGCGCACACCGAGGCCGCGCCGACCAGGGGCCAGGTGGCGTCGGCCCTGGGTTCGACCACGATCTGGGGGCGGTGGTCGAGGCGGGCGCGGAGCCTCCGGATCCAGGTCGGGATGCCCCCGGGGTGGCACGGGGCGTCGATCCAGATCCGGTCGGGCTTCAGGGTCCGGACGAGGTCCGCGATGACGTCCAGCTCGATCTCGTTGAGGTTGCCCCGGTCGATCGCCTCGGCGGGCACCAGCCGGACCCGGGCCTCGCCGAGGGCCTCGAGCGCGGGGACGAGGGCCTCCCGGCGGCGGGGGGAGAGCGCCTTCGAGTCGGTGACGCCCGTGGCCACGACCTCGGCGTACCGGGCCTCGTCCACGCAGAAGCCGCCCACCGCCATGGGCCCCAGCACCGATCCCCGGCCCGCCTCGTCCACGCCCATCCACCGCATGCCGCCTCCAGGCCCCGTGCCATGCTAACCTGCCCCGACCGGCCCCCCGCCCCATGCGCCGGCCGGCGGTACCCCGGCGCCGCACCCCCGGGAGGAGCCCCATGCGCATCGCCGCTCGCCTCGCCCTCGCCGCCCTGCCGCTGGTGGCCGCCCTGCCCGCCCGGGGGGAGGCCCCCGCGCCCCGCCGCCTCGCGCTCCAGCCCGACCTGTGCGGTGGCCAGGTGGTCTTCGTCTCCGGCGAGGATCTCTGGACGGTGCCGCTCGCCGGCGGCACGGCCCGGCGCGTCACGGTGCACGAGGGCAGCGAGCGGTTCCCGAAATACGCGCCCGACTGCGCCTGGATCGCCTTCACCGCGGAGTACGACGGCAACACCGACGTGTACACGATGGACCCCGAGGGCGGCGACATCCGGCGGGTGACCTGGCACCCGGGCGACGACGAGGTGGTCGGCTGGCACCCGGTGAGCGGCAAGATCCTGTTCCGGTCCGCGCGCGACGCCTGGAGCCGCTTCACCCGGCTCTACCTCGTGAACCCCGACGGCACGGGCCTGGAGCCGGTCCCGCTGCCCGAGGCCGGCTGGGGCGCGTACAGCCCCGACGGCCGGCGGATTGCCTACACGCGGACGGCCACCGAGGACCGTACGTGGAAGCGCTACCGGGGGGGCCTGGCCCCGGACCTCTACCTGTACGACGTCGCCACGGGCGACGACCGCCGCCTCACGGACGCCCGCGGCACCGAGCGCTTTCCCATGTGGATCGGGGATCGCCTCTACTACCAGGCCGATCCCGAGGGCGTCCTCAACCTGTTCTCCATGGATCCCGCCACGGGCGCCGTCACCCCGCACACGCGGTTCACCGACATCGATGCCGGCCGTCCCTCGGACGGCGACGACCGGATCGTGTGGGATCAGGCCGGCCGCCTGGAGGTGCTCGATCCGGCCTCGGGCCGGGTGTCGGCCATCCCGCTGGAGATCCGCGCTGATCCGACCGAGACCCGCCCCTACCGCAAGGACGTGCGGGACCGGATCACCGGCATCGGGCTCTCCCCGGACGGCGGCCGGGTGGTCGTCGTGGCCCGAGGCGACGTCTTCACGGTTCCGGCCAGGGAGGGCATCACCCGCAACCTCACGCGCGACCCGGGATCGCGGGAGAAGGACGCGGCGTGGTCCCCCGACGGCACGCGAATCGCGTTCCTCTCGGACAAGACCGGCGAGTACGAGATCTGGATCGGGGACGCGTCGGGGAAGACGCCGCCCGTGCCCGTCACCCGGCTGGGCCCGGGCTACCGCACCGCGCTCCGTTGGTCGCCGGACTCGAAGCGGATCGCGTTCACCGACCAGACGCTCGCCCTGTCCGTGCTCGACGTGGCCACCCGGCAGGTCGTCCGTGTCGACCGGGCCACGAACGAGGCCATGGACCTCGCGATCGACGGGAAGCCGATCTTCGACCACGCCTGGTCCCCCGACGGCCGCTTCCTCGCCTACACGAAGATGGGCGACGACCTCGTGAACCGGGTGTGGATCCACAGCTTCGACACGAGGGAGGCCCGGCCCGTCACCGCGGGGCCGCTGGACGCCTTCGGCCCCGTCTTCTCGGAGGACGGCCGACGCCTGTTCTTCGTGTCCAACCGGCGCTTCGATCCGACCTACTCCGACATGGAGTTCGAACTGGTCTACAAGAAGGTGGCGGGGGTGTACGCCCTCGCACTCCGGGCCGACGACTCGCCGCTGCTCCCCCCCAGGACCGGCGACGAGGCCCCCGAGTCCCCCGCGGAGGGCGGGAAGGGCGGGCCGGAGGCCGGGAAGACCGCCCGGAAGGCCGAGGCGCCCCGCGTGGTTGTGGACCTCCCGGGCATCGAGGGCCGCGTCGAGGCGCTGCCGCTGCCCCGCGGCAACTACCGCGACCTCGCGGTAGCCGGGGGGAGCTTGTTCTTCCTCGACGCGGACGAAGGCGACTTCAACCGGTTCGACATCCGGGAGCCCGGCGTCCGCACGCTCGAGGCGTTCGACCTCACGAAGCGCGAGACCCGGACCGTGCTCGCGGAGGTGGAGGACTACGCCCTCTCGGCGGACGGACGGAAGGTCGCCTGGCGCAAGGGGAGGGACGTCGGAGTCGCGGACGCCTCGGCCACCGAGGCCAAGGCCGAGCCCCTCGACCTTCGCGGCCTTGCGATCCTCCTCGATCCCCGGGCGGAGTGGCGGCAGATCTTTCGAGAGGTATGCAGGATCGAGCGAGACTTCTTCTACGACCCCGGCATGCACGGCCTCGACTGGGCCGCCACCTGCGAGCGCTACGCGCCGCTGCTCGAGGCTGCGGCGAGCCGCACCGAGGTGCGGTGGGTGATCGGCGAGCTCGTCGGGGAGTTGGCCACCTCCCACACCTACGTCTACGGCGGCGATCGGCGCCGCCAGGCCGAGCGCCTCGGCGTGGGCCTGCTCGGCGCCGACCTGGTGGCCGACCCGGCGTCGGGCCGCTGGCGGATCGCCCGCATCCTCCGGGCCGCCGACTGGACGAGCGGCAGGCTGCCCCCGTTGGCCGCGCCCGGCCTGGGCGTCCGGGAGGGCGACCTCCTCATGGCCGTGGACGGCCGGGAGATCAGCACAGCCCGCGAGCCCTACGCCTGGTTCGAGGGGCTCGCCGACCGGGCCGTGCGGCTCACGGTCGCGTCCGGCGACCGCGGCGCCGCTCCGCGGGACGTGGTGGTGGTCCCCACGGGCGACGAGCGACGGTTCCGGTACCTCGACTGGCTCGAGCGCAACCGGAAGGCCGTGGAGGACGCCTCCGGCGGCCGCGTCGGGTACCTCCACCTCCCCGACACCTTCACCGGCGCCGCCGAGATGTTCCCCCAGTACTGGTACGGGCAGACGCGCAAGGAGGGGCTCGTCGTGGACGGTCGGTTCAACGCGGGTGGCCTCGATCCGGACGTGTTCCTGGACCGGCTCGACCGGCCCGTCCTGTTCTGGTGGACCCGCCGCCATTCCCACGACTACGCGACCCCGCTCGTAGCCACGATGGCGCACATGGCCCTGCTCACCAACCGGCAGGCCGGCTCGGGCGGCGACATGCTCCCCGCCGAGTTCCGCCTGAAGGGCATGGGGCCGGTGGTGGGCACCCGGACCTGGGGAGGCCTCGTCGGGGTCTCCATGTTCACGCCCCTGGTGGACGGCGGTGGCATCACGGCCCCCGACTACCGCGTGTACTCCACGGACGGGCGCTGGGTCATCGAGAACGAGGGCGTCGCACCCGACGTGGAGGTGGATCTCACCCCCGCCGACTTCGCCCGGGGGATCGACACCCAGCTCATGAAGGCCGTGGAGGTGGTGTTGGAGCGGATCCGGACCGAGCCGCGCACCCCGCCGGAGCGCCCGCCGGCCCGGACGACCCGGTAGCCCGAGCCCCGACCCGGGAGTGGGGATCCCCTTGCCCCCGGGCGGAGAACGGCGCATCCTGGGGGGGCCGCTCCCCCCCCGGTGCCCGTGCGCCTCCTCGCCCCCCTCGCCATCCTCTCCGGGTACCTTGCCGGCTGCGAGGATGCCGGGGACGCCCCGGCCGCGGATCGCGTCGCGCTCGTGGTGGACACCCCTGCGTACGGCGCCTTCCTGGGCGAGGGGCCTGCCGTGGTCACGGGGCGCGTGTGGCCGCCCGGCACGGCCGTCGCGGTGGAGGGTGTCCCGGCCTGGCCCGACACGCGGGGCGCCTTCCGGGCCGAGGTACCCCTCGGCGGTCCCTGGTGCGTCCTCGACGTCGTGGCCGCCCGCGGCGACGCGCGGGCCCGAGCGCGGATCCCGGTCTTCCGGGGCAGCGATCCGGCCTCGACCTGGCCCGGGGGGATCCCGGTCCGCGTGCTGCCCGCGGGCCTCGCCGTCCTGGGCGGGGCGGTCGGCCCGCTCCTCGACGCCTCGGGCTGGGCCGAGCCGCTCTCGGCCGCGCTCCCCTCCGTGGACCTGGGCTGGCTGGCGCTCGACCCGGCCGGGCTCACGCACGCCGCCACGGAGTCCACGCTGGCACCGGCGCCCACCGGCGTCGCACTCGCGCTCCGCCTCCGGGACCTCACCATCACCTACGACGCCGTCCTGAGCGTGTTCGGCATCCCGGTGACCGTGCCGATCTCGCTCGCCTACGGCACCGTCGCCGTCGATGCCCTGGTCATCCCCTCCCTCGACGCAGCCGGTCGCGTCGCCCTCGCGATCGCCGAGCCCACCGTCCACCTCGCGGATCCGGACGTCACGGTGGGTCCGCTCGACGGCACCGTCCTCGAGTGGGTCCTCGAGGCGATCGACGCCTCGGTCTCCGAGCCGCTGGCGGACCTCCTCCTGGGGGTCCTCGTGGACGCGCTCGGCACCCTCGATCTCGGCGGCCCCTTCGGCCTGCGGACCGATCTCCTCGGCACGCCGCTCGAGCTCGATCTCCGCTCGCTGTACGGCGATCGGGAGGGCCTCGCGCTCGGGTTCGCGGCCGGGATCGGCGGCAGTTCGCCCGAGGCCGCACCCGACGTTCCCTTCCCCCGCCGGAGCGACGCCCCCGGCGCCCAGGCGGTCGTGGGGCTCCACGAGCACGTCCTCGAGACCGTGCTCTCCGACCGGGTCGTGCCCATGCTCGATCTCGACCTCGGGGGCCTGTTCGGCGACCTGGCCGGCACGTGGGTGGAGGCCCTGCCCGGCGGCGAGGACGCCCCCGAGGGCGACGGGTGGTGCGTCGCGCTCCATCCCGGCCCCGCGTCCGTGGTCCGGCTGCAGGAGGGGCTCGATCCGATCGCCGTCCTCTACGTGCCGGACCTCGTCCTCGACGTGGGGGTCGCCCATGGATCCGCCTGCGACGACTGGCTGGAGGCGTCGCTGGCGGTGGAGTTCGGTCTCGTGGTGCAGGACGGCACCCGGCTCAGCCTCGACGCGCGCGTGGCGGAGGGCGCGGTCCTCGCCTACGGCACGTCCGTCGCCTGGGACGAGGCGGAGGTGGTGGACGGGCTGACCGGCCTGGTCGAGACCGTGCTGGGCCTCGCGGGCAGCATGGTGACGATCGACCTCGGCGACCTGGTCGCGCTGGATCCGTCTCCCTGGGGTCTCCCACCCCTCGTACCCGGCGTCATGGCGTGCGGACCGCTCTGCGGGGAGGACGGCGCCTGCCCGGAGGGCCTCCACGCCGTGGGCTTGGACCTCTTCGCCGACACCTGGAGCGTTCCGTGATCCCCCTCCTCCTCCTCGCGGCCTGCGGACCCGGCACGATCGTGCTCGAGGACGCCCAGAACTACGCCTTCACCACCTCGCTCACCGCCGACTGCCAGCCCGTCCCGGCCGGAGAGGACAGCCGCGTGGACTGGTCGGGCCTGACGACCGACCTCCAGGGCCATGCCATGGACCCCACGGCCGAGGTGAGCGAGGTGCGCCTCGTCAAGTTCGCCGCCCTCACCCGGGAGCAGGTTCTGGAGCGCATCTCCACCAACAGCATCGACATGGCCGACATCTTCCTGTCCGGCTCCTTCGAACCGACCTCGGGGGAGACCGGCGCCCGGATGAGCCAGTTCGACTTCTTCGGCACGCCCCTGGTGCCCGAGAAGCACGTCCTGGACGACGGCGGCACCTACCTGGCCAGCGTGCTGACCGGCCTCTACACCTACCGCATGCTCACCTTCTTCTGCCCCGAGACCGGGGCCGCCCCGGCGGACGTGGCGATCGACGCCGGATCAGCCGACCTGACCTTCGAGGTGGACCTCGCCGCGGGCGACCCGATCCCCGCGGGCGGCAGCGAGCTCGACTGGACCGGCCTCACCACCGACGGGCTCGGACACCCGTTCCCCCTGGCCAACATCGACGGCCTCCTCGTGGGCCGGTACGACCAGGCCGTCCCCGCGCTCGAGGACGCCTTCTTCGACCTGGAGCGCCTGGCCGACCCGGCCTGGTCCGCCGACGTGGAGGGCCAGGGGACCTGGGACCTGACCACGCTCGAGGCGCCGGGCGGCGAGGCCTGGGAATCCTTCGACGCCGAGGGGATCTGGCTCGTCGCCCTGCGCTGCTCCACCTGTACCAACCCGGCACCGCTCTTCCTGGGGATCGTGGAGTAGGTGCGACGTCCGATCCCTCGCGCTGGAACGGCTCTTGCAACCTCTTGACGACCCGCCGGGGCTCCGTCGCGTGGCCCTGGATCGGCCCCGGACAGGGCCCGGAGGATCCGCCCGTCACGGGCCCACCGGTTGCCGGCTCCCTGCCGTCGGTCTAGGATGCCGGTGCCCTGTGCACCCTTGGAGGGTTCGTTGACCCCAATCCGTCTGCGCCCCGTCCCCTTCGTCCCGGCCCTGCTCGCCCTGTCCGGTGCCGCCGGCTGCGAGGCCCCGCTCGTGGAGTTCGAGTGCATCCACGACGAGCCGATGTGCCAGACGATCGCCGTCCTCGCGGACGAGCGGCCGTACACCCGAGGCCTCGACGTCTCCGGCGTGTACCTCTACCAGGGCGTGGAGAACCAGCTCTACCGGCAGGGCATCGCCGTCACGCCCGACTGGCCGATCATCCTCGAGCGCGACGCCGAGTTCCGGATCATGCTCACCGCGCACGACGACTGGGACGCACGGGACGTGACCGGGCGGGTCTACCTCTACCGGGGCGGCGAGCTGCTCGCGGCCTTCCAGGCCGATGCGTTCCTCCAGGGCAGCTCCACCGACTACGATCTCTCCAGTTCCATCAACGTACGGGTCCCGGGGTCCGTGTTCATCGAGGGCGTGGTCTACCAGATCCGCGTGGTGGAGAAGGATCCCGAGTACGAACGGCACGAAGCCCTCGCCGGCATCTCCCTCTTCCCCGGCGAGGACGAGTTCGGCGTCCTCTCCCCCGTGGACGTCGGGGAGTCGGTCCGCATCCTCGTCATCCCCATCCGGTACGACGCCGACGGCTCGGGACGCCTCCCGGACACCTCCGACACGCAGATCGGCATCTACGAGCGGTCGATGTGGGCATACTACCCCACCCCCGCCGTGGAGATCGAGGTGGCCGCCGAACCCCTGGTCACCCAGACCTCCGTGAGCGCCAACGACACCGTCGGGTGGGCGACCCTCCTCATGCAGGTGGCCGAGGCCCGCGACCAGTACCGGGCCGACGACGACCAGTACATCTACGGTGCCTTCGAGCCCGCCGAGACCTTCCAGGGCTTCTGCGGCGGTGGATGCATCGCCGGGATGTCCAACCTCGCCACCAGCGTGGCCGACCCCTACTTCCGCTCCTCCATCGGGCTGGGGTTCCCCGGCGAGGGGGGCAGCGACCTGACCATGGTCCACGAGGTGGGCCACGCTCACGGCCGGTTGCACTCCCCCGGCTGCGGGGCGGCCGGCGCCGACCCCTCGTACCCCATCCCCTCCGGGCTGATCGACGTGGTGGGCTACGACCTTCGCGACGACACCCTGCGGAGCCCCGACGCCTTCTACGACTTCATGTCGTACTGCTCGCCGTACTGGGTGAGCGGATTCACCTTCGACGCCCTCGCCAGCCGGATCTCCATGGTCAACGGGGCCATGGCGCGTGGTACCCCCCGTTCCTGGTCCACGCTCTGGATCCACCCCGACGGGTCCATGGTCTGGGGCCAGGACCGCACGTTCGTCGGCGAGCCCAGCGGCGAGCCCGTGCCGGTGGATCTGCTGAGGGCGGACGGCGAGGTGTACGGAGAGGCGGAGGCGTTCTTCTCGCCCCTGGCCGACGTCGAGAAGGCCGGCGTGCTGTCCGTCCGTGCGGGCCCCTGGGACGCCGTACGGTTCACGAACCACACCTCGCCGTCGCGGTAGTCGGCGGCGGCGCCCGGATCCGGCGT
>JBFYZZ010000077.1:0-38572 GCA_041309225.1 Deltaproteobacteria bacterium | reverse complement strand
CGCCGGCGCCAACATCGCCCTGCCCGAGAAGCTCTCCCGCCTCGGCATGCCGGTGATCCCGTTCGAGTTCCTCCCCCTCGACGAGGAGCCGATCGGGCCCGAGTTCCACTCGATGTACTGGGCCTTCGGGCGGCGCCTCCTCGAGGCGGCCCGGTTCGTGGCGCGCACCCCGGGGCTGTTCGCGGTGGGCTTCACCACGTTCTCATGCGGGCCGGACTCCTTCGTCTGGTCCTACGCCGAGCGGGTGATGGGCCCCAAGCCCATGCTCGTGCTCGAACTCGACGAGCACGGGGCCGACGCCGGCTACCTCACGCGCCTCGAGGCCTTCGCGGACGTGCTCAGGGCCGGGCCCACGCCCGTGGCGCCGACCTGGCGCTTCCGGTCGCGGTCCCTCGACGACGCGCCGCTCGGCGACACCACGCTCTGGCTGCCGCCCATGCACGAGGCGTCGCCCGTGCTGGCCGCCGCCGCCTTGCGGCACCACGGCATCCATGCCCGCCCGCTCCCCCCGGAGACGCTCGAGGCCTTCCTCCGGGGTCGCACGAGCACGCGGGGCGGGGAGTGCCTGCCCTGCCCGGCCACGCTGGGCACGTTCGTGACCACCGTGGATCGGGAGGGCGGCGATCCCGCGCGGCACGCCCTCTTCATGCCCACGGCCGAGGGACCGTGCCGGTTCGGCCAGTACTGCACGCTCGACCGGATGCTCCTCGAGGACCGCGGTTGGGACCCCGTACGCATCGTGTCCTGGACGTCCACGAACGCGTACCACGGCCTCTCCCGCACCGGACGGCGCGACATGTGGACCGGCCTGGTGCTGGGCGACGTGCTGTTCAAGATGCGGTGCCGGGTCCTCCCCTACGAACGGGAGGCCGGGGCCACCGAGGCCGTGTTCGAGGCGCAGGTCCGACACCTCGAGGGCGCCATGGAACGGGGGGAACCGCTCGAGCCCCTCCTGGTCGCGGCCCGCGACGCGTTCCTCGCGATTCCCCGCGCGGGGGATTCGAAGCCCCTCGTGGGCATCGTGGGTGAGATCTACGTCCGGACCAACCGGTTCACCAACCAGGACGTGGTGCGCTGCATCGAGGCCGCCGGGGGCGAGGCGTGGCTGGCCCCGCTCACCGAGTGGGTGCTCTACGTGGGCTGGCTCGACTCCCACGGGATCGGCAACTCCTCCCGTGCACTCCGGGCCCGCATCGGCGCCTGGCTGCGCAACGGCTTCCTGGCCCGGGACGAGGCCCGCTGGATGCGGCTGGCGTCGCCCCTGCTCGACGACCGCCACGAGCCGTCCATCCCCGAGACCGTCCGGGCCGGGAGCCGATGGGTGCCCACGGACTTCCCGGGCGAGACCATCATCACCCTGGGGCGGGCCATCGAGTTCGCCCGCCAGGGCGCCTCGCTCGTGGTCAACTGCGCACCCTTCGGCTGCATGCCGGGCGCCCTGACCGCCGGCGTGCTCCAGGCGGTGGAGGCCGAGACGGGTGTCCCCATGGCCACCCTCTTCTACGACGGCGAGGGGGGCGGGGTCAACCGCCGCATCGCGACCTACCTGGCCAACCTCGGGCCGGTCCGGCGCGCCGCCGCGGAGCCCGGCGGGACGCTGGCGGCGCGGTAGCTCCGCCGGGGGGGTGCACCGGCAGGAAGAGGCGCGCGAGCGAGCGGCGGGCGTCGTGGGAGTCCCAGCGGACGACGCCGCAGGCGGCCTCAGGACCGGCGAGGACCACCTGCTCCAGGCGCCACCCCTCCGGCCCCGGGACCAGCCACAACGTGCCCGGCCGGTCGGGCTGCCCGAGGAATCCGAGCCCCTCGCCGAGGTAGTCGAAGCGGAGGACGCCGGGCGCCTCCGACCAGCACTCGGGATCCGGCACCTCGACGCCCACCCGGCCCCAGCCGTCGCGCCCGGTCTGCTGCTCGGTCCGCCTCACCCAGCCGGTGACGGCGACGCGGAGACCCGGCAGCGCGCGGTGGAGGCGGACCAGGACCTCGGCGGTGGCCTCGAGGCTCCCGCAGCGGAGCTCCGCGTACCCCGTGGCGTAGGGGTGCCCGCGCCGCCGGTGGATCAGCCACCCCGGAGCCCCGCTCCAGGCGGCCAGGTGATCGTCCGAGGCCGCGTCCGGGGTCCACCCGAGCACGCCCGCGAGCGAGGGACCGCCTGGAGGGAGCGCGGTCAGGAACGGATCCGGCAGGACCGATTCGGCGGTGGCGAGGAGCGCCAGGTGCTCGACGTACCGGGTGGCCGATCCCGCGAGCGGCCAGGGCGCGCCGTCGGGTCCGTGCGACCAGAGGCGGCCGTCGGGGCTCATGGAGAGGTCGGTCCACTCGTCCTCCCGGCCGGCGAGCACGCGATCGTCGTCCGGGGCGGATCGGAGGAACGCGTCCTCGGCGGACACGGCACCGACGCCGAGCAGGACGCGACGGCGCCCGCACGTGAACGCTAAACCTCCGAACTGCTCTTCGAAGGACCGGAGTGCGGGGGACACCGGCAGCCCCTGGGCGGCCGCGGTGGCCAGGGCCGCAGACGGATCGGGGCCGGGGGCGCGCCGGGCACCCGCGCCTCGGAGGAAGGCGAGGGCCCGGTCGGAGAGGGCGGGCAGGCGGTCCATCGGTGGGGTGCTCGGGGGCGGCGACATTCTACCCCGTGCCGCGTCCCCGCCTTACGCTCGGAGGGCGCGCCGCCGCCCGGATCCCGGACGGCTCGGAGGAACGCCGTGGACCTCGTGCTGGTGGACCGACCGGACACGCCCCTCGACCCCCGAGGCCCCTCCCTGGCCTGGTGCGGGGAGAACGGCCAGGTCGCCCCGCGGTTCGCCGCGCCGTTCCCGCAAGATCCCCGTGGAGCCTGGTTCGACGGAGTGGCGGTGCCGTGCTTCGGGATCTGGAACGGGCTCGACCCGGCCCGGCGCGTGCGCCTCGCGGGACAGGTCCGCGTCCTCCGGTACCGGGACACCGGTGACTGCGTCGTGGAGCTGCTGCCCGAACCGGGCATCGCGCGCCTCGCCGTCGCCCGGGTGGACGGCGCGACGACGCTGTCGGAGGCGGGAGCGCGGGTGGGCCGCGCACTCCGGCGCGGCCGGGGGGTGCTGGGTCGCCTGCTCGGGCGGGAGCGCCTGCGTGCGAGGGACGGCCTGCGGATCCCGGTCGTGGAGGCCTCCGGTCGTTCCGGGGACCGGACGCTGTCCATCCGGCTCGGTGCGGACGGCCCGGTGGATCCGGTGCCGGCGGCGATCACGGAGGGGCGCGCCGACGTCTACGAGCGGAACCTCGTGTTCGGCGGGCCGTTCGTCGTCTGGTGCGGAAGCCCGCACAGCCTCGCGCCCGCCGTGATCGCCTGGATCGCCCGGCTTTGAGCAGGCCGACGGTCCAGGCTGGAACCGGCCCCGCGGGCCGACGGGGGGAGGACCCTGCTGCGGTCAGAACTCGGGAGGTTGCGATCGACTCTCGGAGTAATGACCGTGTGGCGGCCGCACTTTGGAGAGATGTCATCATCCCTCCGAGAAATGGCCGTAATCCGGCCACTACTCGACGAGTTGGCAACCATTCCCCGAGATGTGGCCAGCGGGACACGCGTCCCAGTCCGCAGACGGCAAGGGGGTGTCAGACCCTGCGCCGGGCCGCGCGCCAGTTCTCCAGGACGCGGTCCCAGTCCACGACGTTCCGGAACGCCGCGACCCAGTCCGCCCGCCGGTTCTGGTGCTTCAGGTAGTAGGCGTGCTCCCAGACGTCGATGCCCAGGACCGGCACGAGGCCGTCGGCCATGGGGACGTCCTGGTTGCCGGTGGAGTGTACCACCGGCTCCCCCTGGCGATCCACCGACAGCCAGGCCCATCCGGACCCGAACCGGCCCAGGGCGGCAGCCGTGAACTGCTGCCAGAACGCATCGACGGATCCGAAGCTTTTCTCCAGGGCCCGCGCGAGGTCGTCCCGGGGCAGGGTGGGCCGCGGGGTGAGGAGGGGCCAGAAGAACGCATGGTTCCAGTGGCCCCCGCCGTGGTTGCGGACCGCGGCCCGGACCGCGGGGGGGACGTCGTCGAGGTGGGCGAGCAGGTCCCCGAGGTCGCGCCCGGCCAGCGCCGGATGCGCCTCCAGGGCCGCGTTCAGGTTGGACACGTACGCGGCGTGGTGGCGGCCGTGGTGGATCTCCATCGTGAGCGCGTCGATGTGGGGCTCGAGGGCGTCGAAGGCGTAGGGCAGGGGCGGCAGGACGTGGGCCATGGGTACCTCCACCTGCCCAGGACCACCCAAACCCCCGGATCGTTACGGATGCGCGCCCGCTAGCGGTACCCCAGCGTGACGTCCTCGATCCACGTGACGTCGCCGTCGCTGGACGACACCTCGACGAGGACCTGGAGGTACCGGGCGGTGACCCGGAGGGCGAGGGGCGGACCGGCGTCGTCCTCGGTCCACTCGTCGTAGTCGCCGGTGGCGTCGTCGGCGGCGCGCCACAGGACCGTCGTGGTGCCGTCGTCGGTGCTGTCGGCGGTCCAGTCCAGGTAGACCATCTCGGCGTCGCTTCCAAGGTCGAAGGTTGCGCTCCAGCTCGCCTGGTGCGTGCCGGCGGCCGAGGAGAGGGTCGGGGTGAACGAGAAGGCGTCGGAGGAGCGGGTGGTGCTGGAGCCGAGGTTGTCGGAGCGGCCGCCCAGTACGAAGATGCTGCCGTCCCACGCGACGACCCGGTGGTACACCCGATCGGCCTCCTGAGCGCCGCTCCAGGTGGCCCAGGCGCCGAGGCGGCCGTCCTCGGCGATGGCCGAGTAGGAGATGTCGTCGATGGTGCGCCGGCCGGTGTTGCCGCCCCACGCCATCAGGTAGCCGCCCAAGGTGACGGCCGCGGCGCCTCGAAGGCCGTCGGGGAGGTAGTCCTCGAGCGTCCAGGAGGAGATGGTCCCGTCGGTCTCGACCTGGGCGACGTACGCCCGCTGGGACGTGGTGGATCCGGAGATGGACCCGCCCACCGTGTAGATGCGATCGAGGAGGTGGGTGGTGCCGAAGGCGGCGCGCCCGCTGGGGATGTCGGTGGTGGCCGTCCAGGCGTCGATCGAGCAGTCGGCGTCGAGGCGCCCCGAGTAGACCGCGTCGCGGTAGGTCCCGTCGGAGGCCTGGCCGCCGATCACGAACACGTACCCCCGGACGACCTCCCCTCCGGGCTGGTACACGCCCGTGGGCAGGGAGGCCTGGGCTGCCCAGGACCCCACGGTGCCGTCGCCCTCGAGGACCGCGGTGTAGACGGCCGACGAGTACGTGGAGGACGAGGTGCTCCCCCCGGCCACCACGAGGCAGCGGTCGTCGCCGGCCACCGCGCCCTCGCTCACGCCGGTGGGGAGGGAGGAGGTGGCGGCCCAGGATCCCAGCCGGCCGGCGGACGTGATCTCGGCGGAGTAGACGTCGTCTTGAGGGGTCCCGCTCGAGGACCCGGTGGTCCCCCCCACCAGGTACAGGAAGCCGTTGGCCGCCACCACGCCGTGCGACGAGACGGCCGCCGGCAGGGTGGTGACGTCGGTGTCGCTCCCGAGCCCCGCGAGGATGCCGGACAGGGCCAGGGCGCCGTCGCCGATGGACGAGAACACGGCGTGGCCGTCGACGATCCCGCTCGAAAAGTCGCCCTCGGAGGTGAGGACCAGCGTGTCGGGCACGTCGTCGACGACGCCGCTGCAGTCGTTGTCGATGCCGTCCTCCACCTCGACGACGGCGGGGCTGCGGGAGGCGTCGGCGTCGTCGCAATCGCCGTCGCAGGTGGACCACGCGTCGCCGTCGAGGTCGGCGGGCGTGAGCGCGGGGTCCGTGTCGTCGCAGTCGTCGCCGCCGTAGGCGTCGTGGTCGTAGCCGTCGTGATCGGCGTCGTAGTCGCTGTCGCCGGCGCAGTCTCCGTCCACCCCGTCGTACCAGGTCTCCTCCGCGCCCGGCCAGGCCGAGGGGTTGGTGTCGTCGCAGTCGGTGCCGCCCCAGTCGTCGCTGTCGTAGCCGTCGCGATCGGCGTCGTAGTCGCTGTTCCCCGCGCAGTCCCCGTCCACCCCGTCGTACCAGGTGTCCTCCCCTCCGGGCCGGATCGCGGGATCGGTGTCGTCGCAGTCCGATCCACCGTAGGCGTCGTGGTCGTAGCCGTCGTGGTCGGCGTCGTAGTCGCTGTCGCCCAGACAGTCCCCGTCCACGCCGTCGTACCAGGTCTCGGTCCCGCCGGGGTGCGCGTCGGCGTTCCCGTCGTCGCAGTCGGTCCCGGCGTAGTCGTTGCTGTCGAACCCGTCGCCGTCGGCGTCGAAGTCGTTGCCGCCGTCGCAGGCCTCGTCCACGCCGTCGTACCAGATCTCCTCCGCCCCCGGGTGGGTGGCCGGATCCGTGTCGTCGCAGTCGTCGCCGCCGAACTGGTCGGAGTCGTGCTGGTCGCCGTCGGCGTCGTAGTCGCTCCCACCCGAGCAGTCGGTGTCCTCGCCGTCGTACCAGATCTCGGTCGCTTGAGGGTGGACGCCCGGATCCGCGTCGTCGCAGTCTCCCCCCTCGTCGACGCGGTCGCCGATCGGCGTGCAGGAGGGGCGACCCGTGGCGGGATCGCCCCACCCGTCGCCGTCGTCGTCCAGGTACCAGGACGGCGCATCCACCGCGTCGGACTCGTCCACCGTGCCGTCGCAGTCGTCGTCGCTGCCGTTGCAGCGCTCGTCTGCGCCCGGATGGACGCTCGGATCGGCGTCGTCGCAGTCCTCGGGGGTGCCGTACCCGTCGAGATCGGCGTCGGAGCTCACGCCCGCGATGTGGCAGGCCGCCAGGAAGAGCCAGACGAGGATGGACGCGCAGGATCGGGCACGCATCGGCAGGTCTCGGAGTCCCGCCGATCATATCCGAGTCCCTCCCGGTTCTGCAACGCTGATCCGGGCGCTTGGAGGCGGTTTCGCGGGGGAAGTGGCGGCAGCGCCCCGCCAGGAGGCCTCACTCGGCCCCGCGGGCTACGGGCGCCGTCCCCACGGTGAACCTGCCCTCGGGGGTGCGGCCGAAGACATCGGGGCGGTACATCTCCTCCACGCGGGCGGCGGGCAGGGCGTAGTCGCCGGGGGTGGTGGCCCGGGCCAGGTAGGACGTGACGTGGATGCCGGGCGGCATGACGGCGGCGTGGAAGGCCACCCCGGCGTCGTCCATGGCGCGGTGGTCGAACACGGCGTCCGACCACCAGGTGCCGGCGGGCTCGTCCCCGTCGTCCAGCCAGTCGCCGAACTCGGGCGTGTCGCCGTCGGCGGCGTCCTCGCGGACCGTGGACGCGGTGGTGCGGAAGAACGTCTCCACGGGCTCGAGCCCCGCGGGAAGCGCGTCCTGGAGCAGCACGTCGGTGCGCTCGACCGGCGTGGTCACGCGCAGGACCACGCGCACCAGGGCGCCGGGCACCACCCCGCGCTCGCCCCCCGTCCCCTCCACCGCCGCGTAGGAGCGGACGATCGTGAACCCCTCGTCGCGCGGGGGCATCTGGGGGAGGGCGTAGCCGAGGCGGGCCTCGTAGTGGACGATCCCGCCATCCGCCTGGATCACCAGGTCGCCCGACGGGTCGGAGGCCATGGGCACCGATGCCGAGCGGATCCGGCCCGGTTCCAGCGGGCCCTCCAGGAGCGTGCGGGTCCCCAGACGCACCGTGGCGGTGGGAGCGACCGGGCCCGACTCGCGGACCCGCGCATAGGACGCGAGCGCCGAGAGGGCGGCCTGGGAGGCGAACGTGTTCTCCCAACGGCCGGCCGACCGAGAGGCCACGAGGCCGCGTGCGAGGCGATCCGCGAGGGGATGATCGGGCCGGGCCACGAGGATGGCCTCGAGCAGGCCCGCCGAGGCCACGGTGGCACCCTCCCAGAAATCGTCCTCCCGGTCGGCGGGCCGCACGCGCGCGAGGTCGGCGTCCACGACCAGCAGGCCCTCCACGGAGGAGAGGAGGGACTCGGTGCGGGCGTCGGAGCCGGTGGTGCGGGCGATGGCCTCGGCCAGCGCGGCGCGGTCCCGGGCCGCGAGTCGATCGCGATCGCCGTAGAGGACCGCGTGGACCGCGGCGTCACCGGCCCCGATCCGGGCCAGCGAGAGGGCCACCCGGACCCGGGCCGAGCGCAGGGTGGCGTCGTCCCACCAGGGGGGCACCCACCGCCCCGAGAGGAAGGACCCCAGGAAGCGGAGGGCCTCGGCGTCGGGTGACCGGCCCGCGGCATGCGCCGCCTCGAGGGCGTACGCGGACGCCACCGCCGAGGGGCCGCCCCAGCCGTCGGGCCAGAGCGTGTAGCCACCCGACGGGTGCCGGTATCCGGGGAGGCGGGCCAGCTCCGTGGCGATGCGGGCGTCGAGGGTGGCGCGGTCGAGCGGCAGACCCGCCCGCGGTGCGATCTCGCGCAGGCGGACGGCGGCGAGCAGGCGACTGGAGACCTGCTCCAGGCAGGACCACGGGTAGTCCAGGATCCAGTCGGCGGCCTTCCCGATGCCCACGAGCACGGTCGGGGCCACCTCCACCTCGAGCCCGCCCACGTCCGGCAGCGCGCCGGCAGGGGGTGCGATCCGCTCCGTGGCCCGGGCCCGGGTGCTGCCGGCGGTGGCCACGACCTCCACGGGCGCCGGGCGCACCACGGGCAGGGTGACGCGGACCGCGTCCCGGTCGTCGCCGGCCGACGCGGTGAAGGTGAGGCGCGCGGTGCCCGACCGGTCCGCGGAAAGGTCGAACGGCACCTCCCGGGCGCCGCCGGCCGGCACCCGCACGGTGACGGGTGCGCCCGCGAGCGTGAGGCCCTCGGCCTCGGCCGTGACGGCCACGGACCGATCGGTCGCGGTGTGGTTGTGCAGGACGATGCCGGCCCGTGCCCGGTCGCCGACCCGCAGCACGCGGGGCAGGGCGGGCATGGCCACGAGCGGACGGCTGACCTCGATCTCGCGGTCCCCGGAGCCGAACGCACCGGTGCCGGCGTCGGCCACGGCCATCAGGCGGAAGGTCGTGAGGTCGTCGGGCAGCGTGAACGTGGCGGTGACCTTGCCCTCGGTGGAGGTCACGAGCGACGGCAGCCAGACCGGCGTGGTCTCGAAGTGCGAGCGCAGTCCCGGGAGTCCCCCACCTCCCCCGACGGGCGCGCCCTTGGCCAGGTACTGCTGGCGGTCGAGCACCGAGGTGCGGCTGTCCGCGGTCAGGACCTTGAGGGGCCGGCGCGCGTAGTAGGCCGAGAACGGATCGGGCGTGGTGTAGTCGGTGAGTGAGAGCACCCCGTGGTCCACGGCCCACAGGACGACGTGGGCGGCCGGGGAGGGGACCCCGCCCTGGGTGACCTCGACGGTGACCCGGACCGGCTGGCCGGGCTGGTAGGTGGCCGCGTCGGTGGAGAGGGCCACCTCGAGGCGGCGGCCGGCCGGATCCACGTCGAGTCGCGCGTACCCCAGGTGGAAGGCGGGCAGGGGGCTGTCGGGCCCCGTGGCCGGTGGTGCCCCCTCCACCGCCACCACGGAGAGGAACACGTTGGGTACCTCCTCCTCGCCGATGGGAACCTCGATCGTGTCCGCGGTGCCCTCGAGCAGGACGGTGCGGCGCGAGAGCACGCCCTCGCGCTCCACGGTGACCAGGGCGCGCAGGCCCGGCCGGGGCGCCCGGACGAGGATCCGGGCGGTCTCGCCGGGGCGGTACAGCGTCTTGTCGGGCACGAGCCCGAGGGCGGCCTGCTCGTCGCGGGCCCACGAGGCGTCCTTGCCGGCGACCCAGAGCCCGGTCTCCGTGCGGGCGGGGCGGCCCTCGCGGTCGCGGAGCTCGGCCCGGACCACGTACCAGCCGGCAGCGGCCGGGGTGAAGGCGAACCGGCGGGCCGAGCGGGTCGTGGTGAGCGTGTCGCTCGTCACGGGCTCGTCGCGGGGGGTGGAAATCCACGACCAGCGTCCGTCCATGCCCTTCTGCCGGATGACGTCCCACGTGCGGCGCGCCACCACGAGCGACACGTCCACGCCGGCCCGAGCCTCGCCCGCCGGCGTCACGGCCGCCACGTCCACGCCCACGGCCGAGCCGGCCTCCCCGACCCCCCGGTCGAGGTGCAGGCCGGCGTAGACCTCGGCGGGGTGGACGTGGACCTGGGACCGGTTGGCGATCTCCTGGCGGGCCGGGTCCGTCACGCGCAGCTCTACGGTGTAGGTGCGGGTCCGGGGCTCCTCGGTGACCGGGATCTCGAGCGACACGGGCAGGCGCCCGTCGGCGCCCAGGGTGCCCCGGCCGGTGACCACGGTCTCCTCGGCGTACCAGGCGCCCTCCTCCCAGGAGAGCGGCTCGCGGGAGGCGAACTCCCAGCCGTCCCAGCCCTCGACGACGGGCTGGGCGTCCTGGGCCGTGACCGCCCAGGTGGCCTCGGCGCCGGCCATGGGCGCGCCGAACAGGTAGCGGCCCTCGCCCGTGGCCTCGAGCCGGCCGCCGGCCACGACATCGGTCGGAGCGGTCACGTCCACCCGGAAGGTGGGCGGCCGGTAGGCGTACACGGGGATCTCGACCTGGGTCCCCCCGTTCACGCCGTCGGCGGCGAGGTCGAGCGCGCACCACGCGGAGCCCAGGGCTGCGGTCTCGGGGATGGCCACGTCGAAGGCCAGGGCGCCGTGCGCGTCGCCCGTGCCCGAGCCCTCGGTGATGGGGCTGTCGGAGGCGTCGCGGCAGGTCCAGCGGACGTTCAGGGCCTCGGGCAGGAAGATGCCCTTCTCGCCGGTGATGCGGGCCGTGAGGGCCACGTGGGCGGTCTCGCCGCGCCGGTACACGCCGCGATCGGTGTAGGCGTGGTGCTCAAGGTCGTACGGCTGGCCCGGATCCGTGGGCCACACGTCCCACGGCCAGGTCGACACGCGATTGGGGTCCTCGGTGGTGGTCAGGACCTGGTCGTTGTCCAGGCGGGCCACGACCCACAGCGGGTCGGACCAGGGGCTCCAGTCCTTCGGCACCTTGCCGGCGGCGAAGGCGAGGCCGCCGTTGTCCGTGTTCCCCACCCACTGGAGCGTCCCGGCGCGCCACACCTCCACGGTCGCGCCCCAGACCGGGGCGGCGTCGGACAGGCGCGTGACCCAGACCAGGAGGCCGTCGGGCCCCGCCTTCACGGTGGCGCCGAGGTCCGTCACCTGCAGGAGGGTGCGGTGGACCTGCACCCGCTTCCGCCAGGCATCCACGATCCCGGGGGACCAGGCCTCCACGAGGACCAGGCCACGGCCGCCCGACAGGGCGGGCTCCAGGTCCACGGGCTGGACGTGGATCCGGTCGTCCACGGCGAGCCCCTCCGCGAGGGATCGGGGGGCGGTGGTCGTGAGGTGGAGCGCGCCCCGGGGGCCCCGCGTCGCGGGGAAGGAGCCGTCGGACAGGTTGGACATGACCCAGGAGGCCTGGACCGGCTGGACGGCCACCTGGAGATCCGTGAGGTTCCGGGACCGGATCGGCAGGACGTGGGGCTCCGCCGCAGGGAAGACCTGGGGCCCCAGCGCCATGTCGATCATCGGCTCGAGGTGGCCGGTGGTGAACGTCCAGGACGCACCGGCCGCGTACGCCTGATCGTGGACGTCGGTGGCACCGGGATCCACGGTGACCGTGTAGGTGGTCGTGGGCAGGAGCCTGAGGCCGTGGGACCAGCGGTCGGAGGTGTATCCGTCGGCCGGAGACCAGGGATCGGGGGGCTCGGGGGAGAGGTGGATCCGCCCGTTGAGCTCCTCGGAGGCGGTCTCGGTCGCGAGCTGCAGGACGAGGACCGCGTAGGGATCCACCGCCGAACCCTGGGGTTGGAGGCCCGTGATCGCCGCGGGCGGGATCGTCTGGAAGCCGCGCCGGAAGTCGGCGGGGGTGCCCCGGTCGCCCTCGCGCCCGGGGGTGCCCGCGGGGATGGTCAGGACATAGGCGCGGTCGCGCTCCAGCGCGGCCGTGAGGTGGACGGCCCGGGTGCGGTCCCGGGGCAGGCGCCAGTCGTCCTCCTCCTCCGGAGGCGTGGCTCCGGAGAGGGGGAGGCGGCGGCCGTCGGCGTCCTCCAGGACGGCCAGGCGGGCGACCGTGGTCGGATCCACCGGCTGGTCGAACACGACCAGGACGGGGCGGCCGGGGCCCAGCACCGAGGAGCCCTCGCCGGGCCAGACATCCTCCACCGAGGGCGCCCGCGTGCGGAACGAGAACGTGACCTCGCGCCCGACGGCCGTACCGGCGGGCGCCGCGGTTCCGGCCGACACGGTGCACGTGAAGGCGGACGCTCGCGGGAACCGGCGTCCCTCGGGGATCCACACCGCGGTGGACGTGCCGGCCCACCGGGCCTTCCCCGCGAGGCCGGGGCCGCAGGAGAGCGGAACGGCCGCCGCGGGATCGTCGAGCCCGGCGAGCGGCACCATGGGTCGGTCGAACACCACGGTGGCCTGCCGGGGCTCCTCCGCGTCCCCCTGAGGTCCGGCGAGGAGGATCCGCACGCCCGGCCCGCCCCCGCCCTCGAGCGGGGCCAGCTCCCCGGGACGGATCGGGGCAATCTCGGGGACATCGTCCACGCGGGCCACCGCGAGGACGGTGCCCTGGGTCGCCTCGGGCAGGACGCCGGGCCCGGGGCCGCGTCGGACGAGGTGGACCACGAGGGCCGATCCGGCGGCCAGGAGGGCGGCGGCGGCCACGACCAGGAGGACGAGCATGCGCGGTTTCATGGGCCCGACCTATCCCGCGCGCGACCCCGCGGGCCGCGCCGCCTGACGACCGCGGATCCTGGACGAAACGTCAGCAGCGTGACAGGTTGTCGCCATGCCCGACACCGTGCTCGTGGTGGATGACGAGCCCTCCAACCGCCAGGTCCTCCTCAAGGTCCTGGAGCGCGAGGGTCACCGGGTCGAGGAGACCTCGTCCGGCCGGGAGGCCCTCGACCGCATCCGGCAGGGGGGCGTGGCGCTCTGCCTCTCGGACCTGCGCATGCCCGGGATGGACGGCCTGGAGCTCTTGAAGGCCGCCCGGGCCATCGATCCGGAAGTGGAGTTCATCGTCATGACCGCCTACGGCACGGTGGAGTCGGCCGTGGACGCCATGAAGGAGGGCGCCTACGACTTCATCACCAAGCCGCTGCGCCGGGTGGAGCTCGTCACCACCGTCCGGAAGGCGCTCGAGAAGCAGCGTCTCGCGCGGGAGAACCGATCCCTGCGCGCTCGCCTGGAGGACGAGGAGGCGGTCGTGGGCCACAGCACCGCGATGCGCCGGGTGCTCGACGAGATCGAGCAGGTGGCCCCCTCCGAGGCCGCGATCCTCCTCGAGGGCGAGAGCGGCACGGGCAAGGGCATGCTCGCGCGGCGGATCCACGCGCTCTCGGCCCGCTCGGGCCGTCGCATGATCACCGTGCCGTGCGGCGCCATCCCGGAGACGCTGCTGGAGAGCGAGCTCTTCGGGTACGAGCCCGGCGCGTTCACGGGGGCCCGGGGCCGCAAGGAGGGCCGGTTCGATCTCGCCGCCGGCGGGACGCTCTTCCTCGACGAGGTCACCGAGATGCCCGCCGCGGTGCAGGTGAAGCTCTTGAGGGTCCTCCAGGACGGCGAGTACGAGCGGATCGGCGGCACCCGCACGCTCCGGGCTGACTGCCGGATCGTCTCGGCCACCAACCGGGACGTCGATCGGGCGGTCGCCGAGGGCCGGTTCCGCGAGGACCTCTTCTGGCGCCTCGACGTCATCCGAGTGCGGGTCCCCCCGCTCCGGGAGCGCGTCGAGGACGTCCCTCTCCTCGTCCAGCACGTGCTGGCGGCCTCCATCCGCAAGAACCGCAAGCCGCTCGAGGGGATCGCCCCCGAGGCCCTCGACGCCCTCGCCTCCTACCACTGGCCCGGCAACGTGCGGGAGCTCGAAAACGTGGTGGAACGCGCGGTGGTGCTCGCCCGAGGCCGCCTCGTGGAGATCCACGACCTCCCCGAGGGGGTCCGCCAGGGGCGGGGCGTCCGGCAGGTCGTCTCCTTCCGCGTGGGGACGCCGCTGAAAGCGGTGGAGCGCCGCCTCATCGAGGAGACGCTGCGCCTCGCGGGCGGCGACCGCACCCTCGCCGCGAGCCTGCTCGGCATCACGGCCCGCACCATCTACCGGCGGGAGGCCGAGTGGCGCGGCGAGCGTCCGCCCGACGGGCCCGGGGACGACGAGCCGGCGGACCCGGGGGAGGGGACACCCCCCGCCGAGGGGTGAGTCAGGCCCGCATCACCCCGGGCAGCACGAACGCGACCCGGCAGCCGCTGCCCGGGGAGGTCGAGAGGGCCACGCGGCCGCCGTGATCCTCCACGATGCGCCGGGTGATGGCCAGGCCCAGGCCCGTGCCGTCCGTGCGCGTGGAGAAGAACGGGTCGAAGGCCCGGCGCAGCGTCTCCTCGTCCATGCCCCGGCCGTCGTCCCGCACGGCGATCTCCGCGCCCCCGCCGTGGACCGCGAGCGACACCTCGACCGTGCGGGCACCACTCTGGGCCGCATTGCGCAGCAGGTTGAGCAGGGCGCGGCGGAGCCGGTTGCCATCGACGGTGGCCCAGGCGGGCTCCTCGGGGACGCGCACGACCAGGGCGATGCCGGACCGCGCGAGCGATGCCTCCTCGAGCCGGCCGACCGAGCGGACGAGGTCCCCGAGGTCCTCCGGGTGGACCGGGGGGACGGGATGACGCGCGAGGTCGAGGTAGTGCTCGGTGACCTCGGCGAGGCGACGGATCTCCTGGGAGATGACGCCCAGGATCTGCCGGGCCTCGGTGCGGCCGTCGGGATCGAGCGAGGTGACCTCCTCGCCGAGCAGTTCGGCGTTGAGCGAGATGGCGTTGAGCGGGTTCCGGACCTCGTGGGTGACCTGTGCGAGCATCTGCCCGATGAGGGCGAGCCGCTCGCTGCGCTCGAGGCGGTCGCGATCCTCCAGGGCGCGGCTGACGTCCTCCCCCACCACGATGCGGCCGCTCGCGCCGAACGGCACCACCTCGATGTCGAACCGCCGCTCGCCGAGCGGCCGGGCCGCGTGGCGGCCTGCGCCGAGGGGCTCCAGCAGGGGGGGCAGGGGCGCCCGCTCGGCCACGCCCCAGAGGCGTGCCGCCGCGGGGTTGGCCATGGACACCTCGCCGTCCTCGACCACGGCGATACCCAGCTGGATGGCGTCGAGGACGCTGCGCAGGTAGCCGGAGAGGCGCCGCAGCTCGTCGGCCCGCTCCGAGAGGCTCCGGTCGCGCTCCTCGAGCGACCGCGCCATGGTGTTGAACTCGCGGGCGAGGACGCCGATCTCGTCGCCGGTCTCGACCTCGACGCGGCCGGAGTAGTCGCCGGCCGCGACCCGCTGCACCCCGGCCGTGAGGCGACCGATCGGCCGGAGCGTGAGGAGCGTCAACCCCAGGAGCACGATCCCCGACACCAGGGCCAGACCGGCGAGGAGGCCGCCCGCGGTCGTGGCCCGGGCCTGGATGTGTCCCACCCGCTCGTTGGCCCGCCGGATCCGGGTGTCCAGCGTGGCGTTCAGCTGCTTGACGACCGCCTGCATCTCCTTCTGCCGGCGCAGCATCTCGGCCTGGGCGGCCTGCCCCGCCGGCGCGGTTCCGGCGTCGTCGGAGGCCTGGGCCAGCCACGCCTGGCAGGCCTGCTCGTACGCCACGGCGAGCACGCCCAGCCGGTCGAGCTGATCGAGGATCGTCTCCAGTGCCTGCTCCTCGTCGGGATCCCGCGCGAGCGCCTGGGCGACCCGGGCCCGCACCCGCCCCTGCTCCACGGCCGTCGCGATGGCCTGGGCGTGGAACGAAGCGTTGCTCCGGATGCCCGGAAGGGGGCGGGTGGCCTCCGCCCGCACCCTGGCGGCGTCCAGGTCGATGCGTCCCTGGTGGCTCTCCACCTGCGCCGCGGTACGGGCGAGTGGCAGGTACCCCTCGTTCACGAGCCGGATCCGATCGCCCAGGGCGCGCAGCTCCATGGTGCCGTAGGCCAGGGCGCCGAGGAAGAGGGCGACGGTGAGGGCGAAGGCGGAGAGGATCCGCGTCCGCAGGGAGAGCCGCATCGGGGCGTCCGCGGGTGGGGCGCGCCAGGCACCCGAACCGGCGGGATCCCGTAACGCGGACCCCCCGTGGGGGGGGCAGCGCACGCCAGGTCGGACCCCCCGAGGCTCCCGGCGGTTGACCGGCCCGGAACGCGCGGTTACCAGAGGCGGTCGGCATCCCACCCGCATCCACCGCCGGGTAACCTCGACCTTCGTCGAGTCCGGTGGAACGTCGCATCTCACATCGCTCCTGGAGGAACCATGCGTCCCTGGCTGCCCCTCATCCTGTCCGTCGCTCTCCTCGGTGCAGCGTGCGGCAAGGCCACCGAGACCCCCGCCGGCGGAGCCGAAGGCGAGGACATCGGCGAGGTCATCGCCACCGTGAACGGCACGCCCATCGGCGCGCGCGACTTCGAGAAGGCCGCGGTGCGGTCCGTGCCCAAGGACGGCGAGAGCCTCTCGATCGACGAGCGCAAGGAGGTCCTCGACCGCCTCATCGCGGACAAGGTCCTCTACGAGGAGGCGCTGCGCAAGGGCCTCGACCAGGATGCCAAGGTCCAGAAGGTGATGGTCAACACCCTGCTCCGGCAGGAGGTCTACGGGCAGGTCAAGAACTCCGACTTCACCGACGAGATGCTCCAGACCTACTTCAACGCAAATCCCGACGAGTTCGAGGTGCCGGAGAAGGTGCAGATCAAGCGCATCCTCATCCGGATCACCGACCAGCGGCCCGAGGCCGAGGCCAGGAAGCTCGCCGAGGATGTCCGGGCCCAGCTCGCCGCGAACCCGAAGGACGCCTTCAAGGACGTGGCGGCGAAGTACTCCGAGGATCCGTACCGCCGCCGCGGCGGCGACGTCGGCTTCGTGTCCCGGGAGAGCAAGCCCGGTCTCGACAACGCCATCGTCGAGAAGGCCTTCTCCATGCCGGTCGAGACCCTCTCCGAGGTCTTCCAGACCCAGGAGGGCTTCAACGTCATCTACGTGGCCAACAAGCGGGCCAAGGTGGAGCGTACCTTCCAGCAGATGAAGGGCTCCGTGCTCCGCAAGGTCAAGAACCAGAAGCTCAAGGATCTCTACGACCAGTACGTCGCCCAGCTCCGGCAGGGCTCCGCCATCGAGGTCAAGGAGGATCGCCTCGCGGGCATCGAGGTCCAGCACGCCGCCCGTGCGGCCATGCCCCCCGGGCTCCAGGTCAACCCGGTCCTCGGCAACCCGATGGAGGCTCTCGAGGGTGCCGAGGAGATCGGTGCGGGCGAGGAGCAGGCGATGCCCGGCGAAGCCGCGGGCCAGGAGTAGGCCCGCCGCACGGCCATGCGCCCCGCCGCCGCCGTAGGGTTCGTCCTGGGCTGCATCCTCGCCGGGGCGGCCTCAGCGCACGCCGCGGTGATCGACCGGCTCGCCGCGGTGGTGGGCAGCGACGTCATCACCTGGAGCGAGATCTACGAGACCGCCGGGCCGGAGATCGAACGCCAGCTCGAGGGCCGCACGGATCCCATGGCCCGCCGCGCACTGGAGCTCGAGATCCTCGAGGCCCTGGTCGAGCGGCGCCTCGTGGAGCAGGAGATGCGCCGTCTCGCCATCGACGTCGACGATGCCGACGTCGAGCGGGCCCTGGGCGACATCGCCCGCCAGAACGGGCTCGAGCGCGAGGGGCTGCAGGCAGCGGTGGAGGCCTCGGGCCTCGCCTGGGACGCGTATCTCTCAGAGCTGCGCGCCAACCTGCGCGACATGAAGTTCAACCAGCAGGTCCTCACCTCGCGCATCACCGTTCGCGACGACGAGCTGAAGGACGCCTGGCGCCGCCATGCCGCCGAGTGGATGGGGCCGGCCGGGGTCCGCCTCGAGGGCGTGATGATCCCGGTGGCCGAGGGTGACCCCGAGGGCGTCGCGGCCCTGGCCCAGGCGCGCGAGGTGGCGGCCGCGGTCCGTGTCGGCTCCCGTGGCCTCGAGCCCATGGGCACCTTCCGGCCCGGGGAGCTGTTCGAGGCGCTCGACCGGGCCGCGGCCACCCTCGCGCCCGGCGAGGTCTCGGAACCCGTGCCGACGCCCCGCGGGGTGTTCGTGCTGAGGGTCGTCGAGCGGCTCGAGCCCACGCCCCCACCCTTCGAGGAGGTCCAGGAGCGGGTCCGGCAGGTCGTCATGCAGGAGAAGCTGGGCCAGGCCCGCGAGCAGTGGGTGGCGCAGGCGAAGCGGCGCACCAGCGTCACGGTGCTGCTGGAGCCCGCGACCGATGCCGCGCCCTGACCGCCGCCCGCCGCCCCTCGTGGTGACCCCGGGAGATCCCTTCGGGGTGGGCCCCGAGGTGGCGGTGGCCGCCCTGAAGATCCTTCGCTGGGACGCCGTCATCGTGGGCCAGGGCGCCGCGGTTCTCGACGAGGCCAGGCGCCAGGGCCTGGCCGTGGAGCCGGCCGAGGCTGTCGGCCCGGGTGCGGGCGTGCGCCTCGTGGCCGTGGACGAGGGCGACGAACCCGTGGAGGTCGCGGCCCTCCGCACCGCGGTCGGCGCCTGCCGCGAGGGGCGCGCGCGTGCGCTCGTGACCGGGCCGATCCACAAGGCGCGGCTGGCGGCCCGGGGCTTCCCGTTCCCCGGCCACACCGGCTTCCTGGGACACCTGTGCGGTGTCCCCGAGCCCGTCATGGCCTTCGTGGGCAGGCGGCTCCGCGTGGTGCTCGCCACGGTGCACCTGCCGCTCCGGGAGGTGCCCGGGGCGATCACGGAGCGCCGCCTCCTGCACGTGCTGGCCACGGCCGATGGCGCCTTCCGCACCGGCCTGGGCTTCGCGAGGCCCCGCTTCGCCGCCTGTGGCCTGAATCCCCACGCGGGCGACGCCGGGGTGCTGGGCCGCGAGGAGGTGGACGTGGTGATCCCCGCCTGCGAGGCGGCCCGGGCCCGAGGGTTGGCCGTGGACGGCCCGATGTCCGCCGAGGCGGCCGTCCGGCGGGTGCTGGACGGCCGGGCCGACGCGCTCGTGGCCTGCTACCACGACCAGGGCCTGGTCCCCCTGAAGGCCCTGGAGTTCGGCCACGCGGTCAACTGGACCCTCGGCCTGCCGATCGTCCGGACCAGCGTGGACCACGGCACCGCCGACGACATCGCCGGCCGGGGCTGCGCCGATCCGGGCAGCATGATCGCGGCGCTCCGACTCGCCCGTCGGCTCGCGCGCCCTTCCTAGGGACGGGCCTGGGCGGATGCACCTGCGGCGTGGAGCCGGAGGGGATCGCCCCCGGCCCTCACGCCATGTGCGGATCCGGCGCCCGGAGGCGCTGGGCTCCTAGAACTGGACTTCCCAGCAGCCGAACGAGGAGTAGTACCCGATGTTCTGGCCCCAGACCGCGCAGGCGGCGAAGTAGCCGTCGAGGTCGTAGGCGGTGGCCATCCAGGTCATCGTGTCTTCCATTGAGGCGTCGTACAGCGTGTTGACGCTGTCGACCTGGTCCTTCCAGTCGGTCACGATGGGGAGCGTGATGCCCCACTTGTCCCACTGGCCGTCCGGGTCGTACTCGAGGTTGTCGAGGACGTGGGACTCCTCCCAGCGGGTCTCCTTGCCGCCCGTCTGCTGGTAGATGTCGAGCTCGACGCTGCCGCCGTAGCCGATGAGCATGACCTCGTAGACCCACTCGTCATCATCGACGCCGTAGGACACCTCGTCGATATCGGTCTCGAGAGGAGCGGTGTCGTCGGCGCCCGTCTCGTCGGCGCCCGTCTCGTCGCCGGTGTCTCCGGTGCCGCAGCCCACGAGCAGGGCGCCCAGGCCCAGAAGGATGAGGGACTTTTCCATGTGCGTCTCCTTGGGAAGAGGCCAGGCGCGGGACCGCGTTGAGACGGAGCCCGGGGCTGGCCGGGATGATCGCCGACCACTATACCCACGTCTCCTGGCACCAGCAACTTGCGGGGGTCTTTCAGGGGCCCGTGTCCGGCTCGTCCCAGTCCAGGTCGCAGGGCTCCACCTCGTCGGAGCCGTCGAAGAGGTCGAGCACCGGACCGAAGTCGCGGCAGTCGCCGGCGTCCCCGCTGCCGGGCTGGCGGATGACGACCCGGAAGGCGATGTCGGCCCGGACCTTTGCGGTGCAGGGGAACGAGGTGGTGGATCCGTCCTCGGCGTCGGCGGGATCGGCCACGACGGAGAGCGTGGTCCGCAGCGTGTCCGGACCGCCATCGGGTGCGGCACCCACGGAGCGCAGGCGGAACGACTCGACCCGCGCGAGGTCCCGGGCCATCCAGAGCGTCCCCCCGTCGGTCCAGGCGTCCGTCCCGATCTCGATCATCCAGGTCTCGGCGTCCATGGAGCAGGACCAGTCGATCGCGGTGATGGAGGGCGCGGTGTCGTACAGGGGATCGCCGGGCCGACCCGAACCCCGCACCAGGCAGGCCGCGGCGAGCAGCAAGAGGGGCGGGCGGGTCACTCCTCGTCCTCCACGAGGGGCGGCCAGGGCGCCTCGGCCGGGGCGGCCCGACGGCGGAAGAGCGCCTCCTCCACGGCCCCCAGGATCCGGTCCGTGCCGGTGCCCTCTCGGGCGCTGGCCATCAGGCCCCCGAAGCGGGCGGCGAGGCCCTCCCGGCATGCCGGATCCACCCGATCCGCCTTGTTGAGCACCAGGATCGTGGGGGTCCGGGCGGCGCCCAGGGCCGCGAGGACCTCCTGGACGGCCGCCAGGTGCACCTCCAGCTCCGGATCGCTCGCGTCCACCACGTGGAGCAGGAGATCGGCCTGGACGACCTCCTCCAGGGTGGCCCGGAAGGCCTCCACGAGGTCGCCGGGCAGGCGCCGGATGAAGCCGACCGTGTCGGTGAGGATGATTTCCCGCTCCTCGGGGAAGCGGAACCGCCGGCTGGTGGGATCGAGCGTGGCGAAGAGTGCGTCGTCCGCGTGCACGTCGCTCCGCGTGAGCCGGTTGAGGAGCGTGGACTTACCGGCGTTGGTGTACCCCACGATGCTCACCAGCGGCAGGCCCAGGCGCCGGCGGCGCGAGCGCTTCAAGTCCCGGCTCCGAGCGAGGCGCCCGAGCTCGGTCTCGAGGCGCTTCAGGCGCTCGTCGGCTCGCCTGCGGTTGATCTCCAGCTTCGTCTCGCCCGGCCCCCGACCTCCGATCCCCCAGGTGAGACGGCTCATGGCGGTGGGCATGATGGCGAGCCTCGGCCGGCGGTAGCGCAGCTGCGCGATCTCGACCTGGAGCTTGCCCTCCCGCGTGGCGGCCCGCTGGGCGAAGATGTCGAGGATGAGCTGCGTGCGGTCGAGCACCTTGAGATCGGTCGTCTCCGCGACGTTCCGGAGCTGGGAGGGCGTGAGATCCTGGTCGAACACCAGCACGTCGGTGTCGAGGTGCATCGCGCGGAGCACCACGTCCTCGAGCTTGCCCTTGCCGGCCAGCGTGCGGCCGTCGAGCGACTTCCGGACCTGGAGGATCCGGTCGACCACCTGGAGGCCGGCGGTGTCCGCCAGGCGGTTCAACTCCTGGAGGGAGCGCCCCGCCGCCTCCGGATCCCCCGTGGTGACCGACAGGAGGATGGCGGTCTCGCGCCCCTTCACCCGGCGGATGTGGTCCCCGCGCCGGAACTGCGCCTCGAGGTCGTCGATGAAGGTGCGGAAGTCCTCGGTCCAGGCGTGAATGGACGGACGGTCCTCCACCCGCCACATGGGCGCGTCGGGCGCCGGCGGTAGGAGGTGGGCGTACTGGACCGGGCCGGGCAGTCCGCGGGCGTCCGCCTGCACGACCACGACCACGTCGAGGTGGAGGCGTGACAGGTCGGTCAGGTCGTCGTGCGCGAGGGGCTCCCCCCGCAGGTGGGTGTGGACGAGCCTCAAGCCGCGGAAGCGACTCTCGCCGGCCCGCGCCCGACCCAGGTCCGGCAGCAGCAGGCGGTGGGCGTCGCCGACGACGACCTTGTCCACGTGACCCGAGCGATCCAGGAGCAGGCCGACCTGGCGTCCGGTCTCGCGGGACAGCTCGGTCAGCGAGCGGGCCAGCTCCGGGCCGAGGAATCGATCCGGGGCGGTGCGGCGCCGGTAGAGCGCCTCGAGGGCGCGGGCCACGCTGGGCTTGATGCCCGCGGTATGTCCGTGGACGTCGGGAATGGCGGGCTCCGGGCGACCTCAGCGCTTGCGGGCCGGAGCGGGGGGAGGCGGGGCCTCCGGCGGCTCGGCGCGGTGGGTGCCCAGGCGCTCGGCCACCGCACCCAGGTCGACCCCGAGGGCCGCCTTCATCTCCTCGACGAACTGCACGGTGCCGCGGGCGCGGCTGGCGCCGGCGGGGAGCATGGTCACCCGGTCCACCTTCACGTCGCCCACGGTGGTCATGAGGGTCCGCAGCATGACCTCGAGTTTCTGGACGAGGAACACGTCGCGCGCGTCGGGCCCGGCCGCCTGCCACGCGGCGATCATCTGCTCCAGCACCGCCACCGTGGCCTTGCCGTCCTCGACGATCTTCTGGGCGGCGCCGCGCGCGTCGGCCTCGGCGGCCTCCATGGCCGCCTGGGCGGGGGCCACGACGTCGGCCTGGAGCTGTCGCCGCGCCTGCTCCACGCGCGCGGTCTGGGCGTCGAGCTCCGACTCGGCACGGGCGATGGCGGCCTTGACCTTGCCCACCTCCTCCGCGATGAGGGCCTCGCGCCGGGTCGTGGTGTCGGCCAGGCGCTTCTCCGTGGCCGCCCGCACGATCTCGCGCTCGGCCTCGAGTTCGGCGATCCGGGCGGATTGGCGGTTGGAGGCGTCTTTCGTGATGGATGTCGCCTTGGCCTGGGCCTCCGCGATCTTGGAGCGGCGGATGAGGTCGGCCGACTGCTTGCGGCCGATGGAGTTGAGGTACCCCACCTCGTCGTAGACGTTCTGGATCTTGAGCGTGTCGAGCTCGAGCCCCAGGCGGGAGAGGTCCTGCTCGGCCTCCTCGAGCAGCTTCTCGGCGAAGGCGATCTTGTCCTCGTTGACCTGCTCCGGGGTGAGTTGGGAGAGCACGCCCCGGAGGTTGCCCTCGAGCGTCTCCTTGGCGATCCGCTCCAGCTCCGCCCGGCTCTTGCCGATGAAGCGCTCGAGCGCGTTGTGGATGCGGGGCTCGTGGCTCGCGATCTTGACGTTGGCGACGCCCTGGACGGCGAGCGGGATGCCTCCCTTGGAGTAGGCGTTCTGGACGCTCACCTCGATGATCATGTTGGTGAGGTCGATCGCGTCCACCTTCTCCAGGAGCGGCACGCGGAAGGCGCGGCCGCCCTTCACGTAGCGGTAGCCCACGGTGCGGTCGCCGATCCGGTGGATGCCCCCAGAGAAGACGAGGATCTCGTTGGGGGGGCAGACGTAGAGGAGGTTGCGGGCCACGAGCAGGGCGGCCACGGCGCACACCACGGCCACGCCGATCAGGACGGGAACGAGCACGGCCAGCGATTCCATCACTTCACCCCCTTCGGAGCCAGGGCACCCGGCACGTCGATCCCGGTGGCCTCCCGGATCTCCTTCAGGATGCGCGTCACGGTGGCCGGGTAGGCGGCCACGTAGGAGGGCAGGGCGGTGCCGTCGCCGTCGTCCAGGAGGACGACCTCGCCGACCTCCACCTCCTTCACGCGGGCCACCACCATGGCGAGGATCTTCTCCACCTGCTGGATGAGGAACACGTCCTTGGCGTCGCTGCCTGCCTTCTTCCAGGCCCCGGTGAGGAGCGTGAGCGTCTGGGCGAGGGCGCGCCCGTTCTCGGCGATGGGGGCGGCCAGCGCGCGGGCGTGGAGCGTATCGCCCTGCTGCCGCGCCTGGGCCGGGAGGACGACCTCGGCCAGGAGACGCGTCTGCTCCACCTTCTGGCGGATCTCCTGGAGGATCACCTCGGCCTCGGCACGCGCCTGGGCCACCAGCTGGATGGTCCGCTCCTCCTCCGAGGCGGCCCGGGCCTCCTGCTCACCCTTGAACTGGCGCAGGCTGTTGGCCTGGCGAACGATGGCCGTCTCGGCGGTCTCGCCCGCCACCCGGCCCAGCTGGTTGGAGGCGGCCTCCGCCCGCTCGGCGTCGGCTCGGGCGTCGGACTCGGCGATCTCGGCGTCGCGGATGACGTTGGCGATCCGCTGGCGCCCGATGGAATCGAGGTAGTTCACGTCGTCGGAGACGTTGAGGATCTTGAGGGTGTCGAGGTGGAGCCCGAGCTTGTCGAAGTCGTCCTCGGACTCGTCGATGAGGGTGTCCGCGAACTTGAGGCGGTCCTCGTTGACCTCCTCGGGCGTGAGGCGTGCCAGCACGCCGCGCAGGTGACCCTCCAGGGTCTCCTTGGCCACCCGCTGGATCTCGGCCACGTCCCGGCCCAGGAACCGCTCCACGGCGTTCATCACGAGCGCCGGATCTGAGGTGATCTTGACGTTGGCCACCGCGTGGACCGTGAGCGGGATCCCGCCCTTGGAGTAGGCGTTGGTGGTCACGATCTCGACGGGGTTCGTGGTGAGGTCCATGCGGTCCACCTTCTCGAGGAAGGGCTTCCGCCAGACGCGGCCCATGAAGACCGCCTGGGAGGCGCGCTTCTCGCCCTCGATGCCGGTGGTGCCGCGCCCGGAGACCACGAGCACCTCGTTGGGACGCGCCACGTAGAGGAACGCCCGCATCACCATGAGACCGACGAGCAGCAGGAAACCGCCGGCCGCGCCCAGGCAGGTGAAGGAGAGGATGGATTCGAGCATGGGTCCTCCGGAACACGGAGACGAGGGGCTAGGGATCCGACGGTTCGCCGGGCAGCACCGCCGTGACGTCCGCGGTGCCGTCCACCACGTCGACGACGATCACCCGGGCGTGGAGCGGCAGGAGGTCGGGATCCCGCGAGGTGGCGGGCAGGTCCAGGTACTGGCCGGCCACGTGGAGCCGGACCTTGCCCATGCGGCCCGCGCCCGCGGGGAGAAGCAGGATGCCCTCGAGGCCGCGCAGCGCGGTCACGGGTGTGGGACCGCCGCTTGCGGCGCGCTGCAGCCACCGGAACAGGGCGGCGGCGCCTGTGCCGATGCCCAGGCCCATGGGGACCGCGAAGGCCAGGGAGACGGCCGACGCGCTCCAGAGCGCGTACAGCAGGGCGCCGGTGAGGCCGAAGGACGCGAGCCCGAAGGTCCAGAACCTGAGGGAGAGGAAGGGGAGCCAGGCCGAGCTGGCGGACGCATGGGGGCCGGCCTTGTCGAGCGCGTGGTGACCGGCGTGGGTGAGGGCCCAGGTGGCGGCCTCGTGGGCCGCCTCCCCGTGACCTCCGTCTCCATGGCCTCCGGCCTCCGCTCCCCCGTCGTGGTCGGCACCCGCGTCGTGGTCGGCACCCGCGTCGTGGTCGGCGTCGTGGCCCCCGAAGAGGATGGAGGCCCCGATGAGGATACCGCCCAGCGCGAGTGCGCCGAGGTAGATGCCGAGGAGCATGGAACCACCTGGGGATGCTCCGCCCTAACCCGGGCCGGACCCGCGACCAGCGGCCCGAGGGCGGGGGTTCAGGGACCCACGGCGATGGGAGCGGCGAGGCTGCCCGTGGCGTCGAGCGCCTCGGGATCCCCCAGGACGCCGCCCTCGTTCCAGACCACTGCGGGCAGCGTGGCCGGTGCGTCGGCCGAGCCACCTCCGCTGAAGACGAGGTCCACCCAGCCGTCGCCGTCGATGTCGCGTGCAAGGACCCCGGTGGCGCCCGAGACGGGGACGGTGGTGGTGGTGTAGCCCCGCGGGGCTCCGGGCTGGGCCCAGAAGACGACGGAGGAGGGCATGGGACCGCTGTTGTCGCGTGTCTGGGCGATGGCGAAGTCGAGCCACCCGTCGCCGTTCAGATCCGCCACCGCCACGCCCGCGGCGCCGTCCGAGGCGACCGCGGTGCCTCCCGTGGGATCGAAGCCCGAGTTGGACCCCCACCAGATGCGGGAGTCGACCTGGTAGCCCGCGTCGCTCCTCCAATGGACGACCAGGAGGTCGAGCCAGCCGTCGCGGTCGAGATCCTCAGCGACGGCGTCCAGCCCGCCCTGCGCGTACAGGGCGGTGCGCGAAGCATCCTGGAAGGCCCCGGACTCGTTCCAGTAGATCGAGGAGTCGTTCCGGAAGGTACGGGCACCCCGGAAGGCGACGAAGAAGAGGTCCGTGTCGCCGTCGGCGTCGAGGTCCTCCGCCAGCACCCGCGAGGCCCCGACGGTCGGGAGGGCGGTGACGTCCGAGGAGGAGAACCCCCGTTCGTTCCAGTACACGTAGGAGTCGATGGAGAAGGAGGTGTCGTCGCGCGCGCAGGCGAAGGCGAGGTCCAGGTCGCCGTCGCCGTCGAGATCGGCCACCGCGACGTCCTGGGCACCGGGCGTCGAGAGGCGGGTGGCGTCGGCCGGACCCGAGGGGGAGCCCCACCAGACCACCGAGGAGGCCTCCCAGGAGTCGTCGTTCCGCCGCGCCACCGCGGCCACGAGATCCATCCAGCCGTCGTGGTCCAGGTCGGCGGCCACGAGGCGCCGCACGCCGTACGCCTCGAGCATCGAGCGCGACGTGGGATCGAAGCCGCCCGGGCCGCCCCACCATACGCGGGACCGGCCCTCCGGCGTACCCCGATGGTCGTAGATCCCGACCGCGAGGTCGAGGTAACCATCGCCGTCGAGGTCCTCCGCCAGGGCCGAGGACGCCCCGGTCTCCTCGAGCAGGAGCAGGTCCTCCAGCGCACACTCGCCGTCCTCGCAGCGGTAGACGGCGGTCCCCGCGTCGGGGACGAGGGGGCTCGGTGCGGGCGGAGCGGCGGCGATGTCGTCCGCGAGGTCCCACGCCGGATCGCCGCCGGAACCCCAGCCGGGGAGCACGACGTCGGTCCAGCCGTCGCAGTCGAGATCCGTACAGGCGTCGAGGCCGTCGCAGTCCTGGTCCACCCCGTCGCCCGGGGTCTCGGTGGCATGGGATCCGGGGTATGCGCTGGGATCGCCGTCGTCGCAGTCGCCCACCGCCGCCGCCGTGCCCACGGGGCGCACGCAGGCCTCCACCGGATCCCGCTCGACGCCGTACCCGTCGCCGTCGAGGTCCGGCCACCACGTGGAGAGGGTGGAGAGGTCGAGCGAGTCGTCGGCCTCGTCGACCCGGGTGTCGCAGTCGTCGTCGAGGCCGTTGCAGACCTCTCGCGCCCCGGGGCTCACCTGAGGGTCCCCGTCGTCGCAGTCGCCCGGTACCGCGGACGTGCCCTGACCCCCCGCGCACAGCGGATCGCCCGCGCCCCACCCGTCACCGTCGGCGTCCGCGTACCACGTCCCGCCGTCGAACTGGGGATCGTCGTGATCGGTGTAGCCGTCGCAGTCGTTGTCGATCCCGTCGCAGGCCTCGTAGGCGCCCGGGTGGGTGCTCGCGGTGGCGTCGTCGCAGTCCTGGTTCGCGGGCCAGCCGTCCCCGTCGCCGTCGACCCACCCCGTGTCGTCGGGCGTCGCCCCGTGGTCGCAGGAGACGGGCATCCATACGAATGCCAGCAGGGGGGCGAGGCGGAGCGACATGCGGACCTCCACCTGCAGGTTCACACGATGGCGAGGCTCCTTCAACGCGCGGCCCGCAGGCCAGGGGGCCTCACGGGCGGTGCGGGTCCAGACCGAACGTTGACAACCCGTGCCGTTCCCTGCGGACCGAGTTCGGGTAGACTGCCCGGCATGCCGCTCCTCGACCTCCTGCGCGCCCAGGACGTGGCCGGCTTCAACGCCGCCAGGGGCCGGCACGCCGCCCCGGACCTCTTCGCCGCCGATCTCGCCGGACTGTGCTTGAGAGGTGTGGATCTCTCCGGAGCCAACCTCGAGAAGGCCGACCTGTCGGGTGCGGACCTCGCCACCGCGGTCCTCGTCCAGGCCAACCTCACGGACGCGGACCTCACCGCCGTGGACCTCTCCGGCGCGCTCGCGCTCCGGGCCCGGTTCGGGGGCGCGTTTCTGGGTGACGCCCGCCTCGACGGTGCCGACCTCACCCGGGCCGACCTCTCCGGCTGCGACCTCTCGGGAGCCCACGGCCAGGCGGTGGTCCTCGCCCAGGCCCGGCTGAAGGACGCGGAGCTCAAGGGCGTCGACCTGCCCGACGCCGATCTCACCGGCGCCCACCTGGGCCGCGCCCGGCTGGCCGGCGCCCGGCTCCCGCGCTGCAAGGCCCGGGAAGCGGTCCTCTCCAAAGCCGTCCTCGACGGGGTGCAGGCGGCCGGAGCCGACTTCACCTCGGCCCGCCTGGCCGGCGCCAGCCTGCGCGAGGCCGTACTCGCCGGTGCCGTCCTGCGCTGCGCCGATCTCACCGGGGCCGATCTCACGGGGGCGGACCTGGCCGGCGTCGATCTGACCCGCGCCGACCTCGCCGGGGCCTGCCTCGCCCGAGCCGTGCTCCGGGACGCCTCCCTCCAGGGGGCGAACCTCGACGGAGCCGACCTCACCGGCGCGGACCTCCAGGGCGCCGTCCGCACGGTGGAGGAGGCCCCCGCCGCCGTGGCGTGCGCCGAGGAGCCGGGCGGGGTCACCCGGTTCGACGACGTCCGTGCCTGTGTGTCCGACGGCATCCTCGGCCTCCTGTGGGAGAACCCGCGGGCGGAGGGAGGCCCGTCGCGCCTCCGGGTGGCGGTCTGTGCGCTCGACGGCGCCTGGGACGGCGTGGCCCCGGTGCTCCCGGACCCCGCCGAGGCCGCGGTGGCCCGGGCGCTGCTCCCGGCGGAGATCGGGTTCGTGGCCCTGCTCTTCGTGGAGCGGCCCGGCGGCCTGGCCTGTCGCATCACCCCCTTGAGCCCCCTGTGCGATCTGGGCGAGACCCGGACGGTGGCGTTCGACTACGTGCCGGCCGTCCAGCCCGTGTTCCTCCCCGAGCCCAACGGGTTCCTCGTGGCCGGGCTCTCGCGGAGGGGCCCGACCTTCTACCTCCACAGGTACGCCGGGACGGCCTTCGAGCTCGTCGCCGAGCAGCGCATTCCCACGGCGCGCGGGTTCGTCGGACGCAGCCAGCCGGTCGTCCTGTGCAAGGGCGGGGTGGTCGTCCCGGTCACACCCGCGGGCCTCGGCCGGCCGGTCACCGCCCCCGAGGGCTTCCCGGGGCGCGACGCCGCGGCCTGCCACACCCCGAACGGGGTGTTCCTGGCCTGGACGCTGCCGTCCCAGAAGGGGCTCAACCTGTGCTGGTCGAGCGAAGGGCGGGCCCCCGAGGTCGTGCGCGTCCTGCCCGACCACACGGTCGGCTCGGTGGATGCCCTGGGGACAGGCGGCCGCGTGCTCATGGCCTGCAGCCGCGAGGGCGACGGGCCCCTCGAGCCCATGGGGCTCTGGGTGTCCTGGCTGCCCGGAGGCCAGGCCTTCCGGGTGGCCGCCGAGACCGGGGAGGACCTCGACCGCGTGGCCCTGGTGCCCGGGGCCGGCGTGCCGCTGCTCACCGCCCTCTCGCTCGGCGAGGGGGTGGTGGCGGTCCAGGTCGGGGAGGACACGGGCCGCGTGTGCTGCCGCTTCGACGCGACCGGATGAGCTCCGCCCCGGCCGTTGCGCGTTAGCGGGTGGCCCATGGGCAGCCGCCTCGCCATCGTCACGGGGGCCTCCTCGGGCCTGGGCGAGGCGCTCGCCCGCGAGCTGCACCGGCGGGGCTGGCGGGTGGGCTTGATCGCCCGCCGCGCGGACCGGCTCGCGTCCATCGTCGGAGAGCTCGGCGAACGGGCAGCGTGGGCCGCCGCAGACGTGACCGACGGCCCGGCGCTCGCCAGCGCGGTCCACGGCATCGAGCGGGCGCTCGGCCCGTGCGATCTGATGGTGGCCAACGCCGGGACGGGCTCCTTCTCCGGGCTCGGCCGGCTCGGCGCGGACGACACCATCTGGACCCTCCGCGTGAACGTGGAGGGCGTGGTCCATGCCGTGACGGCCGTCCTCCCCGACATGCTGGCACGCGGGACCGGCCACGTGGCCGCGGTCTCCTCCCTGGCCGGCGAGGTGGGTCTGCCCGTCGGTGGGCCCTACGTGGCCGGCAAGGCCGCCGTCACGCGGTTCATGGACTGTCTGCGCCTCCAGGCCCGATCCCGGGGCGTGACCGTCACCACGGTGCTGCCGGGCTTCATGGACACCGCGCTCCTCGCGGGAGCGCGATTCCCCACGCCCTTCCGGCTGACTCCGGCCCAGGCCGCCCGGCACGTCGCGGACGGCCTGGAGCGCGGTCGTTCCCGGATCGCCTTCCCCTGGCCCCTCGCCCTGGCGGTGGCCTTTGCCCGCCTGCTCCCGCGCGGGATCTACGACCGTCTCATCCGGATCCTGCTTCCTCCCCCCCGGCGGCCCGAGCGGCCGCCGACTTGACAAACCCCCCCCGGGAGGGGCACTAAGACGCCACCTCGATCTCCGTCCAGGAGGAACGATGGCCAGGCGTCATGTGATCGTCACGGACGGCGTGGGTTCCATCGGCATGGCCGTGGCCCGGCGCTTCGCTGCGCTCGGGGATCGGGTCACCGTGATGGCGCGCGCCACCCGGGAGGTGGAGACGCTCGCCGAGGAGATCGGGGGTCGCCCGGTGCGGATCGACGTCGGCGACCCGGCCAGCGTGGAGGCTGCCTTCATGGCCGCCGGCCCGGCCGAGGTGCTTGTCAACACCGCCGAGATGCAGAAGATCGCGGCGCTCACCTCGACCAACGTCCGCACCTGGGAGGAGATCCTCAAGATCAACCTCACCGGCGCGTACCTGTGCTCGCTCAAGGTGCTGCCCCACATGATCCGCAAGGGGCAGGGCTGCATCATCAACGTCGCCAGCACCGCAGGTCTGCGGGGCTACCGCTTCATGGTCGGCTACAGCACCGCCATGCACGGCCTGGTCGGGTTCAGCCGGGCCCTGGCCGAGGAGGTCGGGGGCCAGGGCATCAACGTCAACGTGGTCTGTCCCTGGGTGATCGTCGGGCCCGAGATCGAAGCTGCCGTCGAACGGCCTCCCGAGGAAGGCAAGGAGTCCGAGCCCCGCCCGCGTCCCATCCGCCTCGCGGATCCCGACGCCGTGGCCGAGGCCTGTGTCTGGCTGGCCGGCGAGGAGGCCCGCGGCATCAAGGGGCAGGCCTTCGCGGTCAACGCCGCCGAGCGGATCACCCTCTCCCCGCCGGTGTAGCCCCTCCGTTGCCCTCGGCGGCCGACACCTGGTTCCGACCGCGGGCCTTGGCCGCGTACATCGCCGCGTCGGCGCGGGCGATCCACTCGGCCGGATCCTCCGCGGGCCGGAGCTGGGCCACCCCCGCCGAGCACGTGACACGGAGCTCCGGCGCGATCCGGGCCCAGTCGTGCCCCTGGACGCTGCGGCGCAGCCGCTCCGCGGCCCGGAGGCCGCCCTCGAGTGACGTGTCGAGGAGGAAGGCCAGGAACTCCTCCCCACCGTAGCGCACGTAGGGATCGGACTCCCGGGCGTCGAGGACGGCCAGCCGGGCCACGGTGCGGAGCACGTCGTCGCCGACGGCGTGGCCGAACCGGTCGTTCACCGACTTGAATTCGTCGATGTCCACGAACATGCAGGTCAGGGACCCGCCGCCAGCCCGGGCCTGGTGGGCGAGGGCGGGGAGGTCCTCGTCGAGCCACGCCCGGGTGAGCAGCCCGGTGAGCGGGTCCCTCCCGGCCTCGGCGAGCCGGCTCGCGACCCGCTCGAGATGCTCCAGTTCCTCTCGCTGCACGAGGTCCAGGCGCAGCGACACCGCGCCCACCTCCAGGTCGTCGCCCGGGGCGATCGGGGCCCGCCGGATGGGGCGCCCGTTCACCATCGTACCGTTGGTGGACCCGAGGTCCACCACGAGGAACTCCCCCCGGGACGAGCACTCCACGCGGGCGTGCCTGCGGCTGACGCCGGCGTCGGCGAGCCGCAGGTCCACGCCCTCGTCCCGGCCCACGACCACGGACCCCGCGGGAGGCACCACGGCGAAGGCCAGGAGGTCCCGGCCCGCCGCCACCCGGAGGATGGCGGTGAGCGCGGCCCTCCGGTCGCGTGGCCCGGCCGAGGGGAGCTTGAGCGTCACCTCGAAGCGGTCGGTCTCCCCGCTCCATCCGGACACCTCCGGGTCCCCTCCGGGGGGGACGCCTCCGGATCTCCGCGGGCGTGCTCCGCTGGCCACGGGTGGAGCTTAGGTCGTCCCACCCGGCCCGTCCATCCGGGACGCTCCGGCCCGGAACCGTGCGCAGTCCGGGCAGGAAACCCGCGGTTCTTCCCCTCCCGGCCCTTGCACGTCGCCGTCGGTGCCTCTAAGGTACTCAGTGACCCGGCACGCCAGGTCCGCATCCCGCGGGCCGCAGGAGGATCCATGCACCGCGCCCTCTCCCTCGTCCTTCTCTCCAGCCTCGGGCTCCTGCTCCTCGGCTGCCCGCAGGACGAGCCGATCGACGACACCGGCCCCACGGACGACACCGGCCCCGACGACACCGACGACACCGGGACCCCGACGGTCGAACCGGGCGACGATGTCGCCACCGCCATGGCCCTCACGTTCGACGAGGACCAGTACGCCTACTACGAGGACGCCATCGATCCGGCCGGGGACCGCGACTTCTACTTCGTCCAGCCCGCGGTCGGGAACGTGGTCCTGGCCTACACCGACTCCTACTACACCCACGGCGAGGTCGTCTGCGACACCGTGATCCGCGTCTACGACAGCGAGGGCACCCTCCTCGCCGACAACGACGACATGCCCTACCGCTACTGGGAGACCGACTCGGGCCTCATCTGGCAGGCGGTCGATCCCGACGGCTACTACGTCGAGGTTCTCGAGTGGAGCGACTGGGATCCCACCTCCACGGGGGCCACGGGCGGAGCCACGTTCGAGTACGGGATCAACGTGGCCCACTTCACCGTGAACGAGTGGGGCCCCAACGACACCCCCGAGCAGGTGGCCAAGGCCCTGAAGAAGGACGGTCCCTACTACGCGAACTGGTTCGATGAATTCACCAGCCTCTTCTTCGGCCAGATCGAGAGCGCGGGCGACGTCGACCTGTACCCGATCTTCGGCGATCACGCGTACTACCTCCAGATGTCGTTCTGGCCGCAGTCCTGGGGCGTGCTCACCCCGAAGCTTCGCCTCCTCGATGCGGACCTCAACGTGCTGGGCGAGACCACCGACCCGGGCGTGTACCCCTGGATGGACTTCGGGTTCATCTACCCCGGCGGAATCACCTACCGGATCCCCGGAAAGGTCGAGTACTACCTCGAGGTCACCGACGCGAGCGGGGCCGGCGGCGACGCGGCCGGGTACTTCTACCCCGGGATGCTCATCGGCTGGCAAGACACCCTGGCCGATTACGAGACCGAGCTGAACCAGCCCATGGGCCTCGCCAACACGGTCACGATGGAGGAGTACAACGAGACGGACCTCCCCGGCTATTACTCCGGCCGGTTCGCCGGCGCGCTCGACTCCGTCGACGACTCCGCCGACAACTTCAAGGTGATCTCGGGCGACGTGGGCGGCCTCGATGGCATGTACCTCTCGGTCTACCTCGAGACCGACGTCCAGGGCTCGCTGCTCGACGCGAAGATCACCGTCTACGCGGACGCCGGAGGCGGCAGCTTCACCGAGCTCGACACGGCCTCTGCGAACCCGGTCGGCAAGGGCCTCGACAGCCCCGAGATCTGGGATCTCGAGCTCACGGGCAACGCCAACGTCTACGTCGAGGTCGTGAACGAGGACGCGGGTGGCCTCCACGACGCCAGCCAGTACTACTTCGGGGCCGTGTACGTCACCCCCGACCCGATCAACTAGGCCCTAGGGCCCCAGCCCCAGCAGGATCGCCACGGCGCCGGCCCCCGACGCCGCGGCGGGTGCGCCTGCGACCAGGTCGGCGGTGCCGTCACCGTCGAGATCGCTCCCGCCGGCCAGGCTCGCCCCGAACGCACCGGCCGCGTCGCCGGGGAGGATCTGGAGGGCAGCGTCGCGGGCGAGCACCACGCCCCCGGGATCCGCCAACGGGCCGTAGAGAACCGCCACCCGGCCCTCGCCGCCCTCCGCACCGGGGCAGCCGACGGCGAGGTCGGGCCGGCCGTCGGCATCGAGGTCGGCCGCGGCGATGGCGGTCCCGGCGGCGTCGGCGCCGCTGCCGTCCACCCGGAGGACGGCGTCGCCGAGCCCGCTCCAGGGCTCGAGATCGCCCGCCAGGACCCAGGCGGACCCCGCACCGCCCGAGGCGCCGGGGGCCCCGACCAGGACCTCGTCGCGGCCGTCGCCGTCGAGGTCGCCCGCCCGGACCACCACGCCGAGCCCGTCGCCCGTGGCCGGGGCCGCGAGGCGGGCGTCGATGTCCTTCGACAGGACCTCGGTCGCCACCGGACCCAGGGCGAGCACCACCTCCCCTCCGCCCGCCGCGCCGGGGGCCCCGACCACGAGGTCGTCGGCCCCGTCGCCGTTGACGTCGCCGGGGAGGGCCACGGAGGCGCCGAGGTGGGCGTCCCGACCCCCAAACACCCACCCCGTGAGGTGATCCCAGTCGGGAGCCTCGACGAGCGGGCCGGCCAGGATGCACGCGAAGCCGTCGTATGCGGGGGCCCCGACGAGGACGTCGGCCACGCCGTCGCCGGTGACGTCCGAGCCCGCCGCGACCGCCGCCCCGAAACGCGTCCGGGGATCGAAGGCCTCGAACGTGACGCGGGCCAGGGACGAGAGCTCCTGCGCCCCCGGGCCGCCGCCGTCCACCAGGAGCACGCCGGCCGGCGCCAGCCCCTCGTCCCCCCCGTCCTGGCCGACGACGACGTCCACCCGGCCGTCGCCGTCGAGATCGCCGGCGAGGGCCAGGGCGACCCCGGCGTGGCTGCCCGCAAAGGGGCCGATCGCCGTCGCGTCGGCGTCGTCCAGGCCGCCCGGTCCCAACTCGGGACCGCGCACCACGTGGAGCACGCCGGCGTCGGACAGGGCGCCGGGCGCCCCGACGATCAGGTCGGCGAGGCCGTCGCCGTCCCAGTCGCCCGCGAGGAGCGCGGTGCCCGCCCGGCCGCCCGAGAGGGCGCCTGCCCAGGCGCGGTCGGGACCCTGCTCGCCCTCCCGCCGGCAGTCGGTCGGGACCTCGTCGCAGTCGTCGTCCAGGCCGTTGCCGCACTCCTCGGGTGCCCCGGGGTGGACGCCGGGCTCGCCATCGTCGCAGTCGGTGGCGTCGGCGACCCAGCCGTCACCCGGATCGCAGCCGGTGCGGGACGAGGCGGCGCTGCCGTAGCCGTCTCCGTCGGCGTCGCGGTACCAGGTGGCGTCGCAGGTGCCGGTGTCGGCCCCGGTGTCGGCGTCGCAGCGGCCCTCGAGGGCCCGGAACTCGTCGGCGGTCACCCACGCGCAACCGGCCGCGAGCAGGGCGAGGGGGAGGGCCACGATCGCTACCGGCGCTTGAGGATGTGGAACTCCACCCTCCGGTTGAAGGCCCGGGCCTCCTCGGAGACGCCGGGCTGGAGGGGTCGGGTCTCCCCGTAGCCCCGCCCGATCAGCCGCTCGGGGTTGACGCCCGAGCGCACCAGGTAGGCCATGACGCTCTCGGCCCGTCGCTGGGACAGCTCGAGGTTGTAGCGATCCTCCCCCTGGTCGTCGGTGTGGCCCTGGATCTCGACGAGGAGGATTTCGTCGTGCTCCTGGAGCGTGAGCACCACCTCGTCGAGGAGGGGCAGGCTCTCGGGCCGGATGACCGCGCTGTCGAGCTCGAAGAACACCTTGTCGAGGATGACGATGCGCTCGCCCTCCAGCCGGACGCGAGCCGGCTTGAGCACCACCTCCACGCGGGTGGACCCCCTCACCTCGATGCGGGCGGTGGTGCGGTGGGAGGCGTAGCCGTCGGCCATGACCACGATCTCGTAGGTGCCCACGGGGAGCGGCACCTCCAGCACGCCGTCGGGCTCGGCCGGGATGCGCCGGCCGCCGGGACCCAGGATGTGGAGGCCGGCCGGAACCGCGGCGCCGCCGGGATCCACGGCGGTGACCACGAGCATGCCCGACCCGGTGCCGGGACCCGGGGAGGGACAGCCCTGGTACTCGGCAGGACCGGGACGTTCCGGGCAGCGGTCGTCTACGTCGAGGACACCGTCGCCGTCGCGGTCGGCCGCCGCCCGGGCGGATCCGAGGTCGCGGGCCGGAGGCACCCAGGCGACGCCCGCGATCGCGCGCAGATCCGGGCTGCCCACGCCGCCGGTGAGGCCCGCGCCCCCGCCCACCGTGACCAGGAGGTCGGCGTGCGGGACGAGCCGGAGCGCGAGGAGGCCCTCGACGGGGAGGGCGCCGGGCTCGCCGTCGTTGCCGAGCAGGAGCTCGCCGAACACCTCGCCCGACACCCGGGCGGCCCGGGCGAGGGGGACACTGGCGCCGGCCCCGAAGAGGGCCCGGGGCCCCCACTCCAGGCCGTACGCCTCGGAGAGGGCGTCGGACGCCCCGGTGGCGACGCCGGCGTTGGCGGCGAGCACGAAGCGCCGGCCCGTGGTGATCCCGAGGAGGGCACGCGCACCGGGGACGCCGTCGCCGACCCAGGCCTCGGGCCGACCGGTGGGCAGGTCGGCCCGGACGCTGGCGGACACACCCACGGGGTGCTCCCGCCGGTCGAGGAGGGAGGCCCGGGCGTCGAGGGAGACGTCGCCGAGCAGGTGGCCGCCGGAGACGGCGTCGCCGATGGCGAAGGGCACGAACGGGACGTCGAAGCCGATCCGGAAGGCGCCGGCGTTCCAGAACCCGAGGACATCCACGACGCCCAGCCCCGACACGAGGGGTTCCGCGGGACCGGCGTCGGGCCGCCAGACGACGGGATCGTCGGCCCACGAGAAGAGCAGGCCTCCGCCCGGACCCGCCCGCCCCACGGGGGAGTCGTCGAGGACCACGAAGGCGCGTCCATCCACGGACGGCAGCAGGTGCCGGGCATCCACGCCCTGGGCCCGGGCGGCGGGGACGGCGAGAAGGAGCGCCGCCGCGACCGCGGCGAGCTTCCTGGCGATCGGTCGGCGCCGGAGGCCGACGGCGACCGCGGCGAGCAGGAGGCCGAGACCGGCGCCGCCCCGACCGGGGGTCGCGCAGCCGCAGTCCCGACCCCCGTCGCCCTCGTCGCAGTCGGCGCCCTCGCAGGCCGTGTCGCCGGTCGCGGAGGTGTCGTCCCCGGCGGTGTCGGGGCCCGTGTCCGCGCACTCGTGGTCGGTGTCGTCGCTGTCCTGGAAGTCGGGAATGCCGTCGCAGTCCACGTCGTCCTCCCCTTCTTCGCTGTCGGGGACGCCGTCCCCGTCCGCGTCCGTGTCGCAGAAGTCGGCCCAGCCGTCGAGGTCGGTGTCGCCGCTGCCCTCGCTGCGGTCGGAGATGCCGTCGTTGTCGCGGTCGTTCCCGGGCCCGCCCAGCGTGCAGGCGACCTCGTCGCCGTCGCGGATGCCGTCCTGGTCGCTGTCGTTCAGGTTCGGGTTGGTACCGTACACGAGCACCTCGTCGCCGTCGGAGAGGCCGTCGCCGTCGGAGTCGGCGTTGCTGGGGCTCGTGTTCCACGTCTGGAGCTCGGATCCGTCGGAAAGTCCGTCACCGTCGGTATCGGAGCTGGTCGGATCGGTCCCCCAGACGTGGACCTCGGCCCCGTCGCCGAGGCCGTCGTGGTCGGAGTCCCCGTCCAGGGGATCGGATCCGGCCGCCTTCTCGCCGTACCAGTCGAGATCGTCGCCGTCGGCGTCGATGCTCACGGTGTCGGAGAGGTAGTCGGCCACCGGGCCCACCCCGGCGGTGTCGTCGCGTCCGGCCCCGTCGGCGTCGAGGGACGCGCAGGTGGAATCGATGGAGGTGGCCACGGCGATGCGCAGGCGGGACCACTCGCTGACGCCTGTGCCGGCGTACAGCGCGTCGCGGTCGAGGGCGAGGTCCACGAACGCATCCGGGAGGGAACCCGTGGAGCGCGGGGCGGTCGCCACCCGCACATGGTCGGACGCGACGGGATCGGCCCACGAGAGGGCGTCCGGGCCGAGCCCGGCGTCGAGCCCGGGGTCGGTACCGGCCGGGGCCCGCACCACGAGCGCCGACGCCCCGTCCACGACGCAGACCGCGAACTCGAAGGCCGAGGCCGAGGCGTCGGTGTCGAGCACGAGACCCCAGGCCCCGGACCAGGAGGCGTCCTCGGGCGAGGCCGCCACGCGCAAGCGGAAGTACCACGAAACCTCGTCGAAGGCCCACCATCCGCAGGGGCTCGAGCCGCTGCCGACGAGATCCCGGGCGCCCTCGCCGGGCAGGTCCACCACGTCGCCCTCGGGCTCCTCGGGGACCGTGGCGCCGATCTCGAGGGGCAGCCAGGCGTCGGCCACCGGCCAAGCGCCGGCGACGGGGACGAGAAGGGCGATCGAGGCGCCGGCGACGAGGAGAGGCAAGGCGGACTCCCGCGTGGATCCCAGGTATACCACGTACCGCGCCGGTCCGAGCGCCGGCAGGGGAGCGGGGGGTCAGGCGAGCCCGGAGGCGATCGTGAGGGCCTTCCGGGCCTCGGCGGTGAGGGTCAGCGAGAGGCCGAACCCGGTGGGCATGTGCAGCACGACCCGGGCCTCGCTCACCACGCGCGTGCCCGCGGGGAGCACGATCTCCACCTCCACGCGGGCGTCCCGTTCGAGAGAGCGTCCGGAGATGGTGAGGAAGAGCGCATCGTTCCTCAGGTAGGCCTGCCAGTCCCTCCGGTAGGCCGTGGCGGTGGCGTATTGGATCACGATGCGGGGCGGGGCGACGTCGAGCTCGATCTGGGCGATAGGGTCGTCGAGGACGGCCTGCGCGGCCTTGGCCGCGCCACGGTGCGCCGGCCGGCCCGGAGGCGCCGCGGGGGGC
>JBFYZZ010000076.1:0-8480 GCA_041309225.1 Deltaproteobacteria bacterium | reverse complement strand
CCCCCCGAGCCGACAGGCCTACGCGACTCCATGTACAATCTCCTGCGGCTCTTCACCCCGAGCTCCCCGCATGACCTGAGCGGGGGTCGAGTCTGCCCTGCCAGGACCGCGGCGTTGACTGGCTTCGCCGAGGAGTGGTACAGTCTCCTCCCTTCTTTCGTCCATGCTTTCCGCAGGAGAGGCACGTGTACTGCTCCAAGTGCGGGCTCCAGAATCCGAGCGGGGCGAAGTACTGCGTGGGGTGCGGCACGGCCCTGGGTGAGATCCCCACTGGGCCTGGAAGCCCGGCCGGTTCGGGTCCCGGGGCTCCTTCTCCGATGTCATCCGGCAGTGCGCCGTCCGTGATCCAGGACTACTTCGTGCACAACCTCGTGATCGCCATTTCAGGCTTCTTCTGCTGCATAGTACCCGGAATCCTGGGCATCGTCGGTCTCGTCAACGCCCTGAATGTCCGCACCCATCTCGCCAGGCACGATCTGGCCGCAGCCCAGGTGTCCGCCGGTACCGCCAAGACGTTCTTCACCATCGGCCTGGTCTTCCTCATCATCTTGGTGGTCTTCTGGCTCGCGTACTTCGGAATCGTGATGGGCGTCGTTCTCTTCGATGAGGCGACGCCATGAGGCCGTGGTGTCGTAGGCATACCGGGCCCCGTACCCGTGACGCCGAGGCTGCGGGTCGATCCTCCTTCCGAGCCAATCAGGAGTCGTCCGATGTTCTGTTCCCAGTGCGGTAACCCCGTTCCGGACGGTGCCTCTGGGTGCCCGAGGTGCGGCGCACCGGTCGCCCCCGGGTTCTCTCCCTCCACATCTGGCAATGGCCCTGCGGCCGGGCAGGTCCGCCCGCGTTCGAACACGGTCCTCATCGTGGTCGTGGTCTGCCTCGTGGGCGCCTTCTTCGGCGTGCCCTTCGTCGGGATCATGGCGGCCATCGCCATCCCCAACTACGTGGCCATGCAGTACCGGGCTAAGCGGGCGGAGGTCCCGGGCAACGTCGACGGGATCAAGACGGCGGAACTCGCCTACAACATGGCGTTCGGCAAGTACGTCGCGGCCGACGCGGCACCTACCGGCACCCCGGACAAGACCCTCAAGGACTGGACCTACCCCGCCGACTTCCAGACCATCGGGTGGGAGCCCACCGGCAAGGTGCGAGGAGCCTACTCCGTGGAGGTGTCGCCCGACGGGACCGACTTCGTCGTCGTGGGCATCTGCGACGTGGACGGCGACGGCGAGTACGCCCGGTACGAGGCCACGCGCGACCGGGGCGCGACGATGGTCACGCCCCAGAACGTGTACTGAACGCGGGCAGAAGGACCTCTGGGGCCGATCCCCCGGGCTCGCGGATGGGTCACGTCTCGAGGGAGAGGGGTAGAGCGAAGACCACAGGCGGGGGCGGGCGGGCTCGTAGGGCGGCCCTGGCGCCAGGGGCACCTCGCTCCTGGGCTTCCCGGACGTCCCCCACGGGCCCAGCGGAGGTACACTCCCATGCGGCCCCTTCCCCCCAAAGGCCCTCATGACCCATCCCCGGAAGCCCACCCTGGAGATCCGACGGCGCCCCGCGTTCGGGCTCGTTACCGACGACCGGCACGCCGTCACCAGCGCGGTGCGCCACCTTGCCGAGAAGGCCTGGACGCTTGCCGGCCAGCTCGATCCCGAAGCCCACTTCTTCGGTGAGGGGTGGTGGGAGGAGATGCCCCTTCGTCCCGTGCTCGGCGACGGTGGGGAGGACGAGAAGGTCGCCGCCCTGGTCCTGCGCGCCGCCTCCCGGTCGGAGGTACGGCACGCATGGCGCGTCGGCGATGGCTGGGTACGCGAGGAAGGCCGCCGGATGCGGGTCATCGGGCTCCTGGAACTACGCGACCTGGACGCCCGGGCCTGGACCCTCCACGTGCGCCGTGTGGGCGAGGGTGAGGCCGGGTGCGGTGTCCTGCACGGCGAGTGGGTGACGACCGATGGTGTCGGGGCCGACGCCCTACCCGCGCCGTTCCGGGCGTGGCTCGAGGCCGGCACCTGGAAGATCGAGGCGTTCGAGATGAACGCCCTCGACGCCGAGCCGCCACGGCCGCACATCCGGGCGTCCGTGCTCACGGTCCCCCGAGACGTGCCGGCCACGGTGGAAGGCATGGCGGATCTCGTGGGGCGGGTGGTGGACCCGGAGGCACTCCGGGGCCTGCCCGGGGGCATGCTGGTCTTCGCCCTTCGGGGGCGCGATCTCGAGCGCTGGGAGATCTACGGCGAACTCCCCTGCTCGGCGGACGACATCATCCGGGCCATCGGCGCCTACAGCCAAGCCGAAGCCCTGGCGCTGGTCCATCCGGGCGTGCTCCAGGTGGACGAGGGGCCGACCCGACGGGCGGTGCTCGTCACCGCGGAACGGGACGGCCACCGCGTGCTCCGAGCCCTGGCCCTCGACTTCGCGCCGGACGGGACGGTTCGGCCCCTGGGCGCCTACATGCAGGACGAAGGCGAGATCGCCGACGGCTGGCACCGCGTCGCGCCGAGCGAGCCGGTGACGATCGACCTGGAGGCCGTCCAGCGGATCCCTGGCGGCGTCATCCCGGAGGCTTGAGATCGGCCGCCCAATGCCGCGGGCGGCGGTGGCCCTCGCGTGCTCGTTGCGCTCCTGGACACCCAGGCCGTCCTGAGGGGGCGTCCGGGATGCCCAAGGCGCGGCGGGGCCCGTCCTGGCACCGGGGCGTCCGGCCTGCCGCACCGACCGGCCCGCCGCACAACGAGCGCCCCGCCCCGCGGCCGTGGTGTCCCATTCCACGCTCCCATCTCGATGTAGGCCGTCTTCGTCCCAGGCTGGGGTAGCTGGTCCCACGTAGGGCTACCGGTAGGGGAAGGTGGGACGAGGCGGGTTGTCAGCCCCCGGGCCCCCGAGCCAGCCTGACTGGGAGCAGCCTCCACATCGCTGCTGACGACCTCATCCAGGGCAGGGGTGCGCCTGAAATCCGCCGATGCCGCCTCCGGGGGCATCAGGGATCGCCCGCCGGCACCGGATCCGGTCGCCGTGCCCTCACGCGCCGCGCGCCTCGGGCTCCCGCCACGAATCCCAGACCACCGCTCAGACCGATGGCAAGGACCATGCCAGAGGGTGGCCGACGATTGTAGGGCCTGTGTCTCGTTCTCGCCCTCTGGCATTCCGTGGTACCATCTGGCGCCCCGCCCGGCGTATGCGGGCGGATCCTCCAGGGAGGTCTCCGTGTCCGGCTCCAATGACAAGAGCGTCGACGACCCCGTCCTCCGCTTGGTCGGGTACGTCTTCGGCGCTTTCGGCGCCCTCGCCCTCCTGGCAATGGTGCTGCTGCCCTACATCCCGCTCCTCTACGACCCGCCGCGGGCGGCCTGGGCGGTGCTGGCCACGGTTTTCGGGAATCTCGCGCTCCTCGTCGGCGCGGGAGTTCTGTTCGCGCGCGCTGGCGCCGCGGCGCGCGAGATGCCGGGCTGGTTCCTGCGCACCCACCGAGTGGTGCTATTCTCGCTGATCTACGTCTTCCTCGGCGGCTTCCCCGTGATGCTGGTGGCCCTGGGATCCCCGGGCGTCGGGTGGACCCTGCTTGGCGTGCTCGTGGTCGCGTCCCTGGTTTTCGCCTGGCGCAACTACCGCTGCCCCGCGTGCCGGCGGCTCTTCGCGGCCGAGTTGATCGAGTCGTTGAGCCTCGGCACCAGCACGGGATACGCCTCGATGCGCGACGCCTCCGGAATGACCGTCACCGGACAGACCGTGCGGCATAACTCCCGCTCCACCTGGCGGTGTCGCTTCTGCCTGCACACCTGGACCGGGACGACGTCCGGGTAGGACGCTGCTTAGTAGAGCGCCTGCTTCTCGGTCATGGCGGTCAACTCGTCGAAAGTGGTCTCGCCCAGGGCCATCTTCCGGATGGCGCACTCCCGGTGCGGGAGCATCTCGTCGTTGAGCGCCTCCTTCTTGATCTCCGCGGCGGGTGCCCGCTCGGTGACGAGGTGCGCGATCCGGAGCGTCACCGGCAGCACCTCGAACACGCCCGTGCGGCCCCGGTAGTCGGTGCCCCGGCCGCCCTTCGAGCCCCCGCCACCGCTGCGGTGTGGCTGGCCGCACCGCGGCTACGCGGGATCGTGTCCCATTCCACGCTCCCATCTCGATGTAGGCCGTCTTCGTCCCAGGCTGGGGTAGCTGGTGCCACGTAGGGCTACCGGTAGGGGGTAGGTGGGACGAGGCGGGCGGACGACGTAGCGGAGTCGTGTGTCCGTCGAGGCCGGAACGCGCGGATCGGACGCCGCTCCTCTGTGGTATGCTCGAGGAAGGAGGAGACCATGACAAAGTGGAGCCACTTCGTTCCGTTCCTTCCGCTGATCGGGTGCGCCTGGCCCACCACTGTGGGCCTGCGGAACGACGCCCTGCTACCCCCCGCTGGAAAGGTCGAGGTCGTGGGCATCGCCGGGGCAGGGGTGCCGGCTGAAGGGGACGAGTGGTCCTCCGTGCTGCCCGGAGCGCAGGTCACGGTGGGCGTTACGGACCGCTGGGCGGTCTCGCTGGCCGCCGCGTTGCCCGACCCCAACAGCGCCGTCCTCTACACCGAGTTGGAGGCGCGATGGCGGGTGCTGGGCGACAGCCCCGACGCCTTCGGCTTGGTGCTGTTGGGCGGCGCGAGCCGCTTCGTCGGGTGGCCCCCGCACTGGGCGCCCTTCCAGGGCCAGCTCGGCCTGGACCTGGGGGCCGTGGCGGGCCGTTCCTTCGGCGTGATGAGGCCCTATAGCGGGCTCAAGCTCAACCTGGTACCGGTTCGCGAGAGCGACCTGGTGTGCGACGACGGGATCATGGCCTGGCTGCTCCCCGCCGTAGGCGTCACTGCCCGCCCCGCGCTCGGCGAGCGACTGGGGCTGGTGATCGGGGCGGAGGCCTTCGCGGCGCTCTACCTCGACGACCCTTCCTACGGCCCGGGGTACGGAGCGCTCGGCTGGGTGGGTGTGGGGCCTCGGCTCACGCCCTGATGTTCGTCCCGTAGTACGCGCCCTCGGAGATCGTCGCGGCGGGCGCGTGGCGGGAGGGGTACGCGGGAGCCCGAGCTCATCTGCTTCAGAATTGCATTTCCCAACAATCGAACAAGGCGTAGTACGCGATTGTCTGGCCCCAGACCGTGCAGTCGGCAAAGAGGCCGTCGAGGTCGTAGGCGATGACCATCCAGGTCATCGTGCTCTCCATCTTTGCGGTGTACAGCGTGTTGATGCTGTCGATCTGGTCCTTCCAGTCGGAGACGATCGGGAGCGTGATGCCCCACTTGTCCCACTGGCCGTCGAGATCGTACTCGATGTTCGAGAGTTCGTGGGACTCCTCCCACCGGGTCTCCTTGCCACCGTCCTGACGGTAGATGTCGAGCGTGACCCAGCCGCCGTAACCGATGAGCAGGACCTCGTAGACCCACTCTTCCTTGAAGACGCCGTACGACACCTCATCGATCTCGGTCTCGAGAGGCACGGTGTCGTCCGTCGGCGTGCTGTCCATGCTGGTGTCGGTGGCCGTGTCGTAGGAACACCCTTCCGCATCCGGAGGCGGACATACAGAGACGCATCCAGCAACGAACAACGACCACAGGACAGAGGATAGGAACGATGTACGCCTCATGTTCGAAGTCTACCGCCCGCTGGGGGCGAGGGTCAAGCGGTTCACGGACGAGGTGGGAGGGGATCCAAGCCGGGCGGAGGGGATCCAGTGGCGGCGAACGGGGCGAGCGCCAGCCACGGGCGGACGTTGGGCGCCCTGCCACGGGGTGGGTCGAGCGGCGGGCGGGGGAGTTCAGGAGGGCAGGGATATGGAGCGCAGGCAGGAGGGCTCTTCCCCCCGAGGCCCGCCGGACCCACCCCCGAAACCCCGTCCTGGAGATCCGACGTCGCCCGGCTTGGGGCAGCGCCCTGGAGGCCGTCCAGCGGATCCCTGGCGGCGTCATCCCGGAGGCGTAGAATCGACCCGATGGACCTCTCCACCTTCATCTCGCGGGTACGGACCGCCGGCTCGGCCGGGCCGATCCTCGCGCTTCTGCGCTCCGAGGTCCTTCCCTTTCACGCCGGAGCCGCGGTCTCCCCGTTCCTGCGTGCCATGATGGGCAAGGCGCGCCACTTCAACGAGGAGCGGGGCGACGTCGCATCGGCCGTCGCGCTCTGGTCCGAGGTGCACGCGCGCTCCCCGGACCCGGACGGGCGCCAGGCCGTGCTCGCCATCATGATGAGCGTGGCCAACAAGCGGGCGCACTCGTCGCTTCCCCGGGAGGAGCGCGACGTACCCGGGGCGGTCCTCATCTACGAGGCCGTCTTCCGCTTGCACGTCTCGCCCGACCAGGACCTGCGGGTGGTGCGCACGATGATGGACGTCGCCAACCGGTTGACCGACCTCTCCCGCCCCTGGTCCGACATGGACCTGGACGGCGCCATCGGCCTCTGGGCCGCCCTCTACCGGCTCGACGTGACCGACGGCGACCGGGAGCGGGTGGTGCGGACGATGATGGACATCGCCAACCGCCTGACCGACCTGCGGATCCCGAACCGGCACATCGACGTCCCCTCGGCCGTCTTGATCTGGTCCGCCGTGGGCGACCTCCCCGTCTCCTCCGAGGACCGGCGCCGGGTGTTCCTGACCATGATGGCGCTCGCCAACCGGCTGACGAGGCTGGACGCGGCCCCGGCGGAGCGGGACGTCCCATCGGCCGTGCTCCTCTGGCAGGCGGCGTGGTGTCTCGGCCGACGCGTGGATCCCGACTGCGCGCTCCAGGCCGTCCGCACCATGATGGACGTGGCCAACCGGTTCACCGATCTCGACGGCGATCCGGCCCACCTCGACGTCGAGGCCGCCGTCGCCATCTGGACGGGCGTCGTGGAGGCCGCGGTGGAGTCCGGGGACCGCGATCGGGCCGTGCGAACCATGATGGCCGTGGCCAACCGCCTGCTCGACCACCAGGCCGACGAGACGCACGTGCGGGGCGCCCTGCGGCTCTACCACGCCTGCTGGCTCGTGAGCCCTCGGGACCCGCCTGCGCGTGGTCAAGACCGCGCTCGATGCGATCCCACGCTCCCCAGCGCGTGCCAGGCTCGCCGTGGCCCTGCTCTCGACGCAACGGGACGCCTTCCCCGAGGCCCGCTTCCGGGATCCCGTCCGGACGGCCCTGCTCTACTACCTGGACGACTTCGCCGCCGTCGTCGCCACCGTGGACGCCCATCGCGCCCCGACCGACGATCTGCTGGCGCTCCGGGCCGACGCGCTGCGCAAGCTCCACCGGTACGACGAGGCCACGGCCGTGTGCGACCGGCTCCTCGGCCGGGTCGGTCCGGCCGATCCCGAGGCCTGCGACGCCCGCGTGTCCGCGCTGTGCTGCCGCGGCTACTGCTGGCTCGAACGGGGCCGGGCCGATCCCGAGTACCTGCCCAAGGCGCTCGCCGACCTCGAGGCTGCCCTCACCGAAGCCGAGCAGGCCGACCTGCCTCTGCCGCCTCGTGCGTACACCGGCCTCGGCTACGCCCTCCGCCTGCTGGGTCGGCCCGCCGACGCCGAGGCAGCCTTCGCCCGTGCCGTCGCGGTGGACCACGACAACACGAAGGCCCTGGAGGAGATCGGGGAGGCGTCGTAGGGGTCCTCCGGGTGGCCCCAGGTGCCCCACTGCTCGACGGTGCTCACCGCGGTCCGCGATCCGGCGACCATGGACCGCTCGCGCCCGGCCGCCGCCCGCCGACCCCCCGGCCGGTGAGACGGGGACGGCGCCAACCCCCCCTGGATCGAGACAGCGCCGTCTCATGCAAAGGGGAGTTGGCAGGGGTGGTGTCTCACCGAAGGAGGGGTCGCGGCGGGCCGACGCCGCGCGCCCGCACCTCCACGCTCACGCCGCCCAGGACCGCAAAACCCGTGACGCGGATCCAGGGCGTGTCCCCGGTCGGCGCCTCGCAGGCCAGATCCTGGCCCGTAAACCCTCCCAGAAAGGCGAAACCGTCCACCTCCACGTAGAGGTCGGGCGGCACCACCACGTTCACGCCGCCCAGCAGGCCCACGCACCACACCTCGGTGCATCCCGGGCCGAGCAGCGCATCCCGGAAGTCGAGGTCTACGCCGCCCAGGACCCCGACGGCCCGGACCACCGGCTCGGGCCGCCACGTACCGGCCTTCTGCACGCCCGAAAGGACGGCCACCGCTCGCCGGGTGGTACGGCGGACCGGCGTCACCACGGCGGGCAACGCGGGCGTCGCAGCAGGTACCAGTGCGAGCGGCGCCACGGGCGTGGGGCGGAGGATCCCCTCCACGGCGCGGTCGAGGTCGCCCGCGGTCTCGGCCATCCGGACGCGGGTCGCGCGCCGCTCGAACTCACCCAGGTCGACCCGGCTGTGCTCGAAGTCGTCTCTCAGCAGCGCCCACGCGCGCTCCCGCTGATCCGGGGTCGCGGGCGAGCGCGAGGAAAGCGGCGCGGACGGTGGGAGTGCCACGGGCGCCGCCTCGTGGCCGGCCGGCCGGGCGGCCCACCA
>JBFYZZ010000075.1:0-27806 GCA_041309225.1 Deltaproteobacteria bacterium | reverse complement strand
GCCCCCGAGCCGCCCGAGCCGCCCGCGGAGCCCGCCCGCCCCGAGCCACCGTGCATGCCCGCCGAGACGCCCTCGGTGGCCCCGTCCGACGATCCGCCTGTGCCCGTGGCGGACCTGCCGCCGGTCCCCCCCCCGAGGGGGGAGACCCCCTCGCGCATGGGCACGCCCGAGCGCGTGGCCCTCGTGCTCGCGGCCCTGGTGTCCGCGGGCATCCTGGCCACCCTCGTCCGGGCCTGCCTCGCCTCCTGATCGGAGATTGACGATGTCCCGCACCCGCGTCACCCTCACCTTCGGACGCGAGGCCTTGGCCCTCGACGTCCCCACCGGATTCCTGGCCGGCGAGCCCATGCGCCCCCGGGCCATGCCCGCGCTCTCCCCCGAGGGGATCCGGGATCGCCTGCGCGAGGCGCTCGCGCGTCCGGAGGGGCGACCCCGCCTCTCCGGCATGGTGGCCGGCCGCAGCGTGGCGGTCCTCGTCTCCGACGAGTTCCGGGCCGGGCTCCACGAGCACATCATCGAGGTCCTCTGCGAGGAGCTGCGCGCCGGCCAGCCCGCCGCCGTGACCCTCCTCTGCGCCACCGGCACCCACGAGCCCGAGGTCTACGCGGCCCACGTCGCCGAGTGGGTAGCCCGCCACGCCGTGGGCCTCCCCTACCGGTTCGTGGCCCACACCTGCGACGATCCAGCGCTGGTCCCGATCGGCGTGAGCCCCCTCGGCACACCGGTGGCGATCGAGCCCGCCTGGCTCGCCGCGGACGTGCGCGTCTACGGCCACGAGTCCAAGCACCACTACATGAACGGCTACTCGCTCGTGGACAAGCAGGTCATCCCCGGGATCTCGGCCCGTGGCACCGTGGAGGCCAATCACAAGCGCTCGCTCTCGACCGACTCGGGCCCCGGCCGGAGCCCATGGCACCCCGATCCGGTGCGCCGGGCCAACCCGTTCGCGGAGGACGCGCGGGATGTCCGGGCCATGGCGGAGCGCACGCGGCTCCTGCCCGACGGCCGCCTGGTCCCCTGCGATCCCTGCACCTTCGCCCTCGACATGATCTCCGACAAGGGCTCCCTCTACTGGGCCGGCAGCGGCGATCCCGACGCGATGTGCCGCCACGCGATCGCGCGGGCCGACGAGCAGGCCCAGTTCCTGGTCGAACCCACCCGGTACGTGGCCATCTCGCCCGGCGGCCCCCCCGCGTGCGACGCCATGTACGGCGTCCAGAACTGCTTCGACATGGCCATGAAGGGCGCAGTGCTCCCGGGGGGCGAGGTCCTGATCACCGCCCCGTGCGACGGGCGCCCGGACCTGCCACCGGACGTGCGGGGCATCGCCACCAGCAGCGCCTCCAAGGCCCTGTTCTGGGACAACCTCGTGAGCCTCCGCCAACGTCCCCTCCCCGAGGCGCTCGCCTGGATCGACGCCCACTTCGAGCTGTATCTCTGGAAGACCGCCCGCGTGCTCCGCAACTTCGCCGAGGACCGCCTGCGCCTGTACGTCCACAGCCACCTCCCTCCCGACCGGCTGCGGGAGGCCGGCTTCGAGCCCTGCGCGGATCCCCAGGCCTGGATCGACGAGCGCGCGGCGCGCGGGGACGGGCGCCTGCGCGTGATCGACAACGGCAACAAGCTGTTCGTGCAGGGGATGGCGGGATCATTCCCATCGAGCGGTTGATCATCATAAAAGCTCGATATACATCCTCTTTCGTGGGTCGCCCCAGGTGGTGGCCACCGGCCGCCCGGGATACACGGCCCTCTCCCGGAGCGCCCCATGCCGACCGATCCCACGCATCCCCTCGGGCCGCACCGCTACATCGTCGTCGAGGGACCCATCGGCGTCGGCAAGACCACCCTCGTCCACCGGCTGGCCGAGCGCGTCCGTGCCCGGCTGATCCTCGAAGTCTTCGAGGAGAATCCCTTCCTCGCCCGCTTCTACCAGGATCGCGGCACCTGGGCCTTCCAGACCGAGCTCTTCTTCCTGCTCTCCCGCTACCGCCAGCAGCGGCAGGTCCACCAGGAGAGCCTCTTCGCCGACGTCACCCTCTCCGACTACCTCTTCCAGAAGAACCTGATCTTCTCGGGCCTCACCCTCCTCGAGGCCGAGTGGAAGCTGTACCTCGACATCTACGAAGCCCTCGCCCCGCAGATCGTCACCCCCGACCTCGTGGTGGTCCTCGACGCCCCGCTCCCTGTCCTGCTCGACCGGATCCGCCGCCGAGGCCGGTCGTTCGAGGAGCACATGGACGAGGCCTACCTGGACGCCCTGCTCAAGCGCTACCGGCGCGCGTTCCGGGTGTACGACGACTGCCCCCTCCTCCTCGTGGACTCCACGCACCTCGACTTCTCGCGCGACGACGACGCCGTGGACCTGGTGGCGCGGGAGATCGGAGAGACGATCTCCGGCTCCCGCACCGTGTCCTGACCTCCCACCCTCCCCCGGAGCAACCATGACCGTCCCCCGTGCCTCCTCCCTCCCGCGGCTCGCCGCCACGGTCGTCCTCCTCCTCGGCGCGCTCACTCCGAGCGCCGCGGGCGCGGCAGGGTGGGTGCCCGATCCCAACGCCACGCGGGATCGCGTACCCGACGCCTACAAGTGGGACCTGACCCACCTGTACGAGTCGGACCAGGCCTGGGACGAGGCCTTCAAGGCCCTCGAGAAGGACCTCCCCAAGCTCCGGACGTGCCGCGGGCACCTCGCGGACTCGGCCCAGACCCTCCAGGTGTGCCTCACCGACACCTACGACGTGATGAAGCGCCTGTACCAGCTCGACACCTACGCCGGCCGCGCGTTCGACCAGGACCAGAGCGTCGAGCCCACCAAGGTCCGGGCGGGCCGCATCCAGATGTTCTTCCCCCGCTTCGCCGACGAGGTCTCGTACCTCGAGCCCGAGATCCTCTCGATGGACAAGGCGAAGCTCGACGGCTTCCTCGCGGAGAGCGAGGGGCTGCGCGCCTATGCCTTCTACCTGGAGAACGTCCAGCGGATGCGGCCGTGGACGCTGTCCGCGAAGGAGGAGCGCATCATGGCGCTGGCGGGCAACGTGGCCGATGCACCCTACTACGCCCACGAGGCCCTGCTCAACGTGGACTACGCGTTCGACCCCGTCACCGACGAGTCGGGCCAGAAGGTGCCGCTCACCGTCACCGGGTTCATGCGGTACCGGGGCTCGGTCAACCCCCAGGTCCGATCCGAGGCCCACCAGGTGTTCTTCCGGGGCCTCATGACCCACCGCAACACCTGGGCCTCGTTCCTCGACGGGATCGTCAAGGGCCACATCTTCAACAAGCAGGTGCGCGGCTACGACTCCTGCCTCCAGGCGGCGCTCACGCCCGACAACATCACCCCGGCCGCCTACAACAACCTCATCCAGACCATCCGGTCCAACCTCCCCCGGACCCTCCACCGGTACATGGCCCTGCGCCGGAAGGTCCTGGGCCTGTCGGGTCCGGTCACCTTCGACAACCTCTACAACCCGATGGTGACCGCCCAGGAGGTCACGTACCCCTACGAGGATGGGCGCGCCCTGGTCATGGAGGCGTTGAAGCCCCTCGGCCCCGACTACGCCGGAGCCCTGGAGGAGGGCACGGATCCCGCGAGCGGCTGGGTCGACGTGTACCCCAACGCCAAGAAGGACTCGGGCGCCTACATGTCGGGCAGCGCCTACGACGTCCACCCGTACGTGCTGCTCAACTACGACGACACCTTCGACGCCGTCTCCACGCTGGCCCACGAGTTCGGCCATGCCATGCACTCGGTGTTCACCAACCGGAACCAGCCCTTCCACTACGCCGACTACTCCACGCTCGCGGCGGAGACCGCGTCGACCTCCAACGAGGAGATCCTCCTCACCTACCTCCTGCGCCGCACCCGGGATCCCGAGACCCGGCTGTGGCTCCTCAACCAGCGCCTCGAGAACATCCGGCTCACCATCTTCCGGCAGACGCTCTTCGCCGAGTTCGAGATGCGCATCCACGAGCAGGCCGAGAAGGGCGAACCCCTCACCGCCGACTTCGTCAACGGGCTCTACGCCGACCTGGTGAAGGCCTACTACGGGCCCGACTACGCGATGGCCCCGGACGACGCCATCGAGTGGGCGTTCATCTCCCACTTCTACTACAACTTCTACGTGTACACGTACGCCCTGGGCCTTACGAGCGGCATCTCGATCGCGCAGCAGATGGACCGGAAGGGCAAGGCCGGGCTGGAGGCCATCGAGCGCTACAAGAAGCACCTGCTCTCGGCCGGCGGCTCCAAGCCCCCGCTCGTGATCCTGCGCGAGGCGGGCGTGGATCTGGAGACCCAGGCGCCGATCCTCGACATGCTCGACCTGTTCGAGCGCACCGTGGCCGAGTTCGACACCGAGTGGACGCGGCTCCAGAAGGCCACGAAGAAGAAGAAGTAGCCGCCCGCTAGATCTGGGTCTCGGGGCGGATGACGAGCCAGATGTCGTGCTCGCCGTACTCGCCCTCCTCCTCCATGACCTTGATCGTGCCGTGGTAGAACTGGTCGTCGTAGGCGGTGGGCGCGGCGGTGGTGGTCTCGACCACGAAGGGGATGACGTCGCCCTGCTCGAGGTTCGGGAAGATCTTCTGCGGGTCGAGCTGGGTGATGTAGCCCTCCTCGTCGTCGCCGACCTCGAGCCAGAGGTCGATGCTCGTACGGCCGGCGAGATCCCACATGGCCTCGACGATCTCGCTGATGTCGGGCCAGTTCCATGATCCGTACAGGACCGCCGGCTCGTCGATGAGGCCGTCGTCGTCCTCGTCGATGTAGGACTCGGTCTCGACGGCGAAGTTCGTGAGCTGGGTCTGCAGCGTGTGGTCGGAGGTCTGGTACTCGTAGACGTTGACCCCGATGAAGTGGGCGTGGACCTCGTTCATGGCCTCGGCCGCGATGGAGAACGTGGCCGGCTCGAACTGGCAGCCATCGGGCACCGCGTGCCCCATGTCGCCGTCGCGGATCACGTTGTCGGAGCCGAGCATCACGATCTTGCTCGCCCCGTTCCGCCAGCCGACCCCGACGCCGTGACCGGTCCCGACGATCGTGGGATCGTAGGCGCTCGGGGCGCCGCCCCCGAAGGCGTCGGTGGAGGAGGCGTAGAACGGCTTGATGTCGGTGGCTTCGTCGAAGTCGCCGTCGTTGTCCTGGTCGAACCCGACCCCCGTGACCGTCTGGTAGACCGCCTCGTAGCCGCTGCCGTAGGAGTCGCCACCGTAGGACATGCTGGCGGTCTCGGCGGTGCGGATGATGGCCTCTTCGTTGGTGGAGATCTGGTACCAGATCCGGTAGGGATACCCCCCGGCCGCCGCCCAGCCGCTCGAGTAGTTGTAGTCGTCGTAGAGGGCGAAGCCCAGGGCCACGTCCTCGAACCGGGCGAAGACCGCCTTCACCAGGGAGTCGAGGAAGCTGGGCAGGTTCGGGTGGTAACAGGAGTAGGAGTAGGCGGTGTCGAGGAGGACGAAGACGTCCACCTTGAAGCGGTCGACCGTGTAGTAGCCGTCGGACTCCATGATCTGGCGTGGGCCCGTGGTGATGATGGTGCCGTGCGGCGCATCCGCCGCCAGGGTCGGGTTGGTCTCGGCGAAGATCTCGAGGCCGTCGGTGGCGCCGTCGTCGTCGCTGTCGCGGATCCGCGGGTCGGTCCCGATGGCGTACTCCTCGACGTTCAGGAGGCCGTCGCCGTCGATGTCGGGGTCGATGTTGTCGGCGTAGCCGTCGTGGTCGATGTCGCCGACCGGATCGCACGCACCCTCCACCTCGTCGGTGTCGCTCTCGCCGTCGCCGTCGGAGTCGAGGTCGAGGTAGTCGGGGATGCCGTCGAGGTCGGTGTCGTAGGGATGGGTGGCGAGGCTGGTGTCGCCGGCCTCGTCGATGTCGTCGATGCAGTCGCCGTCGGAGTCCTCGTCCTTGAAGTTGCCCGTGCCGTCCGAATCGAAATCGTCCGTGCCCTCCTCGGTGTCGAGGATGTTGTCCCCGTCGTCGTCGAGGTCGGCGTAGTCGCCCACCGTGTCGCCGTCCTGGTCGTACGGCGCCATGCAGTCGCGCGCCTCGTCGTGGTCGAGGAGGTCGTTGTTGTCGGAGTCGAGGTCGAGGAAGTCCGGCATCGAGTCGTAGTCGGAGTTCACCGGCGCGGCGTCCGCCGGCACGTTGCCCCGCTCGACCTTGTCGGGGATGCAGTCGTTGTCGCTGTCGAGATCGTGGTCGTTCGGGATCCCGTCGCCATCGAAGTCGTCGCTGCCCTCGACGGCGTCCAGGATGCCGTCGCCGTCGGTGTCGTCCTCGACGGGGCCGTAGTTGCCCAGCTTGTCGGCGTTGGGATCACCGTCGGACGCCTTCTGGTGGCAGGCGGGGAGGCCGACCACGACGGCCAGCGGGAGGAGGGACACCCAGGTTTTCGCATTCATGATCGCACCCGATACGAGGTCCACTTCCATTGTCAGCCGCCATCCGCGGCCTGTCAAGGCGACTCTACACGATTTCCGCACAGGACGCGCGAGACACGCGTGGTCGCTGGGTCGCCCGCGGCACTCCGTGGCGCGGGACGCGATCCCACGCCACGGTTACCGGGCTCCCCTCGGAGGTCTCCCGATGCCGCTCCGCGGCTGGCCGCTCGTGCTCACGCTCGCCTCTCTGGTCGTCCTCGTGCTCGGGGGCGGCCTCTGGGCCGCGGTCGCTGCGGGTCTCGTGCCGGGCCGGGCCGGGGGAGAGGGCCTGCGGATCGCGGCCTTCTCCACGCCCATGGCCGCGGCGGGCCTCCTGGCCGCCGGCCTCCAGGAGCGCCGGGATCCGGCGAGGGTCGTGCTCCTCGGCGCTGCCTCCCTCCTGCTCCTGGCCTCCGGCGTGCTCGTCGGCGCCATCCGCGAGGCCGGGGGCTTCGGCGCCGCCCTCGGCGGCGCGTGCTGGGGCGTCGCCCCGGCGGTGCTCGTGGCCGGCCTGGCCCTGCCGGCCGCGCTCCGGGTCCGGATGCGGCTCCGCGGGGAGCTGCCCGGACCCGGGGAGCGGGATCGACCCGCAGGCCGTCCGCCTAGTACACGAACTTGAGGCCACCCCGGACCGAGCGGGGGGCCTGGCGGTACATCGTCATCCCGAACATCGGGTTGTCGTTCTCGTAGTACGTGATCGGCGACTCGAGATCGAGCACGTTGAACGCGTCGACCGAGACCTCGAGCGAGCGCTTGCGGTCGAACCGGAACGTGTGGGCCGCGCGCAGGTCGAAGTAGTGGACCGCCGGCATGAACCGGCTGCCGCGCCCCTCCGGGAACCCGAAGTAGTCGCCGTAGAGCTCCACCATGCTGCGCTTCTGCCAGGCATGGCCCGAGTCGAACTCGTACACGGCACCGAGCGTGGTGCCCCAGGGCGCCGTGTAGGAGCCGGCGAGCTTCACCAGGTGGAAGGAGTGGTACGGCAGGTAGCCGTAGTACCCGGCGTCGTCGTCCACGGTGCCCAGGCCGGAGAGGCCGTCGAGCAGCCAGCCGTAGCCGGCGTCGAAGTACATCTGCCGGATGTCCGGATCGCTCACGTCGTCGAGGTACACGCCCACCTGGTTGCCGTTGGACCCGGTCTGGCCGCCCGAGGCGATCTCGAACTGGCCGGGGGTGGTGCCCTGGGACTCCGAGAGCGTGTAGGACGCCAGGGCCTGCCAGACGCCGTCGTACTTCTTCTCGACGGTGAACTCGAGGGCCCGGTAGTCGCGGACCTTGGACTCGGGGTTGGCGATGACCCAGATGTCGAGGTCGTGGTCCACGTCCTCCGGCATGTCGGTGGTCTTGGAGACGATCCCCTTCACGCCCACGGCGAGGAGGGGCATGATCTCCCGCTCCAGGGCCACCACGATCTTGTCGGTGTGGTACGGCTCGATCATGCCGTACTCCTTGCAGGCGTTGCGGGCCGCCTCGCCGATCGCCGGATCCTCCTCGTCCCAGCGGTCGAGGCTCTGGTCGGTGCAGAAGACGAGGGGGTCCGTCTCCGGGTTCTGCTCCCAGATCATCACGTACTCCCCCGTGGAGGGGTCGTACTGGTACTCGCGGTAGACGTAGGACGACCGGGTGTCGCCCCAGTCGGCGAACGTGTTGCCCGCGAGGTCGTAGTACCGGCCGGCGTTGACCGAGACGAGGGTCTTGGAGTCGCCGGTGACGTCCCAGGCCGCGCCCAGGCGGGGGGCGAACATCCACTTGTCGTAGATCTCGTCGCCCTCGTTCTGGAACAGGCGCTCGTTCTCGACCCGGAGACCCAGGTTGAGCGTGACGGTGGCGATGCGCCAGTCGTCCTGCAGGAACCCGACCAGGATCGCGCCCTCGTGGCCGAGTGCCTCTCCCACCTCCTCGTACTCGGTGTACCCGTAGCAGTCGAGGTAGTCGGCCCCGGGCGTGCACGGGTAGCCACCCGACTCGAGCCGCCAGTACTGGTAGCCCTCGCCGGGGCCCGTGTAGATGAGCTCGCGGGCGTCGGTGAGCAGCCAGTCCTCGATGCCCACCCTGAACTTGTGGTCGCCGAGGAAACCCTCCACCACCTGCGTGAACTTGAGGCTGCCGCCCAGCCGGCCGCGGTCGTTGTAGTCGAACGCGTCGTAGTTCTGGGTGATGGCGCCCGTGTCGAAGTCGATGATGGAGGGCACGTCCTCGCTGTCCTCCCCGGTGGACGGGACCACGTCGATCGTGGAGTTGAGCGAGGAGAGCTTGAGCTCGAGGTCGTTGGCCGCGGTGGGGCGCCAGCGGAGGGTGAGGATGTTGGTCAGGTCCCGGCTCTTGTAGATGGCCTGGGCCGGCCACACGTACAGCCCGCTCGTCTCGTAGTTGTCGATGTTGTTGAAGCCGTACCCGACCTGGTACTGGGCCGTGACGTCCTCGGTGAGGAACCAGGTGAGCTTGGCCAGCCCCTGGCCGTTGAACGAGGTGTAGGGATGCTCGGGATCCATCGCCTCGTACTCGATGTTCGACCGACCCAGGTCGGCCGCGGCGAAGTACCAGAGGCGCTCCTTGACGAGCGGGCCGCCCGCCGTGAGCGAGAGCTCGTGGTTGAGGAAGTCGCGCTTGTCGGTGGCGACCATCTCCCCGGCCTCGGTGTCGAGGATGTCGTAGGTGCCCGAACCGGCGGAGATGTGGCCGAAGTAGGACGCGGATCCGAAGTGCTCGTCGCCGCCGTCCTTGGTCACCACGTTGACGAGCATGCCCGTCGCCCCGCCGAACTCGGCCGGGAGGCCGTCGGTGTAGACCTGGATCTCCTGGATGGCGTCGAAGTTGACGTCGGTCCCGAAGGTCTTGGTGGCCGGGTCGCGGGTGGAGATGCCGTCGATGAGGTAGTTGTTCCCGTACTGGCCCTCGCCGCGGACGGAGGGGTTGCCGCCCGACGGGCCGCCGTTCTGGGTGTCGATGCGGCCGTAGACGCCCGGCACCATGTTGGTGACGTCCTGGTAGGAGCGGCCGACCGGCAGGTTCTGGAGGAGGTCCACCGAGAGCTCGGTGGAGGTGGCCGACCGGCTGGTGTCGATGACGGGCAGGGCCTCCTCGACGACGATCTCCTCGCCCGCGGTGGCCGTGCGCTTGAGCGTGACGGGCACGAACGAGGTCTGGTCGGTGCGGACGTGCACCTTGTACCGCATGGGCGCGAAGCCCTCCCGCGAGACGAGCATCTCGTGGTTGCCCGGGGGCACCGAGAGGATCTGGAAGATACCGTCCCGGTTGGTCTTGCCGATCATCTGGCCGGCGATGTTGACGCCCTCGAGCACGACGCCGGCAGCGGCGACCGGCTTGCCCGTCTCGTCGAGGATGCGCCCGCGCACGGCGCCGAGCTCGGCGGCCTGCACGGCGGACGCGTAGCAGGCGATGGCGGGGAGGAGGAGCAGGAACTCGCGTCTCATCGGGCACCTCCGTAGGTGAGCGTCGGGATGCCGGCACAGGGATCCGGGGTGGCGGTGTCGACGGCGCCGGTGTCGGCGACGTCGGCGCCGATGGTGAGGTCGCACTCGGGGCCGGGGTAGACCTGGGTCCCGGCGTTGTCCACGATGCCGACGTACCAGGTGCCCTCCGCCTGGGCGGGCGCGGTGAAGGTGAGCTGGGAGGTGCCGCAGACGCTCGTGAGGTCCTGCGGCTTGGACGGGCCGACCACGACCTTGTGGGCCGTGGCGTCGATCCCGCAGCCGAAGACGCCGATCGTGTCGCCCTCGGCGGCCATGTCGGTGCTGAGGTACTCCTCGTAGCCCACCGCGGGGCAGGCCACGAAGTAGAAGGCGTCCTCGAGGGTGTCGGTCTCGTCGCCGCTCGTCACCTCGAGGGTGGCGAACCCCGCCTCCGCGGGGGCACGGGCCGGGATGCGGGCGTAGAAGACGAAGCCGACGTCGAGTTTCTCGGTTTCGACATCGGGGTCGGGCAGCGCCACGTTCTCGAACGTGAGGCCGCCGACGCTGCCGGACACGTCGTCCTCGAATCCGTGCCCGCTCACCTTGACGTCGATGCAGCCGTCCGCCCACCCGTAGATGGGTGAGATGCTGACCGCAGCGAACCCGAGGGGATCGCACGAGAGCTGGACGAGCGCGAGGAGGGGGATGCCGAGTCGCAGGATGCGCATGGCGGGGTCTCCGGGGGTCTCCGGCATCGTTGCAGGAGCCATGGGGGAAGGCAATCCCCCCCACCCGGATTCTCCCGATGATCCACGTCAAGGCCACCTTGTCGAGGTTTCGTCAACGCCGCGGGAACCGCGATCCGGCCCCACGTGGATGCGCATTCCACACGGTGGGGGAGGGCGGTCCGCGGGTGCGGTCGTCCCTCAGGTGGGGACGCCGGGAGACCGGCGTCGCAAGGCGGCGAGCCCGGCGGCGAGCAGCACCCACACCCCCTGGAGGTCGAGGGGCCGGGCCTCGCAGCCGCATCCGATGGTGCGGCCCCAGCCCGGTGCCCAGCTCCAGAGGAGCCGCTCCATGGCCTCGTCGTAGAGCCGGGCGGGATCGCCGGGCGGGCCGCACCAGGAGCCCACCGGCAGGTCCACGTACCGGCCGCAGGCGCCGGGCTGGCCGAGCCCGCCACGGCTGGCGCCGCAGTCCGCGAGGACGCAGGTCCCGTCGTGCTCGAAGAGCGGGCAGGCGTTGCGCCCCACCCAGATCGCCGTGCGGTCGGCGAACGCGGCCATGGCCTCGTCGTCGTCGGTGAAGGCGACCCGGAACTCCCGGCTCTCGCAGTGGGCCGCCAGGGCCCGGATCGCGGTGCCCCCCTCGAGCGACACGCGGGCGTCCCCGGCGTGGATCGTGCACCGGCGTTCCTCCAGGGCGGCGATCACCCAGGCGCGTGCCTCGTCCGCGGTGACCGAGCGGGGCACCTCGCAGGTGCCCCCGGTGTCGGCGGGGCCGGTGTCGGCGGGGCCGGTGTCGACAGGGCCCGTGTCAGTGGGGCCGGTGTCGCTGGGGCCGGTGTCGGTGGGCCCGGTGTCGCCGGAACCGGTGTCGCCGGGGATCGGGTCACCGGCCACCGCCCAGGCGGACAGGAGCCCCGGCAGGGTGACCGTGGCGAGCAGCGTCGCGAGGAGGGTGGGATCCCGCACCACGCGCTCGAAGGTGGGGTAGGCGGGTGCGTGGGACGTCACGGGACGACGGGGGAGGGTGGGTGACATCGGCCGGGACCTCGCCCCCAGCATAGCACCGCCCCCCGGTCGTGGAACGCCCGAGGGGCGGGTCCCCGGGCGTCACCTCGCGGCGCGCACCCGGGCCACCCTCCCGGCCGCGAGGAGCGCGAGGGCATAGGCGGCGAGCGCCACGGCGAACGCCGCGGTGTACCCCTGGATGCGGGCCAGGATCATGGTCACCATGCTGGCGGCCACGCTCGTCCAGCCGTTCAAGGCCCAGCCCCACGGGACCACCCCGGCCGCCTCGGCTGGGAGCGATCGGAGCGCGAGGGGGAAGGGCAGTCCCATCACGAACCCGAGCGGCATCAGGAGCACGAAGGCGAGCCCGAGCCGGCCGGGGAGCGGGAGCCCCAGGGCCATGGCCTCGACCAGGGGTGGCACCCCGAACGCGAGCAGGGCGCCGAGCGCCAGCACCCCCAGGAGCGCGAGCCGCAACGCGCGGACCGGCCGCCCGCCGGCGATCCGGCCCGACAGGAGGCTGCCCAGGCCCGAGCCCAGGAGGAGGGCCAGCACCACGTCCGTGATGGCGTAGGTGGGGTGGCCCACGAACAGGATCCACTGGTGGACCAGCACGGTCTCCACCGCGAGGTACCCGTACCCGATCCCGGACACGAACAGGAGGAAGCCCCACGCACCCCGGAGCCCTGCGGTCTCGGAGCGCCCGCGCCAGAGGAAGGGGACCAGGACGAAGAGGACGCCTGCGAGGGCGACGAACAGGACCTGGAGCGCGACCGAGCGGTAGAGGACGGCCAGGGTGTCGTGATCCAGGCTCGCGAACCCGTGGAACAGGCCGGTGAAGCCGTCGAGCAGCTGCCGGGGCGAGTCCAGGTAGGGCCGATCGTCGGTCATGAGCGGGCCCTGGAGCACGGCCTTGAGCGACCGCGCATTCGTGGCCGGATCGGCCGGATCGAGCACGAGCCGGGCGCGCTGGACCGAGGAGACGGCCTCGCGCAACCGGAGGCCCTCGGCCTCGGTCCACGGCCTCGGCTTGACCAGGAGGACCGAGGAGGATCCCTCGACCAGGGCCACGTGCCGCCACGCCTGGCGGACGCCCCGCCCGTGCAGCGCCGCCACGGCGGACCGGAGCTCGTTGCGGGTGTAGGGTCCCCGGCCGAACGAGAGGGTGCCGTCGGGCGAGAGGCGGTCGAGGTAGGTGGCGAAGGCCTCGCGGGTCTCGAGCAGGGACGGGGACCAGGTGGACGCGAGCAGGCCCGCGGAGGACCACAGGTTGGCGTGCACCATCTGGATGATGTCGTAGGGCTCGCGGGCCTGGTGGATGGCCGCTCGGCCGTCGGCGTGGATGCGGCGCACACCGGGCCGCACGAAGGGATTGATCGGGTTGTCGGGCCACCGCTCCGCCACGAGGTCGAAGATCTCGGAGGCGATGTCGATGGCGTCCACGGTCTCGAACCCGAAGGCCTGGGCCACGGCCACCTCGGGGCCGGCCGCGGCGGCCAGGACCGCCACCCGGGCGGGGGGGTCGTGGATCCGGTAGACCAGGGCGCGGTTGGCCTGCAGGGCCAGCTCGTCGCGCCGGGCACCGTCGAGCACGACCTCGGACGCGGAGGCGTTGTCGAGGAGGATCTTCGTGGCGGCGGGGGCGGGCTGGCCGTCGTCGTCGCGTCCACCGGGGATCTCGTAGACCGCGAGCCGCACGAGGGGGGTCCACCGGACCTCCACCACCCCGGCCTCGGAGAACCCGGCGCTCGATCGGATGCGGAGCAGCTCGCCCTGCATCCGGCCCGCAGCGGCGGCCCCGAGGGACGCGACGAGGCCGGCGGCGGCGAGGGCGAGCCCCAGGCGCGCGCCCGCGCTGCGGAAGGCCAGCAGGGCGGCGAGGCACGCGGCCGCCGTGACACCGAAGGCGGCGTCGGGTCCCGAGAGGCCCGTCAGCAGGGGCAGGAACGCCAGGGCGCCGAGCGCGCCGCCGGTGAGGTCGGCACCGTACAGCGGGCCGGCGTGGGCGCGCAGCCGCTGGAAGAGGCCCGACATGAGGAGGCCCCCCAGCCCGAACGGCACCGCCAGCACGGGCAGCAGGAGGGCGAACCAGCGCAGATCCAGGAGCGCACCCCGCATGCTGGCCCGCTCCTGGTAGTTCTCGGGCACCTCGACCGCCGGGGGGATGAGCGGGAGACGGATGGCCGCGATCACCGCGATCAGCACGGCCACCGCGAGGAGGAGCGCGATCCAGCCCGCCCGGCGCTCCAGGCCCGTGGCCGGCACGAGGCGGGGGAACAGGTGCTGGGCCACGGCCCCGACGCCGATGCCGAGGAGGGCCAGCGCCAGGGCGAGGTGGGCGAACTGAGCGAAGAGCACGACCGCGAAGACGCGCGTGAGCAGCAACTCGTACAGGACGAGGCTGCCGCTCGCCAGGAGCACGGTGGCCGCGAGGCCGGCGGAGGGGCGGGGTGCGGGTTCCACGGGCTCCCCGGGTCGGGCCCCCTCGTTAGTCGCCCGGGCCTCGCCGCGCCAGTATAGGATCCCGCTGCCCGCGACCGGAGATGCCCATGCCCCGCCTCCCCCGGCTCCTCGTCCTCCTCCCCCTCGCGGCGGCTGCCGGCTGCGGAGGCGGACCGGCCGACGGCGAGTGCGGGGGCCGCGTCCTCGTCAACGAGTTCGTCCCCAACCCCGCCGGCAGCGACGCCGGCCTCGAGTGGATCGAGCTGTACAACCCGGGCACCCAGCCCATCGACGTCACGGGCTGGCGGTTCGAGGTCTTCAAGTCCGAGGGATCCCGGAGCGACACGGACGGCCTGCCCGAGGGCACCACGATCGACCCCGGCGGATTCCTGCTGGTCGGCGGCGAGGCCGTGGCAGGCACCGACGTCACCCTCGAAACCGACCTCGGGTCCGGCGAGGGCGGCGACGGCCTCGCCCTGGTGGACGCCTGCGGCACCACGGTGGACGCCGTGGTCTACGGCGGGACCAACGAGGACGGCGCCCCCGACGAGCACGGCGAGGCCTCGCCCACGGCCGCGCCCCGGCCCGGCGAGGACGAGGGCCTGGCCCGCTGCGGGGACGGCCGCGACACCGACACGTCCGGGAGCGACTTCTTCCTCCGCACGGCCGGCCAGGTCACCCCCGGCGGGCCCAACGGCTGCGAGCCCCCCTCGCTCTCCACCGCCGGCGAGGTGACCCTCGTCGTCAACGAGGTCATGCCCAACCCCGACGGCGCCGACGGCGGCCTCGAGTGGATCGAGATCCACAACGCGGGCGGCGCCGAGGCGCACCTCGATGCCTGGACCATCGCCTGGCACAAGTCCGACCCGGAGACCCCCTCCGGCACCGCCGTGGTGCCCACGGGCGTGCGTGTCCCGGCCGGCGGCGTGGTGTTGCTGGGCGGCGAGGGGGTGCCCGGCACCGACGCCGTGCTGGACCTCGACCTCGGCAACGGATCCGCTGGCGACGCGATCTACCTGCTCGACCCCGAGGGCACGTTCGAGGACGGTCTCGTCTACGGGCCGCCCAACGACGACGGCGTGCTCGACGAGCCGGGCGGGGCCGTGGCCACCTCGCTCGCGGAGGCGCCCGGGGACGGCGAGGCCCTGGCCCGGTGCCCGGACGGCGCCGACACGGACGCCTCGGGCGTGGACTTCCACCGCCTCGGGCCCGGCGAAGAGACGCCCGGTGCCCCGAACGGCGAGTGCGGCGGATCCACCGGCTGCGACGCGGCGGACGCCGTGGACGTGGTGATCAACGAGTTCGTGTCCGACCCGGAGGGCGCGGACACCGACCGGGAGTGGATCGAGCTCCACAACGCGGGCGCCGCCCCCGCGGACCTCTCGGGCTGGCTCCTCGAGTGGTACAAGTCGGATCCGGTCTCGCCCTCGGGCGACGCCGAACTCCCGGCGGACACCGTGCTCGCCCCCGGCGGGTTCCTGGTCGTGGCCGGGAGCGCCGCGGGCGTGCCGGCCGACGTCACGGCCGCCCTCGACCTCGGCAACGGCACCACCGGCGACGGCGTCCACCTGCGGGACTGTGCGGGTGTCCTGGCCGACGCGGTGGTGTACTCGCCGCCCAACGACCACGGCATCCTCGACGAGTCCGGCGCCGCCGCCACCTCGGTCGCCGAGAACCCGACCTCCGGCGCCTCCCTCGGCCGCAGCCCGGACGGCGCGGACACCGACCGCTCGGGCGAGGACTTCTGTGTCTTCGCCGCGCCCACGGCCGGCGGCTCCAACGGCGCCTGTCCCTAGCCCCCATGCGCCCGCCGCGCGTCCTGCCCCTCCTGCTCGCCGTCCCGGCGCTGCTGGCGTTCGACTACGGCACCCCGATCCGGGTCACGAGCGAGGACGACGTCTACGAGCTCGAGTACGAGGGCGAGATCGACGAGGACATGCGCGACGTCCTGCTCGACCTGCTGGCCGAGCCGCTCGATCCCAACACGGCCTCCCGCGAGGAGCTGCAGCAGCTCCCGGACGTGACCTACGCGCTGGCCGACGCCATCCTCGCGGCGCGCCGGGCGAAACCCTTCACCGACACCTCCGAGCTGCGCCCCCTCGTGGGGCGCCCGGTCTGGCGCCAGATCGAGCCCTTCGTGGAGGTGGCCCGCCGTGCCGACGGGCAGCGGCGCGTGTCGGGCAGCGCCTCGGCCCGGGTGATGGACGCCTCCAGCGACGGAGAGGTCCCCGCCGGCTACGCCAGGTCCCGCGTGAAGTACGCGAAGTGGATCGAGGGGGGGATCCTCGTGGGGGAACAGGAGCAGCTGTACGGACCGGACTGGTCGGGGGCCGAGCCGGCCTTCGACGGGTACGGCCCCCGGGTCCGCCTGGAGCGCGCCTACGCCGCCGCCCGCCGCGGCGTCTGGTCCGTCATCGCCGGCCACTACGGCATGGGCTTCGGCCAGCGCCTCACCTTCGACGAGACCGAGCGGGAGCGGCCCCAGGGCTGGGTGGCCGAACTCAAGGTCGACGAGCAGTCCGACTTCGACGGGTACACCGTGCCGAGGCATCTGCTGGGGCTCGCCGGCACGCTGGAGTGGCCGCTCGCGCGCGGCCCGGCGCTGCGGTTCACGGCCTGGGGATCCATGAGCCCCCACGACCTCTACTTCGCCGATGCCGGTACCGCCCGCGACAACATCACCGTCCTCGGCGGCGAGCCACCCGACTACCCCACCCTCCCCCGGGTCTACCGGGAGGACCTGGCCGGCGGGAACGCCACCCTCGCGTGGTCAAAGGACGTGCACGTCGGCGCCACCGCCTGGGTGGGGCGTACCGTCAAGGCCTTCGACTACGAGTTCTCCACCGCAGACCTCCCCAACGCATCCCCCTACGGCGCGGCGGGCGTGGACGGTGCCTGGTCCAACGGCGTCCTCGACCTGTACGGCGAGACGGCGGTCACGTTCACCGGGGGCGTCGCCGCGCGCGTGGAGAGCGTGTGGAACCCGGCCCCGGCCGAGGTCACGCTCGCCGCGCGCTACTACGGCATCGGCTTCGACAACCCCCACAGCCGCGGCTCCTCCCAGGCGGACGAACTGACTGGCCAACGCGACCGCGACGAGGTCGGGCCCCAGGCGAAGGTGGTGTGGAACGCCACGCCGTGGCTCCGGCTGGGCGCCAAGGGCGACGTCTGGCGGCGGATGACCCAGGACGTCTGGAAGGCGGCCACGGAGGCCCGCATCGACGTGGATCCGCTCGATGCCGTCGGGGTCTACGTCAAGGGTTCCCTCACCGACAAGGACCTCTCCGACGGGGACGAGCAACCCGCCTACGACTGCGGCACCGGGCGCATCTGCCAGGGGCGCGCACTCGCGGGTGGGGTGGGCGCCCGGCTGGAGCCGGTCCCGTCCGTCCGCCTGGAGGCGTACTACCGGGAGCGGTACGAGACGCGGACCGACGACTGGCAGCGGGACGTGTACGGATGGCTCAAGGGCAGCTGGCGCATCACCGACGGCGTCGAGATCACCGCCCGCTACCGGCGGGAGGAGGAGCGGCTGGGGGAGCTGCCCGGCGCCAAGTTCTGGAGCGCCTACGGCGCGGCCCGGGTGCGCCTGCCCGGCCGGGTCGATCTCCACGGCCGGTACGAGTGGACCCACCCGCTCGACGACCCCGGGGCGCCCTCGGAGCGGCGCTTCAAGGCCGGCGTGGACGTGAGGTTCTGATCCCCATGCCGATCCCCCTCGCCCTCCTCCCGCTCGTCACCGGCTGTCACGCGCCCTTCACCATCGACGCGCCCTGCGCCGACCCGGTCGTGGTGGACGTCACCTACGTGGTCGACGGCGACACCATCGACGTGGATCCCCCGGTCCTCCTGCCGGGCGGGCCGGTGACCCGCATCCGCCTCTTGTGCATCGACACGCCGGAGGTCCACCTGCCCTCCGAGTGCTGGGGGCCGGAGGCGACCGAGTACGTCGAGGATCGGCTCGAGGGCACCCGCGTCCAGCTCGTGTTCGACCGCGACTGCACCGACACGTACGGCCGCGGCCTCGCCTACGTCAAGACCTGGCACTTCCTGGGCCTGGGTACCCTCTTCAACCTGGAGCTGGTCCGGGAGGGGTACGCCGTGATGATCGACGATTACTTCGCGGACTACACCTGGTGCCCGGACATGGCCGAGGCCGCCGCCGAGGCGCGGGCCGAGGGCACCGGCGGGTGGGGGGAGTGCCGCGGCGATCCCTGGATCGCCGAGAACGCCGAGTGACCCCGGTGCGGGCGCCCGGCGGATAGACTGCGGCCGTTCCCTCCCCCGGAGGCCCCATGCGCGCATCCGTCGTCCTCTTCGTGCCCCTCGCCCTCGCCTGCAACGACGCCGAGGACACCGGCCAGCCCCTCGCGCCCCCCACCTGGGACGCGGAGGCCGCCGCCATCGAGTGCGCCTACGGCACCGACGCCCCGCTGCTCGACGCCGCCCTGGCCGACGCCGGGCTCACCCTCGAGGAGGTCGGCTTCGACGAGAACGACTGGGCCAAGGCTTCCTACGTCGACTACCTCGACGACGCCTTCCTCCTCCCCTGGTTCCGCGATCTCCACTGGAATCCGCTGCGCTGGCCCTGCATGGGCGGCCAGGTCGCCGTGGACCTCGATCACGCCGCGGCCTCGGCCCACCCGGTGGCCACCGCCCTGGGCGAGGCCATGGCGATCCTCGGCACGGGCCTCCTCTCCGATCCCATCGATCCCGCCACGGCCACGCAGGACGCGGCCGATCTCTCCGGCCTGCCCGCCGACCTCGCCGAGGCCCTGGGGCCCGTCCTGGCGGCCATGCAGGCGGTGGCCCGCGTGCGTGCAGACCTCGAGGCCACCGCCCCCGAGAGCGTCGAGGACCTCGTCGACTACGGACACGGCGGGGTCATCACGGAGAGTCGGAACCGCCTGGATCTCACGAGCGCAGACGTCCAGGCCTGGGTGCTCGACCCCGCCGGCCCGCGCGCCCTGCAGGACCCGGCGCGCGTGCTGGCGTTCGCCGTCGAGGAGGCCGACCTGGCCCGGTTCGCCGGGGTCGACGCCACCCTCGACCTCGAGACCGCGCTGGGTCGCCTGGTGGTGGCCGGTCCCGGCGACGACGCACCGGGCGACCTCGGGGACGTCGCCCTCTACCTGGATCTCGGCGGCAACGACACCTACCTCCATCCCTGCGGCGCCTCCTCGGCCGAACTGCCCGTGTCGGTCCACGTCGATCTCGGCGGGAACGACGCCTACGGCTACGTGGAGGACGGCGAGGCGTCCGGGAACCTCCTGCCCCCGGACGAGGACGGGCGGTACGGCGGCGACGCCTACTACGGCCGGTTCTCGTTCTCGCACGTGGGGCGGCAGGGCTCCGGCCGCTTCGGCGTGGGGCTGCTCTTCGACCTGGGCGGCGGCGACGACACCTACACCTCGCTGCGCACGAGCCAGGGGTGGGGCCACCTGGGTGTGGGCGTGCTCCACGACGACGGGGGGAACGACGTCTACCTCGGCGAGGCGGGGGTCCAGGGCGCCGCCAGCATGGGCATCGGGCTCCTCCTCGACGACGGAGGGGACGACCTCCACCGGACCTTCACCCAGAGCCAGGGCTTCGGGTACGTCCAGGCCGTGGGCATGGCCTGGGACGGGGGCGGGAACGACACCTGGTACGCCGATCCCGGCAACCCGGAGTATGGCGGCCAGCTGGTCTACTACTCCCCCCAGATGCCCACGACCGGCAACTCCACGTTCTCCCAGGGATCGGGGTTCGGGCGGCGGGGCGACCACGATGGCGGCTTCCTCTCGGGCGGCGTGGGCGTGCTGCGCGACGTGTCGGGCGACGACGCCTACACCGCCAGCACCTTCGCCCAGGGCGCTGGGTACTGGCAGGCCGTCGGGCTCCTGCTCGACGGGCAGGGGTCCGACACCTACGACGCGTTCTGGTACGTCCAGGGCGGCGCGGCCCACTACGCCGCCGGGGTGCTCCTCGACGACGGCGAGGGCGGAGACGCGTTCAACACGATCATGGGCCCGGTCTACGTGATGATCGGCACCGGCCACGACTTCTCCGACGGCGTGCTGGTCAACGAGGCCGGCGACGACACGTACGTGTACGCCGGCCTGGGCGGTGGCGCCTCCAACTGCCAGGGGGTGGGCCTCTTCGTGGACAACGACGGCAGCGACACCTACGACATCCGGTCCACCTACTCCACGGGCCTGGGCAACCACTCCGGCGAGTGCAACCGGTTCCCCCGCACCGCCGTGGACTCCATCGGCCTCTTCCTCGACTCGGGCGGGGACGCGGACGCCTACGGCTGGCCCGGCGGCGGCGACCACCCGATCCCGGCCGACGACAGCGCGTTCGGGTACGCGCAGTCCGGCGACGACCACGAGAAGGGCGGGGGAGTGGACGGTGCCGGCGAGACCGGCGTCCACGCCGCGGGTGCGCTCCCTCGGGGCGAATAGCCGGATCTCACTCCCGAGCGGCACCGGACCGCGGCGACCCTCGGCTGCGCCCCGGGGCGCCGGACGCGGTATGCTCCCGTCCGACCGGTCCGCGATCCCCATGTCCCCGGAGGTCCCATGCTCTTCTTGGTCGCCCTCGTGCTCACCGTGCTCCTGTTCGCCGGCGCCGCCCTGGCGGGCCGCCTCGCCGGCCAGAGCACCCACCGGGCCTTCGACCGCTCCTACCGCCTGGGCCGCTCGTTCCTGGGCGCCGGCGGCGTCCTCTTCCTGCTCCTGGCCGTGGTCCAGTGCCTCACGATCATCCCCGCGGGTCACGTGGGCGTGGTCGACTTCTTCGGCCGGGTCTCCCCGCAATCGCTCCCGGCCGGCATCCAGGTCCGAAACCCGCTCGCCACGATCGTCAAGATGTCCGTCCAGACCCAGGAGGCCAAGGAGACCATGGAGGTGCCCTCCAAGGAGGGGTTGACCGTGGGCCTCGAGGCCAGCGTGCTCTTCCACCTGGATCCCGACCAGGCGCCCGAGGTATACCGGTCGGTGGGCGTGAACTACGTCGAGATCCTCCTCGAGCCGCAGTTCCGCTCCGTCACGCGCGGAGTCACCGCCACCTACGAGGCCAAGGCCCTCTACACCTCCGAGCGCGGGCACCTCGCGCAGCTCCTCACCGACGAGCTGGCGGCGACCGTGTCCCCGCGCGGGGTGGTCGTGGAGAACACCCCGCTCCGCCAGCTGTCGCTCCCCAAGAACCTCTCGGACTCCATCGAGCAGAAGCTCCAGGCGGAGCAGGAGAGCCAACGGATGGAGTTCGTCCTCCAGCGCGAGCGCCAGGAGGCCGAGCGCAAGCGGATCGAGGCCCAGGGCATCGCCGACTTCCAGCGGACCGTGAGCGAGGGCATCAGCGACCAGCTCCTGCGCTGGAAGGGGATCGAGGCCACCCTCGAGATCGCAAAGTCCGCCAACACCAAGGTGATCATCGCGGGCGGCCAGGACGGCCTGCCCATCATCCTGGACACGCACTAGCCCGGATCCGCACCACCCCATGTCCGGCCTGCTCCGCGCCCGCTGGACCCTCCGCCTCGCACTCTACGCCGCGGTGGCGCTGGTCGTGACGGGGCCCGCCTGGATCCGCGGCGACCTGCTCGGGGATCCCACGGTGGACGTGTGGAACCACGCCTGGGGGTGGTGGTGGTTCGCGGACTCGCTCCTCCACGGCCGGCTCCCCTGGCGCACCGACCTCCTCGGCCACCCGTCCGGCGGGGTCCTCTGGTTCCCCGACCCGCTCGGCGCCCTGGCGGGCCTGCCCTGGACCCTGGCCTTCGGACCGGCGATCGGCTGGAACCTGGTGCTGGCCTGGCGCGTGTGCTTCGCGGCGGTGGCCGGCGACCTCCTCGCGGAGGAGGTCGCCGGTCCCGGTCCGCACACGGTGGTGTCGGGGATCGCCCTCGCCACGTCGCCCTTCCTCTGGTGCGAGCTCGCCGACGGCATCTCCGAGGCCACGTCCCTCGGCTGGGTGGCGCTGGCCCTCTGGGCCGCGGCCCGTGCCTTCCGGACCGGCCGGCTCCGGGATCACGCGATCCTGGGCGCGATCGGCGGGACGGCCATGGTGGCCTCGTCCTACTTCGGGGTCTCCCTCGGCGTGCTGGTGGGCGCCTGGTGGCTCCTGAGGTGCGTCCGGCGGCGGGGGAGCCTGGCCGGGGGCCTGCTGGCCGCCGGGGTGGGTCTGGCCGTGGCCGTGGGGCCGCTCGTCGCCCTGTCGGTGTCCCTGAAGGTGCCCGGCGCCCTCACCCATCGGCCCGAGGCGCAGAACCTGGCCCTGGCGGTCCACAACGCGGTGGATCCGCGGGAGTACGTGGTGCCGGGTTTCACGACCGTGGACCTCGCCGGCGTGTACGGTGAGAACCTGATCCACACGGGGTACCTCCGGCTCGCCCTCCTGGCCCTCGCAATCCTGGCGCTGGTGCGGCACCCCCGCCGGGCCCTGCCCTGGGCGGCGATCGCGGCCGGGGCCTGCGTGCTCGGCCTGGGCCCCTACCTCTTCTGGGACAACCACTGGGTCACGATCGGGCACCGCCCCGTCCCCCTCCCCTTCCTGCTGTTGCAGCGCGTGGCCGGGCTCGCCGCGACCCACCCGCTGCGCCTGTCCGTACCCGCCCAGGCCGCGGTCGCGTGCCTCGGAGCCCTGGCGCTCGCCCCCCGGGCGGGCGTTCCGTCCCGGGCCCCACGGGTGCTCGCCGCGCTGGCCGCGCTCGCGGCCGTCGGCGACACGCTGGCCTGGTCTCGGGCCCCCTTCCCCCTCCCCACGGCACCCGCGGATATTCCCTCGGTCTACGCCGAGATCTCCGCTTCCGACGATCCCCGGGGCGTGCTCGACCTCCCGCCCGAGGTGGATTCGACCATGCGGACGAGCCGCTACCTCTGGTACCAGACCGTCCACGGCCGGCCCGTGCCGTGGAGCCCCGACGTGCGAGCGGGTACGACCGCGGATCCCATGTCCATCATGGCCCTGCCCCACCCGCAGGGGCACGTGGGGACGCGCCGGCGCATGGACGTCCGCCGCCTGTCCTCGACGGTGGTGGAGCACCTGCACCGCCAGTACGGATGGATCCTGTTCCACGAGGACCTCGACGCCCTCGTCGCCAACCCCGGCGCCTCCCGGAAGGTCCTGGAGGCGGCGCTCGGTCCGCCCGCCGACCACGACGGGATCCTGCTCTGGCGCCTGCCGCCCGCCGGATCCTCGACCTCAGGATCCTGACGATCGCACGAGCAGGAGCACCCACGTGGCGATGGTGGCGTCCGCCACGACGTGCGCCAGGATCGGCGCGAGGAGCCCCCCGGCCCGCCGGCGGAGCAGGCCCAGGAGCAGGCCCCACCCCCCCGCGAGGAGGACACCGGCGACGCCGCGCGGCACGCCGTGGGCGTGGGCCAGCCCGAAGGACGCGGCCTGCACCGCCAGCACCACCCCCGCAGGCAGGAGGGCGCCCAGGTCCTCCTGCAGGAGCCCCCGCCAGATCGCCTCCTCCAGCGTGGCGTTGGTGACGGCGAACAGCACGGCTCCCAGCACGAGGAGGGGGAGCGGCACGTCGACCACGTACGCGGCCACCACGTCCGAGAGGTCGGGCCGGGCGAGGAGGAGCCACCCCACGAGCCCCACGGGCGTCACGGCCGCGCAGGCCAGCGTGCCGAGGAGGGGCACGCGGCCCCTGGGGGCCCAGGATCCGCCGCGCAGCGCGGGTACGACGTGCGCCAGGAGGAGCAGCAGGCCCAGGGCCAGGATCATGACCGGCTGCCAGAGGAGGCCCGTGAGGCCGGCGAGCAGGAGGCAGGCCACCAGCGCGGCGATCCGCGCCTCGGGGCCGGGCGTCCGCGCCGCCGCCAGGACGGCGGTCCCCACGGCGGCGAGCGCGACGGCGACCGGGAGCGGAGCCGCCGCGCCGGGTCCGAGGACGGTGCCGATCGCGAGCAGGGCGAGCGACGCCAGGGCGAGCCACCCGGGCCTCAACGGCGCAGCCACGACACCACCGGCTGGAAGACGGCCTCGTCCGCGGCGTCGCCGAGGAAGAGGTCCGCGTGGGCCACATGCATCCCCGGGCCGCCGACCGTGATCTCGTCCACCTGGTCCTCCCCCAGGAAGCGGCGCACCGAGCGTGCGGACGCGGGGTTCACGATCCCGTCGTCCAGCGCGACCACCAGCAGCGTGCGGAGCGTCCGGCCCCGGATCCCCTCCGCCACGTCCACGCCGTCCACCACGAGGCGGCCCGCCCGGATCCACCGGGCGATCTCCGCGTTCACCCTCCGTCGGGGCCGTTCCACGATGCGGGCGAGCAGGTCGGGCCGGGACAGGTCGACGTGGTCGGCGTCGAGGTAGACCGAGAGGGGTCCACGGGCGTACCGGGCCACGATCGGCAGGGCGCGGGCGGCCAGGGCGCGGAGGCCCACCAGGGGCACGACGGCCAGGACGGGGCCCGCCAGGCCGGTGGCGCGGACGAAGGGACCGGGATCCTCGAGGAGCAGCGGGGCGCCGATCGCCACGAACCGGTCCAGGCGATCCGTCCCGAAGCGGGCGCCGTAGGCCAGGACGAGGGTCCCGCCCAGGCTGCACCCGATCGCCGTCACCCGCTCGCGGCCGGTCGCGCTGCAGACGTGCTCGATGGCCGTCTTCACGTCCACGAAGGCGTACTCCCGGAGACCCCAGGTCCGGGACGCGTGGCCCCGGGGGTCGCGCCGGCTCTCCCCCTGTCCACGCCAGTCCACGGTCCAGGCGTCGAATCCGCCGTCGCGGAGCGCCTCGACGAAGGAACGGCCCCGCGGGTGCCAGGTGAAGAGCGTCGCGTTCATCCCGTAGCCCGGCAGGACGACCACGGGCGGGCCGGCCACCGGCCCCCCTCCGTCCGGCCGGAGCACCCGGTGGAGAGCCAGGAGCCAGCCGTCGGGGGTCGGGACGAGGTGGGGCTCGATCGACATGGGCTGCCCGCCCCTATCCGGACGGATCCGGGCCAGCCCGGGCACCGGGGATCCGGTCGGCGCGGATCCACGCGTTGAGCCAGCGATCGTCCACGGGGATGCTGACCGCCCGGTAGTGCGCCTCGAAGTCCGCGGGGAAGCCGGGCTCGGGCTCCAGCGTCCAGGGCTGCAGCACGAAGGCGTGGTCCTCGGGCACGTAGAGGTCCGGGCGACGCCCGAAGACGTACGTGGGATCGGTCTTCTCGTGGCCGGCCATCCCGGTGCCCGAGGCCGGACGGCGGGCGATGTGGCGGTCCGTGAGTCCCCACATGTCGATGGTGGGGAGGCCGGCGTAGTAGGGCACCGCACCGGCGGAGTGGATGGCCAGGACCGCATCGGGGGAGAAGTGCGCGGCGATCCACTCACCCAGGACCTTGCGCGCCTCGAGGTTGGCGTGGCGTTCGCGGGCCGTGGCCCCGGCCTCCCGGGCCACCGGGATGCCGCCGCCGAGGCCCACGGCCAGCACGCCCGCGGCCAGTCCCCACCGGCCGGCGCCCGAGAGGCGGCGCCCCAGCGCCACCAGCGCCTCGCCGGCCAGGAAGGCGAGGTACGGGACCACCGGCTGGACGAACCGGCCCGTGGGCTTGAAGTCGCCGCCCAGCACCACCACGCAGGCCAGGTACAGGCCCGCCATGGCGGCGCCGGCCCGGCCGGCCCGGCTGGCGGGCAGCCCCAGGAGACGCGGCGACGCCGCCCGGACCGCCACGAGGATCCAGAGGAGGGGATGGGCGCCGAGATGGGCCGCGAGGTAGCGGAGCCCGCGGCCGACCGCCGCGAGGCCTCCGCCGGCCTTGGCGTGAAACGTGTTGGGGAGGGCGTCCCCGTAGTAGGCGAGGCGGAAGACCAGGAGCGCGACCAGCGCCAGCGCCACCGGCCAGCCTCCCCGGAGCGAGGCCGCCACCTGCCGCCGGGCGCCGGCGGCGCCCTCCGTGACCCGGGCGTCCCAGGCCAGGCCCAGGTGCAAGCCTGCCCAGAGGACCGGGCCCTCGGGCCGTGTGCAGGCGGCCAGGGCGAAGAGGGCGCTGGAGCGCGCGTGGCCCCGGCCCCGGCGACGCTCGTCGAGCGCCGCGAGGGTCCCGGCGAGCCCGAGCAGCGTGTAGAAGGCGGTCTCCAGGCCCTGCACCGCCTCGAGGGCCAGGGAGGCGTCGGTGGCGAGGAAGGCCGCGGCCAGGAGGCCCGCGAGGCGCGCGTCGGCGGGATCCACCGGAGGTGGGCCGAGGAGGGTGCGCCGCAGCCTCGTGGCCGGCGTGAGGCCGTCGCGGGCCAGGGCCGGGACGAGGAGCACGAGCCCGGCGAGGCAGGCCAGCCCGACCGCGACGGTGGCGGCCACCGGATCGGCGCCGAGCCGCAGGGCGCCGGCCACGAGGAGCGTCCAGGCGAGGTTGGTGAACCCCTCCACGCGCTCGCCCGGGTTGAAGACGAGACCCTGGCCGCGGACGAGGTGCTCCGCGTACCGGAAGGAGATGAAGGCGTCGTCCTGCGTGCAGGCGCCGAAGGAGAGGGCCACGGCCAGCGCCACCGCGGCGAGGAGCCAGGCCAGGACGCGGGACCAGCGGACCGTGCGCACGACGGCCCTGTATCCGGCGGCGCGCGGCCGGTCCGTGCGCCCTACCACGCGAGCCGGACGCCCATGTGCCCGCCCACGCCACGCTCCAGGCCGGCGTTGAGCTGGGCGTAGACCTTGACGGGGAGGAGGTGGACCTGGGCGCCGGCGAAGACGCGAGGGAAGACGGTCACCGGCTCACCGTGGGCGGCGTACCGCACGCTGGCCGTCCCGATGCGGGTCTCGCGCCCCCCGACGTCGGCGGTGACGTCTCCCGACAGGCGGATGGACGCGTCCGCGCCGCCGTCGACCATGTCCACGCCCGCGCCGCCGAAGACCGTGAGGACGAGGAGCCGCACGTGGGTGGAGAGCTCGACGGGCACGGAGTCGGTGGTGGTGCCGAGCGTGAACTCGCCCAGGCCGTCCCACGAGGCGAGGCCGCCGGTCCCGGGGACCGGGACGGGCAGGGCACGGGTGAGCCCGAGTTCGTAGTGAGAGCGCTCGAACCCGGTGGTGAGGGCCAGGCCGCCCCAGGAGGCCGCCGCGTCGCCCCTGGGCTTCACGAGCGCGATCTGGACGTGGCCGCCGACGCTGTGGAGCGATCCGTCGAAGACGTCGACCGAGGTGTCCAGCGCCATGCCGTGGCCGTACACGACCACCCGCGAGAGGACGCCCTCACCGTGGCTCAGCACGCCGAGGTTCAGGCCGGCCATGACGGCGACCTGGAAGGCGTAGCCGAAGGCCGGCAGGGTCTCGTCGCCCCGCCCGAAGCGGAACCCGCCGTCGTCGATGCCGGTCCCCACCGATCCGCCGATCACGAACGCCTCGATCTCCGTGGCGTAGTCGACGCCCATCCCCTTGGTGGCCAGGAGCGCTGCGTTGGCCAGCGAGTCCAGGTAGGTGGACAGGGCGTCCAGGTGGAGCGTGGAGCGCAGCTCGTCGTCGAGATCGGCGCGCACCTCGGCGGCGTCGAGGCCGGCCTTCCGGGCGAGCGCCTCGTCGATCCGGATCTCCACCTCCTGGGCCAGGGCCGGCAGCGGCAGGAGGAGGGCGGCGACGACGGCGCACGTGCGGAGCATGGGGCCTCCCATCGGGATCACTCGTACCCCGGAACCGGGCTCACCCGCGACCTTCCGAATCGCCCGTGCACGGGAGGTTGCTCCTCCGGGTGCCGCCCGGTAGGGGAGGACCGCTCCGGGAGACACCGTGCCTGGCACCTGGCGATGCGAGGTCTGCGGCTACGTCCACGGCGGCCCCGAGCCGCCGGTGCGGTGCCCCGCGTGCGGCGCGGGGAGGGAGCGCTTCTCGCCCTTCTGGC
>JBFYZZ010000074.1:0-14884 GCA_041309225.1 Deltaproteobacteria bacterium | reverse complement strand
GCCCCCTCGCGGCCGGCGGGAAGGCCCGCAGGGCCGGTGCCAGGCCGGAACGTCGGCCCGCAGGGCCGGCAGCACCTCGCGGCCGGCGGGCAGGCCCGCAGGGCCGGTGCCAGCACCACCGCACCTCCAGGGCGGATCAGCGCTCCCGCTGCCGGAACTGCTCGCGCGTCTTGGCGGGGGGAGGCTCGAAGTCGGGCTGGAACCAGGTGCCCGCCTCGCGCAGGCGCAGCACCTCCCGGATGGCCCGGTCGAGCTGCGGATCGCGGCCCGCGGCCACGTCCTGCGGCGGGTTCTCCACCTCGATGTCGGGCTCCACGCCGCGGTTCTCGAGCCCCCAGCCCTTCCTCGGGAACCAGAAGGCGAACTCGGGCTGGGTGATCATGCCGGCGTCGGAGAGGGGCTTGTCGCCCCGGATCCCGATGACGCCGCCCCACGAGCGCCGCCCGATCACGGGCGCGAGGCCCTCGATCTGGACAGCCTGCGGGACGAAGTCGCCGTCGGAGCCGGCGAACTCGTTGGTGAGGACCACGAAGGGACCGTTGAGCACCTTCTCCGGGTAGGTCCAGAGGCCTCCACCCCTGGACCGGTCCACGGCCACCACCTTGCGGCGGAACCGCTCCAGGATGAGCTGCGAGACGAATCCGCCCCCGTTCCAGCGCACGTCGACCACGAGCCCCTGCTTGTCCAGTTGCGGGTAGAACCAGCGCTCGAAGGCCATCAGGCCCCGCCCGCCCATGTCGGGGAGGTGGAGGTAGCCGACGCGGCCGCCGGTGGCGGCGGCCACGGCCTCGCGGTTGCGCCGGACCCAGTCGGCGTACCGGAGGGGCTGCTCGCTCGCGAGGGGGACCACCACGACGTCCCGCGTCCTGGCGCCCTTCGCCCCGGGCGCGCGATCGCTCACGGTGAGCACCACCGCCCGGCCGGCCTGGGCCTGGAGGGAGGCGAGGAAGGGGCGATCCGGCTGGAAGGGCTGGTGGTTCACCGACAGGACGTACTGCCCCTCGAGCACGTCCACGCCGGGCTCCGACAGGGGCGAGCGGACGTCGTCCGCGGGATCGCCCCGGTAGATCCGGGCTACCCGGAAGGTGCCGCCCTCCCGGACGAGGTCGGCGCCGAGCAGGCCCGTGGACACGGCGGACGGCACCACGCCGGGATCCCCTCCCCACAGGTAGGTGTGGCTCGTGGCCAGCTCGCCGATGACCTCGCCCATGAGGTCCGTGAGATCGCCGCGCGTCGCGATGCGGGGCAGGAGGGAGGCGTACCGGTCGCGGACGGCCGCCCAGTCGAGCCCGCCCAGGCCCTCCTCCCACGTGAAGTCGCGCATCAGGCGCCAGCCCTCGAGGAAGATCTGGCGCCACTCCTCGCGGGGATCGAGCTCCACGACGACGTCGGCGACGGACACGACGGCGTCGGAGGTGTCGGCGGGCGGGGGCGCGGCAGCCTCGAGCAGGAGGAAGGTGCCGTCGTGCGTGCGGACCGCGACCTTCCCCCCCTTGAGGGCGAGCTCGTACCCGGTCACGCCGGCCATCCAGTCGGTGGGCTCCTCGTCCTCGAGGGAGAAGGCGACGAGGGTGGCGCCGGGGGCGGGCTCCTCGCCCATCCCGCGGCTCGTGCCCGAGAGCCAGAAGACGGTGTCCGAGGTGGCCCGCACAGAGGAGAGGTCGCCCGCGTCCACCGGGAACGCCACCACCCGGTCCACGATCCCCTCGAAGGCGATCTCCACGGGCTTCGGGGCCGGAGGCCCCTCCTCGGCCACGCCCAGCTTCCGGGCCTGCCGGCGCTGCTTCCGGCGCTGCTTCCGGGTCAGCTCCTCCTCGGTGGTGGGCAGGCCCTCCTCATGGAGGAAGGGGTTCTCCACGCCCGGCCGGAGCAGGATGGCGTAGGGACGGGTGGTGCGGGCCTCGATGTAGGAGAAGTCCCGGTTCCCGAGCACCGGGTTCATGGTGCGGTCCGACAGGACGTAGAGGTACCGGCCGTCGGGATCCCAGGCCGGCCCGTGATCGTGGGTGTAGGGCCCGGTGACCTGCCGGGTCACGCCGCTCGAGGCGTCCCAGATCCAGACCGAGGAGAGGGAGCGACGATCCACCTTGCCGTACGCGAGCCACCGGCCGTCCGGGGACCAGGCGTACTCCGTGATCTCCCACTGATCGGAGCGATCCACCACGCGGGCCTCGCCCCCGGCGGCGGGCGCCACCCGGAGGGTGTGGGTCTGGTCTGCCCACGCGATCCACCTCCCGTCCGGGGACCAGGCGGGCGGAAAGTGCCAGCCGCTCGCGCCCGGCGCAAGGACCGTCCCGAGGTCGCCCCGGCCCCAGGCGTCGGCCGTGACGATGGCCTCCTCCCCGCTCGCGTCCGTGACGTAGACCACGCGGCGGCCGTCGGGGGCGAAGGACGCCCACGACTCGCGGGCCCCGCTGCCCCGCGTGACCGGGAGGGTGACGCCCGGCTCGACGGGTACCGAGATCACCTCGCCGCGCGTGGTGAGCAGCAGGCGATCGCCCTGGGGCGACACGGTCCACCAGGTGAGGGTGGCGAGCGGATCCGGGTACCGCACGCGGGCCAGGGTCCGCTCTGAGGGCAGCGAGATCGGGACCACCCGGGTGGCGACCTCCTTCGGGTGCCACACCGCGAGGTCGCCGGCCAGCATGAACACCACCCGGCCATCGGGCGCCATGGCGGGCCAGCGCACGTCCCAGGTGTCCTGGTCGGTGAGCCGCCGGCGGTCGCTCCCGTCGGGCCCGCACGACCAGAGGTTGGCGGTCCCGCCCTCGTCGGAGAGGAAGACGATCCGCCCGTCGTGCCACATGGGGAAGGCGTCGGTGCCCTCGAAGGTGGAGATCCTCCGGAAGTCGGCCTTCCTGGGATCGCCCACCCAGAGGTCGGGCGCCGTGCCGCCCCGGTAGCGCTTCCAGGTCCGGTGCTCCCAGCCCATCCGGATGAAGGCCCAGCGGCCGGTGGCCGGGTCCACGTCGAGGTTGCCGGCCCACCCGAGCGGGACCTCCCGCGGATCGCCACCCGCCGGCGGCACGGTGTAGAGGTGGTAGGAGCGGCCGTGGGGATCCTCGGCGCGGCTGCGGAAGAGGACGGCGCTCCCGTCGGGCCACCAGCCCATGACCTCGTCCACCTCGGGGTGCCAGGTGAGGCGACGCGGCTCGCCGCCCGTGGCGGGCATCACGAAGGCGTCGTCGTTCCCGTCGTAGCGGGCCGTGAACGCGACGGTGCCGCAGTCGGGGGAGAAGCGGGGGAACCGCTCCTCGCCTGCGACGCTGGTGAGGCGGCGGGCCTCGCCCCCCGCGACCGGGGCCGTCCAGAGGTCGCCCTCGGCGGTGAACACGATCGTGTCCCCGCACAGGTCGGGGTAGCGCAGGTAGGACGGCGCGGCCCCGGACGGCAGGGTGACGGCGAGGGCGACGGCGAGGACGGACGGCATGGGGTCACCGGTCGGCGGGGGGTGGGGTGGTCGGTCCGGGCAGGCGGCGCGCGTCGGTCAGGGAGGGGCCGGTGAGACGCACGTCGGGAGCGGCGACACCGAGGGAGAACTGCATGCGGAGCGCCTCCTCGATGGACATGTCCACGGGACGCAGGCGGGACCGCTTCGTGGCCAGGACGTACCCGAGGTGCAGGTGGTTGGTGGGCAGGAACACCACGACCTCGTCATCCGGACCGGGCTCGGGCCCCACCAGGGCCTCCTTGACCAGGAACCCGACGACCCACAGGCCCTCGCCGGGCCACTCGAAGGTCACCACCTGCTTGAAGGCCATGTGCTCGTCGTCGCCCAGGAGCGGCTGGACCACCTGCTTGACCGCCGCGTACACGGTACGGACGAAGGGAATGGTCCCGATGAACACCTCGAGGCTCCGCCCCAGGCGCTGCACGATCACGAAGTTCATGGCGAACCCGGCCGCCAGGATGAGGACGATCGTGACCAGGAGCCCGAGCCCCGGGATGTGGAATCCGACGATCCGCTCGATGCCGGGCGCGAAGGTGCCGTCCACGAGATGGAAGAGCGCCAGGAGCACGTAGACGGTGATGTAGGCCGGCAGGACGGCCACGAGACCGAGCAGGAACACGCGCTTCAAGGTGGGGATGGAGCGCTTCACGGTCGTCTCCGGGGTGACGGGCCGCAAGGATAGTCGCCCCGCCCGGGCCGGCCAGGGGGTACCCTCACGCGATCATCAGGGCGGCGCGCCGGCCCCGCACCCGCGCCACCACCCACCACGGGAGCGCGAGGATCCCGAACACGGCGAGGCCGAGGCCCAGCATCCCGAGCAGGTACCAGGGCCAGGGCCCCATCACGTCCAGGAGCGACGCCGTGGCCGGCTTGTGGCAGATGAACCCGTAGTTGCCGCCCGTCGCGAGGTTGATGCCGGCCGCCAGGACCATCCAGCCGAGCGTGATGCCCACCACCCTCGGGTAGGCGCCCCTCCGGAGCCGCAGGCCCTCCACGATCGGCATGTAGACGAGGGTCAGCAAGATCAGGCCGTGCGAGAGGAAGATCTGGAAGAAGCGGTAATGGGGGAAGGTGTAGGCGCCCAGGTCGGGGGTGAGGATCGCCTGCGTCGCTCCCCCCAGGCCCCAGAAGTAGACGACCTCGAAGACGAGCGGGTGGCGGGTCAGCATGAGGACCACCGACAGCACGATGGCCATGCCGCACAGGTGGAAGGGCAGGTGCAGGCCGGGGTGGAAGTCGCCGATGGAGACGTGCCAGGCCTCGAAGGAGAGCTCCTGGGCGACCAGCAGGCAGGCCACGCCGATCCGGAAGGGGCGGCGCCAGGCCTCGCGCCGCGCGAGGACGAGGCAGGCGATCGCGATCACCGCCAGGATGGTCCCGATGGCCGCGAGGTGCTGGGCCGAGAAGAGGCGGAACGGGCCCGGGGGCCAGTCGCCGGCGAAGTACGGGGCGAGCGCGGGCATGGAGAGGTCCCCGGGGGAGGGGTCCGAGGCACGGGCCGACCCCCCCTATCGGGCCGGCGCCCCCCCGGACACCGCTGTGGGATACAGGGCGACCGTCGCCACGGAGACCCCGCCATGGCCTTCCTCCCGCCCGGCCCGTTCGCCGCCGGCTTCGTCGCGCTCCTGGCGGCGTGCGAGGAGGTCGACCGCGCCGATCCCGCCCACGTCGTCACCACCGTCCCGATCGAGGGCGGGGCGGTGTGGGCCATCCGGGTCGAGTCCGGTCGGCCGGCCCTCGACGCGGATCCGGTGGCATGGCCCCGCGACCTCCTCACAGCCGACGTGCTCGACGCCGTGGACGCCGTGCCCAGGGCCTTCCGCGACGACCTCGCCGAGACCCTCTCGTACCTCACCGTCGAGGAGGCCACGCGCCTCGCGTCCGTGATCCGGGCGGCCCCGACCGACCAGGTGGACGAGGTGGGCTGGGCCATCGGGGCCACCGATCCGCCGATCCTCTCCTGGATCCTGGAGGGCGGCTGGGAGTGGATCTTCGCCGACAACGCCGCGGCCGTCTACGCGCTCGCCGGCGTGCTCCCCTACGCGGATCTCGTGGAGCTGGAGGACGGCCGCACCACCCTCGAGACGGTGGGCGAGGGAGGGACCGGCACGATCGCCTCCGACGTCTACTACCGATTCGTGGTCTACCCCCGCGGCTACATCGACCTGCCCGCGCCCAACGGCGAGGACTTCTGGCGCTCCTTCTGGCTCGAGGACGACGCCTACGGCGAGACGCTCGTGGAGGCGGTGGAGGGATCGCCCACCGTCCAGGACGCGGCCATGGCCCTGGGCACCTGGATCCAGTCGTACATGTCGTTCGGCTACCAGTCCAACGACATCTGGCCGCTCGACATCTACTGGGCGCAGTACGGCTCCTGCGGGGAGTACAGCATCCTCACGACCGCCGCCGCCCGCACGGCGCTCATCCCGACCGTGGCCGTCTCGGCCAGGGCCGACGATCACGAGTGGAACGAGTTCTGGGACGGCCGCTGGATCATGTGGGACAACAGTCTCGGGGAGATCGGGTCGAACCCGCACTACCCGTACATCGACTGGCCCGAGATCTACGACGACGATCGCTACGACAGCGGCGTCCTGGGCGAGGTGGCGCACGTCTTCCGGTTCTTCCCGGACGAGTCGGTGGAGCCCTCCGACCTGTACACCGCCATGGTGCCCGTCGAGGTCACGGTCACCGACGCGGCCGGCGTGCCGGTGGAGGGGGCGCGCGTGCAGGCCCTCACGCACGAGTCCGGCTACTGGATGTGCACCTGGGCGCCCTCGGACGCCGCCGGCGTGGCCTCCATGGAGATCGGCGACGACCAGTTCGTGGCCTTCGTCGCCGAGCATCCGCTCCTCGGCGACGCGGGGAACGAGCGCTGGTCGCTCCGGACCGACACCTGCGAGGCGCCGTGCCGGGACGCGGTCGCCTTCGACGACCCCCTCCCCCGGCGTGCCCTCGACGCGGGCACCCCACCCGGCGGCACGCTGCGGCTCACCGCCACCTGGACCGTGACCGAGAGCGAGATCCGCGTCGCGAACCCCGTCCTCGAGGGCTACGAGCTCGGCCAGACCTACGGGGTCGACGAGGCCGGTGGCGCCGTGGACGTCTTCCTCGTGGACTCCGCCAACCGGGACGCCTGGGCGGGCGGCCAGCCTTTCGGCGCCTGGGCCGTGACGACCGCCTCCGGTTCCGGCTCCCTCGATCTCGAGCTGCTCGACGGCGAGGCGTGGACCCTCGTGTTCTCCAACGAGACCACCCCGGACGTGCGCCGCATCCTCGACGTGGACGTCCGGGTGGCTCGGATCCCGTAGCGCGAGCCGACGGCTCCCCGAACACCGGATAGTCAGCCCGTCCCCCGCTGGACCCCCATGGACCTCCGCCCCCGCTTCGACGCCGCCGCCCGCGCGTACCTGCCCGCCATCGAGGCGGTGCTGGACGCGGTGCCCCGGGAGGCCTGCCCCCCCGGCTCCACCCTGCCCAGCATGTGCGCGTACCACCTCGGCACCGGCGGCAAGCGGATCCGGGCCCTGGTCCCCCTGCTCGTGGCCGAGGACCTCGGGGAGGAACCGGCGGCCCTGGTGGCCTTCGGCGCCGCCTGCGAGATGCTCCACAACGCCACGCTGGTCCACGACGACCTGCAGGACGGCGACGCCGTGCGGCGCGGGCAGCCGACCGTGTGGCGCCGGTTCGGCGCGGCCCAGGCGGTGAACCTGGGGGACGCGATGTTCTACCTCGCGCTCCTCTGCCTCGATCGCCTCCCCGCCCCGCCGGAGCGCCGGGCCCAGGTCGCCCGCCTGCTCCTCCTGGAGACGCTGCGCGTCATCGACGGCCAGGAGCGGGAGTTCGCCCTGAAGAACGCGGGCGTGCCCACCGCCGAGGCCTACGACGCCATGGTGGAGGGGAAGACCTCGGGCCTCTTCGCCCTCCCCATGCAGGGCGCGGCCCTGCTGTGCGGCGCCCCCGCGGAGGTGGTGGAGGCGCTCGGCGAGGCGGCCCGCCACCTGGGCGTGCTCTTCCAGGTCCAGGACGACATCCTCGACCTGTACGGCGAGAAGGGGCGCGGCACGCGCGGGAGCGACCTCGCGGAGGGCAAGCGCAGCGCGCTCGCGATCCACGCGCTCGCCCATGCCGACCCCCCCGAGGCGGCCTGGCTGGCCGACCTGCTCGCCGCGCCCCGCGAGGCCTTCACGCCCGAAGATGCCGACCGGGCGGCCCACCTGTTCCGGCTGGCCGGCTCCCTGGCCTTCGCGGTGGAGCGGATGGCCGGGCGCCGCGAGCGGGCGGTGGCGGCCCTCGCCCCCTGGCCCGCGCTCGCGACCCTGGCCGACGGGCTGTGCACGCTCACCCTCGAGCCCATCCGAGGGGTGCTGGAGGAGCGGCGATGACCACCCCGGAGGCCCGGTACTGCGCACAGATGCTCCCCCGCGTCTCCCGGACGTTCGCGCTCTCCATCGAGGCGTTGCCCGCCGACCTGCGCGACCCGGTCCGCATCTCGTACCTGCTCTGCCGCGTCGTGGACACCGTCGAGGACGCGGTGGGCGTGCCCTGGCCCGTCCGCGAGGCCCTCTTCCAGGCCTTCGACGACTGCCTGCTCGACGACGGCGCCGATCCCCGCGGGTTCGAGGGCCTGTGTACGGCGCTCGGGGAGACGGGCCCCGACGAGGCCCTGTGCCGGAGCGCGGGGATGGTGTTCCGGGCCTTCCGGAACCTCCCCGCCTCCGACCGGGACGCCGTGCGGCTCCACATCCTGGACCTCTCGCTCGGCATGCGCATGTACGCCGCGCGGGCCGAGCGGCTCGGTGGCTTCCGCCTGCGCGATCTCGAGGACCTGGAGCGGTACTGCTACTACGTGGCCGGGACCGTGGGCGAGCTGCTCACACCCCTCTTCGCCGCGTCCGTGCCCGGCCTCGGGCCCGAGGACCGCGCCGCCCTGCAGGTGCGGGCGGCTCCGTTCGGCCTGGGTCTCCAGCTCGTCAACATCGTGAAGGACGTCGCCGAGGACCTGGAGCGTGGCGTGCTGTTCCTGCCCGAGACCCTCCTCGCCGCCCACGGAGCGCCCGCCGACGAGCGCCTGCTCGATCCCGCCGTCCGCGAGGCCGGCCTCGGCGCGATCCGGGAGGTCGCGGCCCGCGCGCGGATCCACCTCGAACGGGCCCGCGAGTACACGCTGCTCTGGCCGATCCCCGAGGGCGCCGAGGTCGTCCGGTTCCTCGCGGTGCCGCTCCTGCTCGCCCTGGGCACGCTCGACGAGGTCGAGACCGGCCCCGACACGCTGGTGCGAGGCCATAACCCGAAGGTATCGAGGGAGGCGGTGGCCCGGATCCTGGAGGCGGCGGGGCGCGCCTCCACCGACCCCGAGGCCCTGCGCGACCTGCTGCGACGGCCCTGACGTCCGTGCCGGGGATGCTCCACGAGCGCCGCCCGTCGCGGGTGGGACTCGCCACGACGGTCGACAAGCTCCACGGGCGGGTCTACACCCCGCCCGAGGTCGCGCGGCGCCTGCTCGACCTGCTCCCCTGGCCCCCGGGTCCGCTCCTGGATCCGGCCTGCGGCGACGGCGTCTTCCTGGCCGAGGCCCTCCTCCGGCTCGGATCCGGCGCCGCCGGCGGGAGCCCCCTCACGGGCTGGGACCTGGACGAGGCGGCGCTCGCCCGGGCCCGGATGCGGCTCGATCCGCTGGCCGCCTCGCTGGGCCTCCCTCCCCCGCGCCTGGTCCTGCGCGATGCCCTGGACCCCGGCGAGGAGGGCACCTGGGCCTGCGTGGTGGGGAACCCGCCCTACCTCGAGGCCAAGCGGATGCCCGCCTCGCTCCAGGCCCGGATCCGGGCCGCCTGCCCCGTGGCGGCCCGCGGGGCCTTCGACCTGTACGGCGCCTTCGTGGAGCGGGCGCACGCGCTCGTCCGGCCCGGCGGCGCGTTCGGGTTCGTCCTGCCCAACCGCGTCCTCGTGGCCGCCTACGCCGAGGGCCTGAGGCGCCTCCTCCTGACCGACTGCGCCGTGCGCGTGGCGGACCTGAGCCGCGAGGACGTCTTTCCGGATGCCGCGGTCTACCCCGTGCTGCTCGCGGCGGTCCGGTCGGGCACACCCGCCGTCTGTGTGGGGAGCGATCCCGGGGTGGACCTCCCGGTGACGGTCCTCACGGACCGCCTGCACGCGCTCCTGCCGCTGCCCGGCGCGGCCGTGGCGGGCCTCCTCGCGCGCGTGCTTGAGGACCCGGCGCTCGTGCCCCTGGGATCGCCGATGCGGACGCGGTGGTGCGTCTCCTTCCACCGGACGGGCCTGCGCGACCGGTACACGTTCGACGATCGCCCCGACTCCCCCTTCGCACGCCCCTTCCTGGGGGGCGGCCGCTTCGCCGGCAACCGGGAGGTGGAGCCCTACCGGATCGCCTGGGCCGGGGGCTGGATCGACCACGACGAGGCCCGCGCCCGGGCCGACGGCAACCCCCTGCCGGCCCTCGACCAGTTCCGGCCGCCCCAGGTGGTGCTCTGCCAGAACGCCCGCCGCGGTCGCGCCGCGCTCGACCGGGAGGGGTTCGTGCTGAAGGACACGTTCCTATCGATCCGCTGCCGCCGGCCGGCGGACGAGGCGCGGAGCTGGCCGGAATGGACGGCGATCCTGCTCAACTCGGCCTGCTTCCACGCCCTCTACGAGGCGCTCCACGGCGGGACCCGCAAGGGCGGCGGGTTCCTCCACTTCCTGCCGCGGTACCTGGATCCGGTCCCGATCCCGCCTCCGCCGCCCGGGGTCCGGGACCTCCACGCCCGATTGGCCGCCGCGGCGCGGCTGGGCTCCCCGCGCCTCGCGGCGCTCGAGGCCGAGGGTGTGGTCCGCGCGGCCTACGGGGTCACCCCCGAGGAGGCGGACCGCCTCGACGGGCTGGAGGTGCCGGAGCCGTAGGGGAGGCGCCCGCGGTCGATCCGCGCGGGTGGGCGGCCACCCGCCCCTCGGGACGGGGTGCGCGGCCCTACTGGAGGTACTCGACCTCGTCGACGGGCTTGGAGGCGGTGCGGAGCCAGGTCTGCGTGCGGCCGAGGAGCGAGATGCCGATGTACCCGCGCAGGCTGAGCTTCTGGCCGTCCTCGAGCACCTTGACGAAGCAGGAGTAGGTCTTGCCGTTCTTGGGATCGAGGATCGTGCCGCCGGACCACTCGTCGTCGTCGAGCGTGAGGCCGCGCAGGATGGTCATGCCGATGATCCGCTGGTCGTGGAGCGATCCCTGGCACTTGTCGCACTTGGGATCGGGCTCCTCGCCGGGCTCGCGGTACAGCTTGACGATGCGGCCCCAGAGCTTGCCCTGTTCGTCCTTCCAGATCTGGACGACGGACTTCTTGTGGCCCGTCTCGTCGTCGATGGTGGTCCAGTAGCCCTCCGGGGATCCGGCCGCGAGGGCGACCCGGCTGACGAACAGGAAGACCAGGGCCACGAGGCCAGGAAGCCAGCGGGAGAGGAGGGAGCGGTGCATGGTCGGTCCTTCGGGAGTGGGGGGAGGCACGGAGCCGGAACAGGGTAACGCAACCCGGGGACCCGCGGGAAGCGTCCGGGGACCCGGGCGTCCGGGCCCGTCCGCCGCCTGTGCGTGGGCGACGGGCTAGAAGATCGCCCGGAGTTCCCGTGGTGCCCCTCCTCCTCCTCGCCGCCTGCGCCCACGGCCCCGAGGCCCGCATCGCGCCACTCCTCGACCGCTGGGTGGAACCCGCGGAGCGCGACGCGCTCGTGGCGCACCTCGAGGCCGGGTCCACCGCGTTGGCCGCACGCCTCGCCGACGTGGGCCCCTCGGATCCGGACCGGGTGCGGGAGGCGGTGGTGCGCCACGTGGAGGCCAGCCTGGCCGAGAAGGCGACCCTCGCGATCCCGCCCCGACTCCACGCCGACCGGATCCGCCGCACCGTCCTGGATTTCGAGGTCTTCAAGCTCGAGACCTACGTGCACGCGGGCACGTTCCCCAAGCGGTACTTCGGCTACCTCGACCTCGAGGGCGACACGGCCGGCGCCGAGCGCGTGCTCCGCGACACCGTGATCTGCGCGACCGACGCGGTGAACGCCTGGGAGGCCGGGCGCGGGTCCCCGCTCCGGATCACCGACGCGGAGGTGGCGGTCACCTTCCTGGCCGAGGGCGGTGCCCTCCTGCTCGCCTCGGAGGACACCGTCCGCGACGTTCTCCACCCCGGGGCGGGCGCGGGCCTGGACGACCTGGCCTCGGGCCTCGCCGACCTGCCGGATCTCGTGGAGCGGATCGACGCCACCTGCGGCACCGGCCTCGGATCGCTCGTGGCGTGGACCCCGGATGGGGTCGCCCCGCCGGCCGGAACCCGGGAGCCGCTCCCCTCGCCCCCGGGGCGACAGGGCTGGCTCGTCCGGGACGCCACCTTCCGCGAGGCGATCGCGGGCACGGCCGTGATGTGGCGCTGGGAGGCGGCGATCGCGGCGCGCCGGCTCGAGGCCGAGGGCCGCCCCCCGCTCCACGCCCGCTCCCCGGCCGCCCGCTTCGTCCACACCTCCCTGGTCTACAACTCCGGCATCCTGCACGCCGAGGAGACCGTGGACGCGATCGTGGCCCTGTCGTGCGGCCCCACCCTCTGGGCGCGCTCGGAGGCCGCGGCCCTGCGTCCCCCGCCCGACCTGCGCCCGCGCCTGCCGGTGGTGCCCCCCGCCGACCTCCTCGCCGAGATCCTCGCGGGCGCGCCGTACCGTGCCCAGCCCACCTCGTGGCTGGCCGCCTACCACGTGGCCCAACGCTACGGAGCGTGGGAGGCGCTCCGCCGGTTCACGGACGTGTTCGACGCGGAGGGGCGGTTCCGGGCCGGGCGGCCGGTCGGGGGCGGCTGATCCGGGGCGCGTGCAGGGCACCCTCCCCGTCACGATCCGCGCCCTCGGCGGCTCCTCGCCGGCTGGAGGCATCCATGATCAAGCGGCTGCTCGTCACCAACGAACACCCCGTCGAACGCGTGATCCGCGTGCTGGTGGGGCTCGTCCTGCTCTCCCTCGTCGTCGTGGGGCCGAAGACGCTCTGGGGGCTCCTGGGCTTCGTCCCGCTGATCACGGGGCTCGTCGGGTCCTGCCCGATCTACACCCTGCTCGGCGTGTCCACCTGCGGCACCCGGCGGACCGACGGCGCGGGATAGACCCGGGGGCATGCGGCCCCTCCTCCTCCCCTTCCTGGGCCTGCTCCTCGGCTGCGGCGGCACCCCACCGCCGGACGACACCTCAGGCGGGGACACCGACGCCGACGCCGATACCGACGGTCCGGAGCTGTGGTTCTACGCCAGCCACAACCTCCAGGTGGACGAGAACGTGGACGAGGTGATCGCCCTCCTCGATCGGGCGAGCGCTGCCGGCTACCACGGCGTGGTCCTCTCCGACTTCAAGATCGGCCTCGCCCACACCGATCTTCCGTCGGACGCCTGGCGCCCGAACGTGACCGAGGTCCTGGACCACGCGACCACCGTCGGCCTCGAGGTCGTCCCGGCCATCTTCCCCTTCGGATACTCCGAGGGGATCCTGTACACCCTGCCGGACATGGCCGAAGGCCTGCCCGTGGTGGGCTCGCCCCTGGTCGTCCGCGCGGGCGCGCTCGTCCCGGCGGAAGGCGCCGCGATCCTCGACGATGGCGGCTTCGAGTCCGCCCACGGCGACACCTTCACCGCCTGGGACTGGCAGGACGAGGGCCGCGTGGTGGCCGATCGGAGCGTCGTCCACGGCGGTGCCACGAGCGCCCACGTGGTCGCCGGCTCGGGCAACGCGCGGGTGGTCCAGGCGCTCGCGGTCTCCCCGCGCCGCCAGTACCATGTCGCCTACCACGTGCGGACGCGCGGCTGGTCCGGCGGCACCTTCCAGGTGATCGCGCTCGACACCGTGTCCGGGGTTCCGCGCAACTACGACCTCGTGGACGTGGCCGCCGACCAGGACTGGACCCGCCACGACTTCGCCTTCGTCACCGGCGAGGGCACGTCGCTGTCGCTCTACGCGGGGGTCTGGACCTCCTCCTCGGGCGACCTCTGGATCGACGACGTCACGGTGGAGGAGACCGCGTTCCACAACCTCATCCGCCGCGACGGCGCTCCGCTCGCCCTCACGCTCGAGGACGGCACGCCGCTCGTGGAGGGGGTCGATGTGGCCGAGGTCGTGGACGTCCGCGCCACCTTCGACGACTGGCACGCCCCCCCCACGCCCGCCGCCGCCGGGCTCGGCGACGGCACCCGGATCCGGGCCGACTTCTACGCGGTGACCCCCATCCACTCCTACCAGGTCGGCGCCTGCCTCACCGAGCCCGCCGTGACCGCCTGGATGGAGGAGAACCTCGCCGCAGTGCTGGACCTCTTCCCCGACGCCACCGGCTTCTTCCTCGAGTACGACGAGATGCGCCAGATGAACACCTGCGCCGCCTGCAAGGCGCGCGGGCTCGAACCGGGCGCGCTCCTCGCCGACCACGTGGCGCGGGCCATCGACCTCGTCCAGGCGGGCCGACCCGGCGCCACGCCCTACGTCTGGTCGGACATGTTCGACCCCCACCACAACGCCCACGACGACTACTACCTGGTGGAGGGCGACATCGCCGGGTCCTGGGAGGGGCTCACCGCCGACACCGTCGTGATGAACTGGAACCTCGGGAACGCGGAGTCGCTCGCCTTCTTCGCGAACCGGGGCCTCGAGCAGATCGTCGCCGGCTACTACGACTCGGGCGACGGTCGGACCTCGGCGCAGTCCGAGCTCACCGCGGCCGCGGGCCTCGTGCGGGGCCTCATGTACACCACCTGGACGGGCGACTTCGGCCAACTGGAGGCCTACGCCGACGGCGCCCGGGCGGCCTGGTAGCCCTCCGCCCCCCACGTCGGCCCGCAGGGCCCGTGCCAGGCGCGAGCATCGGCCCGCAGCACCGGAGGCTGGCCGGGTGGGTCGAGGGTCCCGTCGGCCACAACTCCGGGAGATGATGCCAACCTTACGAGAAGTGTCCGGATTCCGGCCATATCTCGGAGAGATGATGCCACCTCCTCGAGTCGTGGCCGCCATGCGGACAGGACTCCAGGAGATGATCGCAATCCTCCGAGTTCTGGCCGCGGTGGGTCCTCCCGACGTCTGGCCGGTCCCCCCCCATGTCGGCCCGGAGGGCCGGAGCCACGCCCACGTCGGCCCGGAGGGCCGGCAGCACCTCGCGGCCGGCGGGGAGGGCTCCGGGCGACGCGATCCATGAGCGGACCGGTCCGCTCGCGAGCCCGCCCCTGACCTCGATTCCGCTCATCATCGCGACGACCGGAGGCCCGACCAAAAGCAGGCCGCGGGCCCGTCAGGGCCGCTCCCCACGTCGGCCCGCAGGGCCGGAGGCACCTCGCAACCCGCGGGCAGGCCCGCAGGGCTGGAGCCCCCGCGCCGTTCACGCGGATGGACTCCCGGGAGGCGCCACGACCCGTCGGACCGGCGCGCCCCGAGCCCCCC
>JBFYZZ010000073.1:0-8305 GCA_041309225.1 Deltaproteobacteria bacterium | reverse complement strand
GGCAGTTGTCGCACAGGTCCCCGACGTTGTCGCAGTCCCAGTCGTCCTGGTCCGGATCGTAGTTGTAGGGGCAGTTGTCGCAGATCAGCAGGACCACCTCGGCGATCATGCCGTCCACGTTGCCGATCTTGAGGATGGCCCCGAGGCCGCCGGAGAAGCCGTCGCCGTCCGGGTCCACCACCGCCGGGTCCAGGAAGATCCCGCACCCGAACGAGGTGTAGTCGTAGTAGTAGTCGGCGTTGAACGGCACGCCGTAGTCGTCGACGTTGGCCGCGCACTCCGGGTCGCTCGGCGGCATGTCGATCTCGTCCGACACGTCGATGTAGTTGCAGTTCAGGTCCTGCGTCAGCGTCGAGTGGCAGTCGGTCTTGGTGTACGCACCGAACGCGAGCAGTGCGAGGGAGATCGGGATCATCTGGGGTTCCTCCTGGGCCTGCTACTCTTCGGGTGTGGGCGCCGGAGTGGAGTCGTCCTCTTCCTCCTCCTCGAGAACCTTCTTGCGGAACTCGGAGGCATCGGGGGTCGTCTCCTTGGTGGTGGGCTGGACCGGCACCTCCTGCAGGATGGGGTTGGCATCCGCGGTGAGCTGCTTGTCGCCCATCTTGGGCGGCGCGATCTCCTCGCCGGTCATCGGGGAGACGATCGGCGTGTTGGTGTCCTGGTTGGCCACGTCGAGGAAGTCGCGCACCTTGAGAATGAGGAAGTTGACGCGTCGGTTGAGCGCCAGGGACGCCTCGTCGGTGCCCGTGGAGACCGGTACGGTCTCGCCGAGCCCGCGGTAGGACAGCCGCTCGGGCCGCACGCCCGAACGGATGAGGGCCTCGTAGATGGCGTTCGCGCGGGAGCTGGAGAGCTTGTAGTTGTAGTCGTAGGAGCCCTCTTCGGAGGCGTGCCCCTCGATGAGCAGGTGCTCGATCTGGGGGTAGTCGTTCAGGACCCGCGCGACGGCCTCGAGCGTGGGCTGGGAGACCGGGAGGATGTTGGCGGTGGCGAACTCGAACTGGATCGGATCCTTGATGACGACGCGGCCGCGGTAGACCTGGGCCAGCTGGCCCTCCTCCCACTTGATCTCCTCCTGCTGGGTGGGCACCACGACCTCGGCGGCCTTGGGCCTGGGCGCCTCGACCTCCACGACCTCGGTGGCCGTGGGCGCGACCGCCGGTCGCGGGATGTTCACCAGGGAGAGCAGGACGCGGACGTCGGAGGTGCCGTAGCCGTTGTCGAGGGCGGTGCCCGCCGTGAGGTCCACCTGCGTGAAGCCGGCGATCTTCCAGCGGACGCCGGCCTTGGCCTCGAAGGGGTTCTCCGCGCCCGGCTTGAGGAACTCGACGAAGCTCATCCGGCCTGTGGCCTCCGCGAGGGCGGCCACCTGGTCGCTGAACGGGACGGCCACGCCCAGGCCGACCGGGACCTCGGATCCGAGGACGAAGTCGGCGTTGGTGTCCGACTCGGAGCGGATGAGGAGGCCGAGGCGGCCGAAGATCTCGACGGGGCCGGTGTCGAGGTCGACCAGCACGCCCGGCATGTAGCGGCTCTTCGCCTCGGCGATCCAGGAGTCCTTGGTGCCGGTGGGGATCCAGATGTCGAGGTGGGGGCCGAAGGCCAGGCGATCGGTGCCGATGAGGTCGGCCTTCACGCCGAGGGAGAGGTCCCCCATGCCGAAGGTGTGCGCGGGCCCGGCGGCCTCCTGGACGCCCTCGCCGACGCCGTCCATGATGATGGCGGCCCACCGGGCGTAGGCGGTGATGCCCTTGTAGAGCGTGGTCCCGCCCGCCAGGTGGAGGGAGTTGCGGGACGTGATGGCCGCACCCACGGACTCCCCGTTCTCGAAGTACTCGAGCGGCATGCGCTCGATCTGCCAGGCGAAGCCTCCCTGGAAGGTGAGCGGTCGCCAGGCCCTGGGCGAGTCGATCGCGATCGCGGCGCCCGGCATGAGGGCCGGGCTGACCAGCTGGGTGTCGAGCGATCTCGCGATCTCGTCGACGTCCTGGGCAAAGGCCAAGGACGGGGTCACGAGGAGGAGAGCGGAGGTGGAGAGCAGGGCAGCGTGTCGCATCGGCAGATCCTTCCCTGGTGGTAGAGGCTAGGCTACCCCGTCAAGGGTCCGTCTGGCTACCCCATGGGCCAGGAGAAAGACGCTGACGGGAAGACATGAGGGTGGGGGCACGGAGGGGTGGTGGCGCGCGGAGTGGGTGCCCTGCGTGGCGGCCCGGTGGGGGCGCCGGGGGCGGTGGCGCGCGAAGGGACTCGTGCAAGGGAGATTTATCCATGTGGAGCCGCCGCTCGATCCGGCCCGGCACCGCGGAGCGGCCCCGGGCCTGTTCCGGGCCTGTATCCCGCCGCCGGTCCACCCGCGGCACGTCCATCCCGAATCGTGACGGCGGCTCCAGGATCCCCCGGCGCGGTGCAACGGGCAGGTTGGGGGGCGGCGGCCAGAGGGGCGCAAGGGATCACCATCCCCGACGTGCGGGCTCGGCCAGACCCCGGACGCGCCGCAGCGCCCCGAGGAAGGGATTGGCCAGGATCTCCTCACCGAGCGTGGTGTCCGGTCCGTGTCCGCAGTGAAATACGGTGTCGTCCGGCAGCTCGCCGAGGCCGAGCAGGCTGGCGGCCATGGCCCGCGGGTCGCCGAGCGGGAGGTCGGTGCGCCCGATGCTCCCGGCGAAGAGGAGGTCGCCGCCGAAGGCGTGCCCCGGGGCTACCCACAGCCCATGGCCCGGCGTGTGCCCCGGCGTGGCGCGGAAGGTGAGCGTGAGGGTGCCGATCCCCACGGTCGTGCCGTCGGTCGCCCAGGTGTCCACGCGGCCGGCCGGGCGGTCGAGCCAGGGCATGCCGAACCACGTGCCCTGCCGGGGGAGGGTCGCGAACAGGGACCGGTCGTCCGATCCGAGGAACGTGGGGGCGTCGAGCGCCGCCTGGACCGCCGCGAGCCCGCCCGCGTGGTCGATGTGGGCGTGCGTCAGCAGGATGGCCCGGAGGTCCGGGAGGGGGTGCAGGGCCTGCAGGAGGCGCACGACCTCCCCGTCCTCGCCCACGTCCACGAGGGCCGAGGCCCCGGTCGCCGGGTCGGTGACGAGGAAGCAGTTGGCCTGGAAGTGCCCCACGCAGAACGCCCGGACCCGCACGGCCGCCCTCAACAGGCGGAGAGGTAGGCGTCCACCTCCTCCCGCTCGAGGAGCCCGAGGGAGAGGTCGACGCAGACCCGGCAGACGTCCACGCCGGTGTAGTGGAACAGGCCCCTGGCCTCGAAGCCGGTGCGCCCGCAGAGGGCACACCGGGCGTCCTCGCGCGCGGGCAGGGACTCCCGGTGCCGGCCGACGTGGCTCACGCACCGATCGCACAGCACGGCCTGGCTGCCGGCCATGAGGTGCTGGACCTCCCGGGCCGTGCGCCCGCAGGCGGTGCAGTGGGCGCTCTCGCCCTCCTCGAGCGGGCGCGGCACGCCGGGCTGGCGGGGCGGGGCCAGCGACTCGAGGAGGTGGTCCACCTGTGCGCTCGTGCCCGCTGCGAGGGCGGCCTGCCGGAGGGCGTCCACCGCCTCGGGATCGCCGTAGATGGCGAGCCCCACGCGGGCCACCGTGGCCATCTCGGGATCGGCGGTCTCGGCCCAGCGCGCCAGGAGGCTGCGCCCGGCACGGCTGCGGCGCCGGGCGATGGCCATGAGCAGGAACGCCTGGTAGGTGCGTGCCTCCCGGCGTGCCCGTTCCACGTTGGCGCGGTGGGCGGCGACGTCGGGCGCCGGGCCGAACCGGTCCACGGCTTCGCGCTTCAGGTCCTCGTCGCCGACGGCGAGGCCCCGGGTGAGGACCGGCTCGGGCAGCAGGTGGGCGACGGCGTGGACCTGTCGGCCCAGGGCCGCGCCGAAGTGCCGGCCGGGATCCCGGAGCTTGAGCGCGACCTCGTCGGCCCCCTGGCTGGCGGCCAGAGCGGCGGCGGCCTCCCAGAGCTGGAACCGCACCGCCTCGGAGCGGGTGCGCCCCACGGCCCCCAGGACCACGCCCACCGAGGACGGGCCCATGGCCTTGAGCTCGTCGAGCAGGACTGCGATGCGGCGCCGTGTGGCCTGGCGCGGATCCCGATCGCCGGAGGCCGGGGGGAGGCGGTCGAAGTCGCCCACCTCGGCGTGCAGCGCCCGGGCCAGCCACCGGACGTCGTTGGCCTTGCGCCGGATGCGCGCGATCTCCAGGTAGGACGGCACGTGTTCCGGGTGGTCCTTGAGGTTGAGGCGGAAGATCCGGAGGGCCTCCGGCTGGTCCCCCTCCTCGAGCACGGTACAGCCGAGCGTGTAGCGGGCCTCGACGTGCTCGGGGTCCAGCAGGAGCGCCTGGTTGCAGGCCTCTCGGGCCCGCTGGAGCTCGCCGAGCTGGAGGAAGGCCTGCGCCATGGTGGTCCAGGCCCCGGCGTCGGGCGGAGCGTCGGCGAGGAAGGCCCTCAAGTGGTGGATGGCGTTCTTGTACTTGCCGAGGCTGTAGGCCACCTTGCCCAGGTGGAAGCGCGCCCGCTGGCGGTGGCGCGGATGCTCCCGCAACCGCTGGAAGATGCGCTCGGCCTCGGCGTACCTGCCCGTGGCCAGGCAGGTGACGCCCAGATCCTTGAGCGCGCTCGCCTTCAGGTCGGGGGCGAGGCCGTCCTTGAGGGCGCGGACCAGGTGGAACTGGGCCCGCTCCACGAGGCGCCGGGCGTGATCGGCCCCCCGCGCCTGCTCGGCGAGGGCGCGGCCGAGGTAGAAATGGGCCTCCCAGGCCTTGGGCTCGAGTCGGCACGCCTGTTCGAGGTGGGCGACGGATCGGACCCGGTCCCCCTCGGCGCGGCAGAGGGCGCCCATGGCGAGATGGAGGTCGGGCCGATCGGGCACCACGCGCACGGCCTCGTCGAGGTACGGCCGGGCGCTCTCGGGACGGTTCATGCCCACGAGGGCCGCCCCGGCCAGCACGAGGGCCTCCCCGTTCTGTGCGTCGTCCTTGAGGACCCGCTGGGCCTGGCGGAGCCCCTGGGCGCACGCCTGCTCGCCGCCCCCGTGGAACAGACCCTTGGACAGGAGCGCCCGGCCGAAGGCGAGGCGCACGGCGGGGTCGTCGGGCTTCTCGCGCACCTCGGATTCGAGGCGACCGAGGTTCCAGTCCAGCTTCTGGTGGGGGAACATGGTCCGCGCCTGGCCTGGGGGGAGGGGAGGGGCCCCTCGCGGAGCCTGCGGGGGGCCCGGCAGTAGTATCCTGGCGGCCGCCGGTCCGGCGGGCACGTTAGGGCGGTCCGCCATGGGCTCCGTCCCCCCGTCCTCGTCCCGCGACGCGGTCCTCCGCGGCCTCGTCCCGCTGTTCCTCCTGTCGGGGGCCACCTCGCTCGTCTACGAGACGCTGTGGGGGCGGGAGCTGCACCTCGTGTTCGGCACCAGCCAGGTGGCCATCGCGACGGTGCTGGCGGCGTTCATGGGCGGCCTCTCCCTGGGCGGCCACCTGATGGGCCGGATCGCCGATCGGGTGCGCCGGCCGGTGCTGCTCTACGGCCTGCTCGAGGGGGGGATCGGGCTCTACGCGCTCGCGTTCCCGTCGATCCTCCGGGCCATCGTCCCGGTCTACCTCGGGTTCTGGCGGTGGCAGGAGCCCTCGCCGACCGCGTTCGCGGCCTTCCAGGCGCTCCTCGTGGGGGTGCTCCTCCTGGCGCCGACCACCTGCATGGGGGCCACGCTGCCGCTCCTGGCCCGCACCGCGACCTCGAGGCTCTCGCTCACCGGCCACCGGGTGGGGCTCCTCTACGGGGTCAACACCGCGGGGGCCGTGCTGGGGACCTTCCTGGCCGGGTTCGTGCTCCTGCCCGGCCTGGGGTTGGCCACCACGACCCACTTCGCGGCGGTGGGCAACCTCCTCCTGCTCGTCGGCGCCCTGGTGCTGTCCCGCCTCACCGAGCGGGGTGCACTCCCGCCCGTGGAGGCCGACGCCGCGGACGCCGGTGCGCCGCCCGACCGCTCCGTGCTCCTCGTGGCCGGCCTGGCCGGCTTCGCCGCCCTCGTCTACGAGCTGGCGTGGTTCCGCCTCCTGACCCTCACACTCGGCGGCAGCGCCTACGCTTTCTCGGTGATGCTCCTCGCATTCCTGGCCGGCATCGCCACGGGCGGATGGGCGGGGGGGCGCCTCGCTGACCGCGCGGTGGGCCGGGGCGGACGTCGGGGGGGCCTCATCCTCCTGGCGGGCATCCAGGTGGGGGTCGCGGCGCTCACCGCGGGGACCATGTGGAGCTGGGGGCAGCTGCCCTACGTCTACGTGGACCTCTACACGGCCGTCGAGAACGCGCCCGCCATGTTCTGGCCGGCCCAGTGCCTGCTCGCCTTCGTCCTGATGGCGCCCGCCGCCCTGCTCATGGGGGCCGCGTTCCCCCTCGCGGTGCGGACCCTCGTGGCGGATCCGGGGCGCCTCGGCGCGCCCGTCGGCCAGGTCTACGCGGTCAACACCGTGGGCGGCATCCTCGGCTCCCTCGCCGCGGCGTTCCTGCTGCTGCCCCACCTGCGGGTCACCGGGGCCGTGCTGGCGGCCGGCGGAGTCAACCTGGCCGCCGCCCTCGTGGCACTGGCCGCCTCCTGGCGCGCGGGCCTCCGGCCGGCCGGGGTGGTACGGCGGCGCTACGCCGCCGCCGGCGCGGGGATCGTCGTGCTCGCCACCCTGGGCGTCGCGTGGCCGCCACCCTGGGATCCCCTCCTCATGACCTCGGGCATGTACAAGTACGTCGCGGACATCTCGGTCCGCACGCGCAGGTACGTCTACGAGTACGCGGTCGCCCCCTACGAGCTCCTCTACTACGCTGAGGGCCTGTCCTCGGTGGTGACGGTGGCCAGGAACCGCAAGACCGCCAACGTCTGGCTCGCCAACAACGGGAAGGTGGACGCCTCCTCCACCTCGGACATGCCCACCCAACTCCTCGTGGGGCACCTGCCGCTCCTGTTCCAGCCCGACGCCCGGCGGGCCTGCGTGGTGGGCCTCGCCTCGGGCGTCACGCTTGGGGCGGTCACGCGCCACCCCGACCTGGACTCCATCGACATCGTGGAGCTGGAACCGGCCGTGTTCACGGCAAGCCACTACTTCGACCACGTCAACCACCGCCCGCTGGAGGACCCACGGGTCCGCCCGATGGTGAACGACGCCCGCAACCACGTGCTCCTCACCCCGCCCGGTGCCTGGGACGCGGTGGTCTCCGAGCCGTCCAACCCCTGGCTCACCGGCGTCTCCAACCTCTTCACGCACGAATTCCTCGCCTCCGGTCGGGACCGCCTCGCCCCGGGCGGGATCTGGAGCCAGTGGATCCAGGTCTACGGGATGGGCATCGAGGAGCTGCGCTCGTTGATGGCCACGATGCGATCGGTGTTCCCTCACGTGGCGGTGTTCGCCACCATCGAGGACGCCGACCTGGTGGTGCTCGGCTCGACCGAGCCCCTCGTGCTCGATCCCGACCGGGTGCAGGCGGTCCTCGACGCCCGCCCGGAGGTGGCGGTGGACCTCGCATCCATCGGGATCCGGGACGCCTGGGACCTCCTCACGTTCCACCAGATGGACGAGACCACGCTCGAACGCTTCGTGGAGGGTGCCCGCCTCAACACCGACGACAACATGCTCGTCGAGTTCGCGGCCCCCCGGCGCCTCTACCGGGACACCTCGGTGGAGAACTACCGGATCCTGCTCCACGAGGCGCGCCCGCCGTTCGCCTCCCTCGACGGCCTCGCCGACCACCTGGCCCTGGCCCGGGCCTATGCCCGCCGGGAGCGCTGGGTGTTCGGCCTCATCGTGCTCAAGGAGGCGTGGCGGCGCTGGCCGGGCGATGCCGAGGTGGAGGCCCTGTACGTCGAGTACCAGCAGCGGTTCCTGGAACGGCAGGCGCCGGGCACGCCCTGACGGGGCGGGGGTCGCACGGCGGGGGGATCAGGGATCGCCGAGGGGCGGATCGTCGTCGAAGGGCTCCTCCTCCTCCGGCTCGGGCGCCTGGCCGGCGGGCCGCAGGCGGTGCAGGCCCAGCCGGACGAGGGCCTCGGCCGGGCCGCTGGCCACGTAGAGGGCGCCCGGCAGGAGGAGGACGGCGGCGAAGTTGTGGTAGAGCGCCCCGAAGGTGGCGAGGACGCCGAGCAGGAGGGCCAGGCAGGCCACCACCACCGGGGACATCCGGAGGGTCTTGAAGGTGCGGTAGGGGACCCGGCTCACCATGAGCACGGAGAGCGCGGCGGTGATGAGCGCCGTGTTCCAGGGATGCCGCGGGTCGCGCTCGGCGGTGGCGAAGGCGGCCACGAGGAGGGCGAGTGTGAGGCCCGCCATGGTGATGGTGATGC
>JBFYZZ010000072.1:0-6708 GCA_041309225.1 Deltaproteobacteria bacterium | reverse complement strand
CGCTCATCATCGCGACGACCGGAGGCCCGACCGCAAGCAGGCCGCGTGCCCGACAGGGCCGCCCCCCACGTCGGCCCGCAGAGCCGGTGCCACCGCGCTGTTCACGCTGATGGACTCCCGGGAGGCACCACGATCCGTCGGATCGGCGCGCCCCGAGCCCCCCACTCGCCCGGCCCTCCGGAGGGAGGCGACTTAAGGGACTTCCCAGGACCTGCCCCGATCTGGAACGTGAACGGGCCGCAGAACGGCTGAAGTCGCGACAGGCAGGGATCGGGCGACGACATCGGTCTCGGTCTCGATCTCGAGGGTTGCCCCCGACCCCGGACGGGCGGTACACAGCTCTTCGCCCGGGAGGGTTGATGATCGCCACGGACCTGACCGATCCCCTTCACGGTCGTCGCGCCGGCCGCGGATGGGAGCACTTCGGGCTCCTCCTGTCCGCCATGCTCGTGGCCTGCGGCGCCGCGGTGGAGCGCTTCACCGACTGCGCCGACGCGCCCTGCCGCCAGGCGTGGGTGATCGCGCGGCTCGGATCCGACACCCGATCGGCCCTCGATGCGGTGCTCGCGACCGAGGATCCGACGGAGCGGGCCCTGCTCGTGGGGGTCGTGGTCGACCGGCATCCGGAGATGTCCCAGTCCCTCTGCGGGCGGCTCACCGCGGGGCCGGATCGGGACGTCGCGTGCGCCACGGCCGAGCGCCCCCACGTCTGGACCCCGTTGCCGGGGGTGCAACCCTCCCGGCTCCGCGCGGGGGGAGGCCCGCCCGGGACCACGCTGGTCCCCTCCGCCGATCTCGGATCCCGGGGATTCCCCGCGACGCCCGCCGGACCGGATCCCTGCGCGGGCCGGCCGGACCGTGCCACCTGCCTCACCGCCGAGGCCATGCGCGCGGCCGGAGGGGCGGATCCCGGGCGGGCGGCGGGGCTCTGCGCGACCCTGGAGGAGGAGCGGTGGCGGGCGGAGTGCCACTTCCGCGCCGCCGAGGTCGCCTCCGAGGGGCGGCCGCCCCTGGAGTACGCGGACGCCGTCCACCTCTGCGCGCTCGCGGGGCGGTTCGCCCCTCAGTGCTACGCCCACCTGGCCATCGGCCACGCCACCGGGGCACCGCGGGCCGACACCCCGGATCCCGAGGCCTGGCGGGGGCAGATCGACGCCGCGCGGCAGCTCGACGAGCTGTGGGGCGGGCTCGATCCGGCCTTCGGCCGCCTCCAGGTGGACCTCTTCTGGTCCCGGTCGCTCGACTACGCCTACAGCATCGCCCCGAGCGTCACCGGGGATCCGCTGGCCGCGCTCCCCCCCGAGACCGTGCCCCACGTGCGGGCGGCCGCGGCGGCGCGCCTGCTCGAGACCGAGGTGACCGCCGGCCGCAGCCTCGCCGGGTGGGCCCGAGCCCTGGCCACGGCCCTGGAGCGGAGGGGTGGGGCCCCGAAGGGGCCGCAGAACGCGCACCGGCACGATGCGCGCAAGGACCTCTGGCCCGCCGACGGACCGGGCGAGGACGCGGTCCCGGCGGTCTACTACCGCGGGGTGTCCCGGCGCACCGTAGCCCGAAATCCGACCTCGGACCTCGCCATCTGCGTACTGGAGGCCGCCGCGCGCCTCGCCGCGCCCGATGTGGGGCTCCTCGCCGAGGGCCGCGATCACCCCGATCCGCTCGTGCGGTGGACGGCCGAGCGCCTGGGCCTCGCCCTCGGCCCCGCTACCACCCCTCCGGGTCCGGCACCCGGAAGACCTGCACTCCGTCCGGAAAGGTCTTCGGCGTCCCCATGAGCGCCCGCAGGTCCGAGGAGAGCCGCTCGTGGCCCTTGGCATCCCCGAACGACGGGCCGGGGGGGTGGAGGACCACCCACCGGTAGCCGGCCGCCACCAGGGCGTCCGGGCGCCACGACGTGGGGCGCGGCGGGATCCCGCGCTCCGGGCGGGATCTGCGGTCCAGGACCTCCAGCAGCGGATCCACCTGGGGCAGGTCCCCGTAGACATACTCGGCCCGCGATCCGACCCAGGTCAGGATGGGCCGGTGGTGGACGGTCTGCTGGAGCAGGTACCGGCTGCGCACGGCCTTGCAGAGGAAGGGGTCCGACCAGGGCGAGCGGACCATGAGGGGCAGGTCGATGACGGCGCCCGGCTCGGCCTCCGCGAGGAAGCGGGCGTGAGGCTGGATGCGGGCCTCGAAGGTCGGGACGGGGAGGTCGAGCGGGCCGAGGCGCACCGCCTCGGCGACCCAGACGGCCAGCGCGACCGCGGGAAGCCACGCGGCCACCCGCGGGAGGCGACGCGCCGCGAGCCGGGCCTGGAGCCACGCGAGCCCGTGACCTGCCGAGAGGGCGAGGAACAGGTGCACGAGGAAGACACGGCGGTCCGCCATCCCCAGGACCATGGCCGGGGACGTGAGGTACGGGGCCAGGACCTCCGGCACGTGCAGCCGCCACCCGGCGACGACGCGTTGGGGCAGGAGCAGGTCGGCGAGGAAGGGGGAGGCGAGGAGGAGCCAGAGCCGCCCCCGCCGCGTGCAGGCCCCCAGGAGTGCCAGCCCGGCCACGGTCCACAGGAGGTGGTTGTTCTTCATCCAGATCTCGGGCGGCCCGACGGCGGTCGTCCCGGGCTGGAGGGGGCTCCGCGGGATCCGGAGCCGATCCAGGCCCGCGCTGACCAGCTCGATGCCGGTGGCCGCGGCCGACTCGGGGGCGGGGAAGAGCCACGCGCTGGCGGCGACCACCACGAGCCCCCCCGCGAGGAGGCCGCCCAGCGCGAAGGCGGCGCCGCGCCGGGACCGGCGGGCGAAGGCCACGGCGGCGATCGAGACGACCAGGCCGCCGAACACCGCCAGCACCATGCCCTTGAACAGCGAGGTCATGGCCTGGAGGAAGAGGCAGGCCGCCAGCCCCGCGGCGAGGCGCGCGAGGCGGCCTTGCGTGGGCGGCGGCGAGCCGTCGGCCGCCCGCCAGCCCAGGAGCTCGAGGAGCGCGAGGAGGAAGAGGGGGGTCCAGGGCGAGGCCATGTACTCGATGGCCCCGCCGTAGAGGTAGCCGAGGTGGTGGGGCGCGAGGCTCCAGGCCAGGCCGACCAGCACGGCTGGGCCCCGCTCGAGCCCGGCCCGACCGGCCAGGACCGCGGCGGCCCAGAAGCCGGCCGCGACGGACGCCAGGACCACGGCGTCGAAGGCGGCCACGGGGCCCAGGAGGGCGGTGATCGGCATCGCCCAGAAGGCGTCCCCGAACCCCGCCATCACCCGGCCCACCTCGAGGCCCTCCGGGAACCGGAGCAGCGGGGTGAACGCGGGGTTCACCCCCGACCCGGCCACGGCCTGGTGGGTCCACCAGAACTTCCAGACGTGGGAGAAGGCGCCGGCCAGCTCGCTCCCGGGCAGGCGGGTGGTCGGGTGGAGTGCGAGCGGGGCCGTCGCCGTGACGGCGGCGAGGATCCCCAGGACCATGTGTTCGGGGTGGAGGGCCTCCAGCCATGCGCGCGTGGATCGCACCCGGTGCACCTCCTGGGGCGGCGTCATCGCTGCTCGGGATCCGGCGCGATCCCGACGGGTCCGTCCGGGACCCGGTACAGGCGCACGCCCCCGTCGAAGATCCTCGGCGGACCGAACACCGCCTCGAGGTCGGCCCGGAAGCGCCGGTTCGTGCCCTCGTCCAGGATCCGGGGGTGGAACACCACCCAGCGGTACCCGGCGGCGAGCATCGATGCGGGATCCCACGTGTCCGGCAAGGGAACCGGGTTCCCGTGGCTCCGCTCGTAGAGCACCCCGATCAGGGGATCGGGCAGGGGGAGGGCGCAGAGATCGTAGCTGAGCCGCGTGCCGACCGCGGTGAGCACGGGCTGCCCGTGCACGGTCTGGTCGAGCAGGTACCGGCTCCGCAGGCGCTTGCACTCGTTGGCGCTGGTGGTCTCCTGGATCACGATCAGGGGGAGGTCGAGGACGGCCCCGGGCTCGGCCTCGGCCAGGAACCGGGCGTGGGGACCGGCCTGCACGGGGAAGGGGGGCGTGGGCAGGGGCCGCTGGGAGGGCCAGAGGCGGGTCTCCCCGGCCCAGAGCGCGAGGGCGATGAGCGGCAGGGCCAGGGCCGTCCGGCGCCAGCCGCGACCCCCCACGAGGGCGACGAGCCAGGCCAGGCCGCACCCGGCCGCCAGGGAGACGAGGAGGTGGGCGGGGAGGGAGCGGCGACGGGAGTCGAGCAGGACGAGGTCGGTCGCGAGGGCCGAGAGGGACGTCTCCTCGGAGAGGGAGTTGGGGAGATGCTCGAAGAGGACCGGCGCCGCGAGGAGGTCGGCGACGAAGGGCAGGGCGAAGAGGAGGCACGCGCGGCCGGTCCGGGTGCCCGCCCCCGCGAGGGCGAGGAGCAGCCAGGTGAGCCTGAGGTCGGTGGACAGGGGCGGCGGGGTCGAGCGGGAGGTCGGGATCTCCTCGAACACGCTGCACAGGGGCTCGGGGGAGGGGAGCAGCACGTGGGCCGCCGCCAGGACGGCGAGGCCGCCCACCAGGAGCCCCGCCGAGGCGAGGAGGGCCCCGCGGACGACCGGACGACGCCGGAGCGCGAGGAGCACGACCACGAGCGCCCCGCCGCAGAGGGCCAGGAGGAGGCCGCCGTACCAGGTGGTCAGGCCCTCCAGGAGCAGGCAGGCGGCGAGGCCGGCGGCCGCGAGGACGCCCCGGCGGGGCGCGGCCCCGGGGCCGGGCACCTCCAGGAGGTGGAGGACGGCGATCCCGGCGAGGGGGAACCAGGGCCCGGACAGGTTCTCGATGGCGCCCCCGTAGAGGAACCCGACGTGGAAGGGGCTCAAGCTCCAGGACACGCCGACGAAGACCGCGGGCCAGCGCGCGAGGCCGAGCCGGGACGCCAGCAGCGCCACGGCCCAGGCCCCGGTGGCCGTCAGCACGAGGACGACCACGTTGAAGCTGGCGATCGGCCCGGCGAGGCGAGTGACGGGCATGGCCCACAGCCCGTCGAGGAAGCTGGCCATGTAGTAGCCGACCTCCAGGCCCCGGGGATGGTGCAGCATCGGGGTGAAGGCCGGGTTCACGTGCAGGTCGAGCACGGCGTGGGCCGTCCACCAGTACTTCCAGACGTGGGTCAGGATCCCGGGCTGCATCGAGCCGGGCAGGGTACTCGCCGGGTGCAGCCAGACCGGCCAGGTGGCGAGCAGGGCCGCGGCCAGGCCGGTGAGAAGGAACTCCGGGTGGAGGCGGGAGGTGGGCTTCGTGCCTCCAGCGGTGGGCGCGGGGATGGTCACGGCCGTCCCGGAGGGAGGGGGTGCGGGTAGCCCTGGGCGTAACCGGCCCCCGCCGCGGGGGTCAGGGATCGGTGCCCTGTCGGGCCTCGAGCAGGCGTCGGGCCGTCCAGCGCACGAGCGGATCGGGGTGCGCCTCGCCCAGGGCCAGGAACCCGATGTCGGCCGACCGCTGGCGGGCTGCCGCCTCGAGCACGCAGATGGCCAGGTCCGCCTCGGGATCGGCCGCCACGGCCCGGCGGGAGATGCCCCGGTAGTAGGCCGCCGGCACCGTCTCGTCGCCGGGCCGATCGGACGGCCAGAGGTCGCCCAAGGCCCGGTCCTCGCGGACGGCGGGCGGGCCGCCGGGCGCCGTGCCCCGCCGGGCCAGCGCATCCGCCAGCACGTCCACCGCGGCGTCCAGGTCCTGACCGACCGGCCCCTCCAGGTCCGGGAGGCGCGCGGCCGCGGCCGCCCGCACGTGAGGTACGGCCTCGGTCGGGAGCACGTCGAGCGGATCCCCGGTGACCCGTGTCGCCTTCAGGTAGGCGATCTCGAGCGAGCGGGACCAGAACAGGTCCACCTGGTGCGCGCCGAAGGCCGGATCGAGACCGGCCCACAGGGCCTCGAGCTCGCGGGCCGACTCCACCTGCTCCCGCCAGGCCTCCGCCCCGGGGAGATCGGCGCGGGGGGCCTCGAGCGCGCGCCGCATGGCCAGGTGGCCGAAGCACTGGGCCGAGAAGGGCCCTGCGGACGCGCAGAGCCGGACCGCCGGCAGGAAGGCTGCCGGGGTGCGCCCCTCGCTCGCCCCCTCGGCCACGCGGAAGAAGCACTCGGCGCGCCACGGCTCCTGTTGGATGGCCATGCAGAGGCCCACCGCCTCCGGCAGTTCGTCCCCCAGGGCCCGATCGTAGACCTCACCCAGCGTGCAGGTGACGTGGTCCGGTCGGCCCTGGCACGGATCGACGCGTGCGGGCGCCCCGACCCAGGGCTCGACGACGAAGGAGGGCGAGGGGACCAGCGTGGTGCTCGCGGGGCCTCCACCGGCCCGGGCCGGGGCCTGCAGCGCGGCCGGCAGGGTGGTCCAGACGTGCGGGCGATCCGTGGTGTCGCAGGCGATGTCCCGGTCCGGGCCCGGGGCGAGGCGCGTGCACAGGAACCCCGAGGCCTCCGGGCGGCGGTCCATGACGACCCCCACGAGGAGGGCCCGCTCCACCGGATCCTCCACCGCCAGGACGCCCTGGAGGGCGGACTCGGGCTCCGCCTCCAGCCGCCCGGTCACCCAGGCCGCCCGGCAGGGCAGGTCCCGGCAGTCGGCCATGGGGTCCCCCGAGCCGCGGCAGGCGACCGCCAGCCCCGCCAGGGCCAGGAGGGGCCGGCCGACCGGCCGAGCCCGGCGCCGGGCGGCCGGGGCGAGGGCGAGGAGGGTGGGGACGAGGTGGAGGCGGGGATCCATGGAGGACCGCTATTCCGCCGGGACCGGCCCCGGGGA
>JBFYZZ010000071.1:0-6321 GCA_041309225.1 Deltaproteobacteria bacterium | reverse complement strand
GACGCCCCGGCCTTGTGAGAGGGTCGGGGGCTCGGGAGCGCCTCCCCGCTCCCCTCCCCTCCCGCGCGGGTGTCCCCCATGCAGCTCTGGCTCCGCGTCCTGGCGGCGGCGGCCTCCGGTGCCGTGCTGGTCTTCGTGGCCCCGCCCGTCAACCTGCACTGGCTCCACTGGGTGTCCTTCCTGCCCCTCCTGTGGGCCATGCGGGAGGGCGAGACGGGCCGCAACGTCCGGCTGGCCCTGTTCTCCGGGTACGCGGCCCAGGTCACCATCTTCTTCTGGCTCGTGGAGACGGTCGTCCGGTTCAGCAACCTCCACGTGGCCCTCGGGTACCTCTGCCTCCACCTGTTCGGGCTCGCCTTCAGCGTGCCCTTTCTCGGGTTCGCGTTCGTCCACCCGCTCAGGCGGCACCTGGGCCTGGCCTGGGTCTTCGTCCTCCCCGCCCTGCTCGTGGCTTCGGAGTACCTCTGGCCGCAGCTGTTCCCGTGGTACCAGGGGGTGGGCCAGTACCGCACCACCTGGCTCTGGCAGCTCGCGAGCGTCACGGGCGTGTGGGGCCTGTCCTACCTGGTGCTGCTCTCCAACTGCGTGCTGGCCGAGGCGCTCTGGCGGGCCCGGGAGGGGCGCCGTCCGCCGTGGGGTGCGCTCGCCGCCTTCGTGGCCCTCTACGGCGCCGCGGTCGGGTACGGCGCGTGGCGCCATCCGCGGGTGGAGGCCGTCCTCGCCCGAGCCCGCGTGCTCCAGGTCTCCATGCTCCAGCAGCACTGGACCATGGAGGAGCGCCTCGAGACTCCGGCCCGGATCGAGGTGGAGCGCTGGTTCGAGAGCACCGCCGCCATCGGGGGCCAGGGCGCCGATTTCGTGATCTGGCCCGAGGGTGCGTGCGCCTACAACCCCGCCGAGGGGAAGATGCACGAGGCCCTCGCGGCCATGGTCCGCGTGGGAGGGTTCGATCTGCTCGTGGGCGGCGGCACCTCCGAGCGCAACGTGGACCCCGGCACCGGCACGCGGCACACCGTCCACTACAACAGCGCCTGGTTCCTGGACCGCACGGGCGCCATCCGCGGCCGCTACGACAAGATGATCCCCCTGCCGTTCGGCGAGTACCTTCCCTTCGCCGGCACGTTCCCGATCCTGAAGGAGTGGATCCAGGGGCCCGGCGACTTCCGGGCCGGCACCGTGGCCACGATCTTCCAGGGCGACGGGTTCACCTTCGGCACGCCCATCTGCTACGAGGCCATCCTCCACCGCGTGGGGCGGTGGTTCAAGGACGTCGACCTCATCGTCAACATCACGAACGACGCCTGGTTCGGGGACACCAACTGCCCCTACCAGCACGCCATGCTGGCCGCGATCCGCGCCGTGGAGTTGGGCCGGCCCGTGCTGCGCATCGCACACTCCGGGATCAACATGATCGTGGAGCCCCACGGCCGCATCCTGTACGAGACGGAGCCCTTCACCGACGAGGCGGTGGTCCGGCCCCTGAGGCTGGGCACGGTGGACACGCTCTACCGCCGCTGGGGCGACTGGTTCCCCTGGCTGTGCACGCTTGTGGCGCTCGGCGGGATCGGGCTCGCCGCCTGGCGGCGCCGGGCGGCGCGCCGGGCGGCCGGCTGACGTCGCTCAGCCGGCGTCGTCGGGATCGGATCGGCGGTCGTCGGCCCGCCCGGCCGGACGTCCGGCGAGGCGGACCACCTCCTGCAGGGTGTCGAGCGCCTCGGCCACCGCGCGGTAGACGGTGCCCTCGGGGAAGGTGCCGTCAGCCCGGGGGGTGCCGGCCTCGAGCCCGGTGAGGAGGTGGAGGGCGTCGTCGAGCGTCTCGGCGCTCCAGAGGTGGAACCGGCCCGCCTCGAGGTCGACCGCCACGGCGTCCGAGAGGTTGAGGTCCGGGACGTTGGCAGCCGGCAGCACCACGCCCTGGGCTCCGGTGAGGCCGGCCTCGGTGCAGGCCGCGTGGAAGGCCTCGATCTTCTCGTTGACGCCGCCGATCGCCTGGAGCCGCCCGTGCTGGTCGAGGGAGCCCGTGACGGCCCGGTCCTGGCGCAGCGGGACGTCGCCCAGGGCCGAGAGGAGGGCCAGGGCCTCCGCGCAGGAGGCGCTGTCGCCGTCGATGCGGTCGTACGACTGCTCGAAGCAGAGGGACGCCGTGAGCGCGAGGGTGCGGGAGCGGCCGAACCGGGCGCGCAGGAGCCCCGCCAGGATCTGCATCCCCTTGTCGTGGATGCGGCCGGAGAGCCCCGCCTCCCGCTCGATGTTGACGACACCGCCCCGGCCCGTGCCCACCGTGGCGGTGATCCGCATGGGCCGGCCGAAGGTGACCGGCCCGCTCCGGAAGAGCGCGATCCCGTTGGCCTGGCCCGGCACCGAGCCGTCGAGCGCCACCACGATCCGGCGCTCCTCGATCGCCTCCTCCATGCGCTGCCGCGCCAGGGCGTGCCAGGCGTCGCGTCGGGCCAGCGCCTCCTCGACCCGCTCGCGGGTGAGGATCCCATCGCCCGCGAGCGCCGCGGCCTCGCGCAGGACGCCGCCGATCAGGCGGCCGCGAACCGAGACACGGCCGGTCCGCTCGGAGCGACGCAGGCCCCACCGGATCAGGGCCCCGACCGCCTCCCGGGTGGCGGGAGGGAGGGCGCCGGAGCGGAGGCGATCCGCCACGAAGGAAGCGAATCGCTCAGCTCCCTCGGGATCGAGCGGCAGCGCGTCCTCCACCTCCGCCTTCATGGGGAAGAGGCGGCGGAAGTCCGCGTCGGTCTCCCAGAGCCAGTCGTGGAGCCCCGACGTGCCCACCAGGACCACCTGGACGTCCACGGGGACGGCCTCGGGCCGCAGCACCTGCGGGGTGGTGACCTCGGGGTTCCGGATCTCGAGTAGACCGCGGTGGAGGAGGGTCTTGAGCCCGGTCCAGAGCCCAGGCCGCGCCAGGAGCGGCTCGGCCTCGAGAAGGAGGAACCCGCCGTGGGCCGAGAGGACGGCCCCCCCTACGATGTCGCGGGCGTCGGCGCGGCGCCCGTCGCGGCCCTCGGAGACCACCCCCCCCATCAGGTCGAGCCACTCGGGGCGATCGAGCCGCACGATCGGCGCCGCGCGCCCCCGCACCCCGCGATGCAGGACGTGCACCTGGAACAGGGAGAGGAGCGCGGGCGTGTCGTCCTCGACGCCCGGCCGCCAGCGACGACCGGCCAGGAGGGCCCGAAGCCCCGGCGGCAGGGAGGAGGGACTCTGCCCCTCGGGCGGCTCCACCAGGAGCCAGAAGCGGTCTGCCACGTGCACCTGGAGCCGCCGGAGCCAGGGGGAGGCCACCCGGAAACCGCGGGCGACCGCCTGGAACAGTGGCCGGATGCCCTCTTCCACCCGCTGCCGCTCCAGGCGGGCGGCCGCTTCGGCCACCTCGAAGGCATGGGTGCGGACGCGGGCGCGGGCCTTCCGGACCTCGGCCTCCGCGGCATCGAAGGCCGGGAGCAGGTCGGTGGCCGGGGCGGGTAGCGGGCCCGAGTTTCGGGCCGCCCGCCACTCGACCTCCGCCCGGGAGAGGGTGCCGCCCTCGGGGAGGCGCAGCACCACGGGCGTGTCGTCGTCCTGGACCTCGGGTTCCCAGGCGAGCCCCTCCTCCGCCACCGCCAGTGAAGCCTGGGCCAGCGCCACGGCACGGTTCCGTTCCAGGTCGGCCCGCGAAGACGCCCGCCAGGTCTCCAGGTCCGGATCGTCGAGAATGCGCGGCACCTCCCGGAGGAGGCGGGCCGCGAGCTCGGCCATGGCCTCGCGGAACCGCTCCCCGGCACCCGGACCGAGGGCCAGGATGCGCGGGCGCTCGGGATCGTCGGGATCCTGGACGCAGACGAGGTCACGGCCCGGCGAGCGGCGGCGCGGCCGGAGCTCGCCGATCGCCTGCATCGCGAGGTCCGTGGCCTCCACGTCGCGGGGTGCGGCGACGTAGACGTGGTGGCAGCCATCGGACAGGCGCACCGCCTGCCCGATCGTCGCGCGCAGGGCCTCCTGGCCGAGGAACGGCCCGTGTGCCTCGCGCCCGGGGGGGAGCTCGGCGGTGGTCCCGAACCGCAGGAGCCCGGCGGGCAGGGCCCAGACGGCCTCGGAGGCGGGGATGGCGCGCCAGGTCATGCGGCCTCGCCGGTTGCGGAGGGCCCCGGAAGGGGGCTACCGTGTGGCGCCCCAGGTAGCCGACCGACCCGCCCCCGGCACATGCGATTCCGGCTGTCCTTCCCGGTCCTCCTGCTGGCACCGCTCCCCGCGGCCTGCGGCGACGTGCATCGGCCGCCGGGCCGGGACTTCTGCCGCAAGGCCCGGGAGGACACCGACTGGGGCGAGCACCACGCCGTCGTGTCGCTTCCGGACCCGGACCTCCCGGACCCCGTGGTGGTGGAGGTGCTGTGGGGCGAGCCGCCGACCCTCCTGGCCTCGGGCGCGCCGGTCGTGGTGGTCCTGTCGGGCGGCTTCGAGGCCCGCATCCTGCCCGTGGAGGCGGGCGAACGTGCGGTGGATGCCGGGGCCGGGTTCGTCCACCTCTACGTCGGATTCCCGGACCAGGGCGGGGAGGTCCGGGCGCCCGGCCTGGGTGACCTCCGTGGGCGTGCCGCCCGGTGCGCCGTCCGGACCGCGCTGCGGTACGCCGCCGGGGCGCTCGACGACACCGACGGGTGCGGCCTCCGGGAGCGGGTCGGGGTGACGCTCGCGCCGCTCGATCCCTTCCTCCACGGCCAGTCCAACGGCGGCAACCTGGCCGTGGCGGTGCTCGCCGATCCCGCGCTCGACCTGCCGGCGATGGCGGGCCTCACCGTGTTCGAGACCCCGTCCGGGGCCCAGTTCTCCACGCTCGAGATCGGGAGCGCCGGCCACCCGTTGCCCCTCTACGAGGAGGGCGCCTGTGCGTGGTCGGCCGCCGCCGGCATCACCTGTGAGATCGACCCCGGTGGCCTTGCGTGGAGCCCCGGTCCCGACGATTCGGGGATCCTCTACTACGACCTCGACGACGACGGCGCGTTCTCCGAGGACATGGACTTCGCGGTGCACGGCCTCGTGCCGGTCGTGGACGGGGAACCGCGTCTCGTGGTGTCGCCCGTCCTGGCCGCCCAGGTCGCCGAGACCGGGCTCGCCGTCCCGGGCCTGCTCGGCGCCGAAGAGGCCTGGGCCTTCTGGGCCGGCCGCGACGCCGGCCGCCTCGCGGGCCCCGCGATGGCCCTCCACCCCGACCTTCCGATCGTGGTGATCGGCACGGCCGAGGACCACGGCCTGGCCCTGCCGGATCACCCGCACGTCACGGGCCTGGCCGAGGCGCTCCAGGCGTCGGGGGCGACCTGGCTGCGGGTCAACCCGGACGCGGCCTACGCCGCGTGGGCGACGGGGGTCGAGGCCGCGTACGCCGACAACCCCGCCAACACGGCGGTCGTCACGGGCGGAGCGACCGTGGCCATGGAGGTGGACGAGGACGTGCTGGGCGTCCAGCGGACCGCCTGGACGACCGCCGCCCTGGCCGAGCTCGCACACCGCACGGTGACCGGCCGGTGGGAGCCGGACCTGGAGGGGACGATCGGGGAGGGCCCCTGACCTCCCCTCCGGATACGTGGGACGGACAGGTGCACCCATGGCCAGGATCCTCGTCGTCGATGACGAGCCCGACATCCGAGACCTCCTCTCCGAGTTCCTGGTCCGCGAGGGCTTCGAGGTCACGGCCGTGGAGACCGGCCGCGAGGCCATCGAGGTCTTCTCCTCCCAGGTCTACGACGTGGTCCTCCTCGACTGGGGCATCCCGGGCATCCGGGCGCGCGAGGTCATGTCCCAGCTCATCGAGATCCGCCCCGAGAGCAGGATCTTCCTCATGACCGGCGACATCGAGGAGGGGCAGCGCATGTCCGGCGCGCAGGGGCCCATCCTGGGCGTCTTCCGGAAACCCTTCTCGCTCCGGAACCTGGCCGACGCGCTCCGGCGCGTCCTGGCCTGAGGTCTCCTCCCACCCTCCGCGGAAACGGGCCTTTCCGGCCGGTCCCACGTGGTTCTGCCACGAGGGTGTTGCGGTCGTCCGGGGCCTCCGCTACAGTGAGATCGGATGGAAGGCCAAGCCCCCTTCCTCTCGGGATTGTCCCCCCCGCCGGATCCCACCTGGCAAAGCCTAGCGTCTCCTCCATCTCTTGCGGTGAGGGTCTCTTCGCGGGGGGGCTTCCCGAGCGGGAGGCCCCCTTGTGCGCCCCTCCCCGGTCACCTGGGGGGATGGTTCGACGGTGACGGTGTGGCCGGCGGCGCTCCTCCCGGCAGCGCGCCCACGGGTGGAGGCGCTCCGGGCGGCGGCGCGCCCGGCGGCGGCGGACCCGGGGT
>JBFYZZ010000070.1:0-23509 GCA_041309225.1 Deltaproteobacteria bacterium | reverse complement strand
GAATCCACAGGGTCGTCGGAGTAGTCGGTCGTCCCCCCCTCCCACAGGTCCCCGATCCCGTCGCCGTCGGAGTCGAGATCCATGTAGTCGGGCGTCCCGTCCCGATCCGAGTCCACCGGGTTCGCGGGATCCCGCCCGAACTCCACCTCGTCGAGGATGTTGTCCCCGTCGTTGTCCGTGTCCCGGTAGTCGTCGATCCCGTCACCGTCCGTGTCCGCGGGCTGCGTCCCGTCCCCACGCTCGTCCTCGTCGGGCATCCCGTTGTCGTCGGAGTCCAGGTCGAGGAAGTCGGGGTTGCCGTCGCCGTCGGAGTCCACCGGCGCCGTGTACGGGTTGTGGTCCCCCGCCTCCTGCTTGTCGGTGATGCCGTCGTCGTCGGCGTCGGGATCCTCGTGGTTCGGTGTCCCGTCGTCGTCGTAGTCGTCGGTGGACAGCCCCTCGTGGATGTCCATGATCGTGTCGTTGTCGAAGTCGTCGTAGTCGCGGGGATCCGTCCCCGTCTCGTCGCTCGTGTCGTCGTTGGACGGGCCGGTGTCGTCGCCGCTGTCACACCCGCCCAGCACGAGGCCGGACAGGATGAGGGGAAGGCCGAGGAGGCGAAGCGAGAACGTAGACATGGCCATTTCCTCCGATGGAAATCGCAGGGATCGGGGGTGATCGGATTGGTCGGTGCTCGCTAGACATGGTGCCCGACAGGCGGAGGAACGATCACCAGGCCCCGGGCGACCCCACGGCCGTCGAGGGGGTCCCTCAGCGCGTCGGGTACCCCGTCCCCGCGGCGCCCGGACCGCGGTCGTCCGCCTCGGCCTCGAGGCGCCCGCCGGGATGGCGCCGGGCGGCGTGCACCTCACCCAGCGCGCGTACGTCCACCAGGGCATACCCTCGGTCCACCAGGGCGTCCCGCACGCTGGGGGCGAGCGCGCCGGGCTCCGTCGCCACCTCGTCGGGTATCCACTGGTGGTGGATCCGCGGCCGGGCCACCGCGTCGGCCAGGCTCGCACCATCGATCAGCACACCGAGGAGCACCTGGACGGTGGCGGTCGGGATCCGGGATCCGCCGGGCGATCCGAGGGCCAGCACGTCCCCGTTCCTCCACGCGATCGTGGGGCTCATCGACGAGAGCATCCGCTTGCCTGGGCCAACCGCGTTCGCCGGCCCCTGCACGAGCCCGTACAGGTTCGGCCGGCCGGGTGCCACCGTGAAGTCGTCCATCTCGTCGTTGAGCAGGAAGCCCAACTCCGGGACCAGGAGACCGCAACCGAAGCGCCCGTTCAAGGTGACGGTCAACGCCACGGCGTCGCCGCGGGCGTCCACCACCGAGAGATGCGTCGTGTCGGGTCGCTCCGCCCCGATGTCGACGCCGGGCGCCACGTCCGCGGATCGGCCCGCCCGCGCCCGATCGATCCCGTGGGCCCTGCGGTCGAGGCGGGCAGGATCGAGCAGGGTCCGGGCATCGGCCTGCGTGGTGGTCGGATCGCCCAGCAGGAACCGATCGGCGAAGGCCCGGCGCCAGGCCTCCACCAGGAGTGCGGCCCGATCCGCGCCGTTCGCCGGGAGGTCGCCCCAACCGGCCCGCTCCAGGATCCCGAGGGTCTGGGCGAGGATGATCCCACCGGACGAGGGGAGGGGCATCGAGGCGACCTCCCAGCCGAACGCGTGGACACGCACCGGATCCCGCCACATCGGCGTGTACGACGCGAGATCCTCGGCGGTCAGCACACCCCCGTACCGTTGCACCACGGTCGCGATCGCGGCGGCCGCGGGGCCCCGGACGAGCGCGTCGGGTCCTTCCTCGGCATAGGCCTCGAGCGTCCGTGCGAGCGCCGGGATCGCGAACCGCGAGCCGGCTCGGAGTGGGGTCCCCGCGGGCAGCCAGACGGCGGCGGTCTCCGGGAACCGCGCGAGGAGCGCGCGATCCTCCTCGAGCACCCGGGCGAGGCGCTCGGTCACCAAGAACCCGTCCCGGGCGAGCCGGATCGCGGGTGCGACGTCCGTGCGCCACGGCAGGCGACCGTACCGCCGGTGCAGCTCGGCGAGGCCCGCCGGCGTGCCGGGCACACCGGCCGCGAGCGGGCCGATCAACGATCGGTCCGGAACGGGCTCCCCGTCCGGACCGAGGAACATGCCGGGCGTAGCCGCGGCGGGCGCCGTCTCGCGGAAGTCCAGCGCCGCCACCTCGCCGTCGATGCGCACCAAGGCGAAGCCGCCGCCGCCGAGGTTGCCCGCCTCGGGGTGGACCACGGCCAAGGCCAGGGCCACGGCCACCGCCGCGTCCACCGCGTTCCCCCCGCGAACGAGGATGTCGAGACCCGCGAGTGTCGCGGCCGGGGCTGCCGAAGCCACCGCCCCGCCGCCGGGGGTCGGGCGCCCGTTCGGGACGCTCCGGCCTGCGCACCCGCCTCCGAGGACCAGCAGGGCCACGAGCACCACGACGACGAGGCAGGAACGAGCGGGGGGAAGGGGGGGGGGTGCGGGCATGCCGGGAGTCTACCCCTCGGCCTCGTGGGCGCCAGATCCCTTCCGCCCCCGCAAGATCCGTTTCGCTGCTCTGCCGGCAGGGCATCCTGCTCGCGGCGGCAGGGGCAGAAGGTAACCGATCAGCGAAAACAACTGTAGAAGAGGGAACACGCGGGATCTCAGGGCCCGAGACGGGGTGCCTGGCACGGTCCTTGCTTGAATCAGGAGCAGGAACCACCCTCCACCTCCGGAGGGGGTTTCGCCCGGACGTGTTTGAGGTCCGCCGGTTCCCGGCGAAGGAGTCCCCGATGGTCTGGCTCGGCGTCTTGCTCCTCCTCCTCGGCCTCGCCGCCGCTGTCGGACTGACCTTTGCTGTGAAACGACTTCGCTCGGGAACCGGCCGGACCTCCCGGGAGCCCGCTGCCACCCGGCAACGGGCCCGATCGGCGTCGTCGGGCCACCGCGCCGCGCCGGTACCGACCGTCCGGCCCAAGCCACGCCTGGTGGCCGAGGCCTTCCCCGTGCTGCCCCACGTCGAGGCCAGGGGCTTCATGGTGCTGGCGTCGGACGAGACCGAGCTCCTCGTCGTGGCCGACGACGCCCAGCAGGCGACCGCCAGGGCCGCCAGGCGCCTGGCGAAGCGGAAGCCCGGCGTGCACGTGGTCGCGGTCCACGCCATGGAGGCCGGAGCGGCGAAGTAGGCGGCCGGCTCCTCCCGTTCAGCGGACCCTGAGGAGCACGAATGCCCCGTCCCTCTGGGGCCAGCGCTCGACGATCTCCCAGCTCTCGGCGACGGGCGTGTCGGGAACGGTCCAGGCGGCGACCCATGTGGGCAGGCGGGTTCCCTTCGCCAACAGCCGCGTGCAACGCTTGGAGAGGAGGTCCCCGGCTCCTGCCGGCGAGGTCTCGACGGGACGGGGCCACAGGCGCTCCCTCAAGCCGGCGCGGGCGCAGTCGACGACCCGATCCCGCTTCCTCGCCCGGTCGCGAATCACGAGCGTGGCCTCGGAGGGCGGGCCCGAGTGGAGCGAGAACCCGAGCGTGGTGCCGCCGTGGGCCACGGACCAGAGCGTGCCCGGGGACCGGGTCCAGGCCCACGCCGAGACGACGAGCACGGCGAGCAGGGCGATCGAGGTCGCCGCACGGCGGACCCCGAGGCATCGGGACGGATCGGCCGGAGGCCCGGTCGCACCGGACAACCAGGCCAGGGCCGACCCGGCGGCGGCGGCGAGCGCCGGCCCGGCGGCCACGAGGTAGCGGTTGTGCACCCCGACGACGAAGAGGGAGAGGGCGACGGGGAGGACGGGAGCCAGGAGGGCCGCGCGCCCGCGGCGCGCCACGACCAGGCCGAGGGCGACGAGCCCGGCGATCGCGCCGAGGTCGAGCGGGACGGCCTCCCGTCCCCGCAGGAGGTTGCCGCGCAGCGTGGCCCGGCCGCACGGGCCGACGACGTCGGCCACGGTGGGGAGCAGGGGCCCCTTGGGCTGGCACCCGGTGTTCCCCTCGCGGGCGTGGAGATCGCGCTGCAGGGCCACCTGTTCGTCGAGGGAGAGCAGGGGAACGGGGAACGTGGCCACCGTGCCGGCGCCGACGGCAGTCGCGACGAGCGCGGCGAGGGCGAGCGTGGCGAGGCGGAGGCCCGGCCGCGGAGGGCCCAGGGAGCGGGCCGCCGCTCCACGGGAGCGCAGCCAGTCCACGGCGGTGGCGCCCACCTCGCCGATGATCACGATGCCGGCAATCGGGGCGGCGCGCTGATCCGTGGCGAAGGCGAGCCCGAACGCGAGGCCGGCGAGGCACGCTCGCCCCCCTGCCCGCCACGGCGACCATCCACGGCGCGTGGCGGGACCCGGCGCTGGAGGTCCGGACGTCCCGTCGGCCGCCCGAGCCGCTCCCGGACCGAGGATTGCCACGGTTCCGGCGAGCACGAGGGCCGCATAGAGTGCGTAGGGCGTGCTCGACACCGCATGGATGCGCAGGTCGGCCCACCCGGCCATGAGTGCGGCCGCGAGGATCCCGGCCTCGGGACCGGCGATCCGGCGACCGAGCAGGGCGGTGAGCGGTACCAGGGCCGTCGCCGCGAGGAAGGACACGAGGATCGAACCGGCCACGAGGCTGCCCGTGAGGGCCGTGGCACCCAGCGACGCCCACGCGTAGCCGGGGCCGCGCCATCGCTGGTAGAGGCCCCAATCGCCGGTGGCGATCGCGATCGCATTCTTCAGGTAGGACATCCAGTCGGTCCCGATGGGCCGGCCGGGATCGAGTACGGGCAGCGCCGAGGCCACGAAGAGCGCGGTGATCACGACGACCGCGGGGACCTCCACGCGAGCCGGCACCCGGGGCCGTGCACCGAGGACGGCGACCGCGACGAGGGCGACTCCGAAGGCGAGGTCCGCCGGGCGCCAGCCGCCGGACACGGCCAGGCACGCGAGCAGGACGGCACTCCCTGTGCGCAGGGCGAATCCCCACGGGAGGCGGTGACCAGGATGCATCATGGGCGCGACTGTACCGCCCCCGTGGTGGGGGGACAAGGCGCCCGGCTGCCTCGGGATGCCCGTTCCGCCGGCAAGGTTCGAGCCTTGACCGGGTCAGTCCCCACGCTGTAGAGTCCGCACATGCCCTCTTCGAGCAGCCCATCGCATCCAGCGCTCGCCACCGGGACGATGGTGGATCACTTCAGGGTGGTGCGCCCGATCGGGCGGGGAGGGATGGGGGAGGTCTACCTCGGCCGCGACACCCGTCTCGGCCGCAAGGTGGCGCTCAAGATCGTGTTCCCCGAAGCGCTCGGCGATGCCCGCGCTGTCGAGCGTTTCCTCAACGAGGCGCGCATCACGGCGCAGCTCGGTCATCCGCACATCGTGACCGTGTATGCGTTCGGCGAGGTCGACCTCGGCCCGGCCGGCCGCGGCCCGTACGTGGCCATGGAGTACCTCGAGGGGCAAACGCTGGGCGAGCGCATGCGGGAGCAACGGCCGGGCGTGAGGGAGACGCTCCGCTTCGGTCGCGCCATGGCCGAGGCACTCGCCGAGGCGCACCGCCACCACGTGCTGCACCGCGATCTCAAGCCGGAGAACGTGATCCTGGGGGTCGACGGTCGGTTGCGAGTGCTCGACTTCGGGCTCGCCGAGACGCTCCGGCCCGGGAGCCCATCCCCCGGCAGCGCCCCGCCCCAGCAGCCTTCCGATGCCTCCGACTCGACCAGGACGGCGGTCTTCACCACCGGTGCCGGACTGGCTGGAACGCCTGCCTACATGGCGCCCGAGCAGTGGTCGGGGGGGGGGCTCACGAGTGCCGTCGACGTGTGGGCACTCGGGGTCATCCTGTACCAACTTCTGTCCGGCGAGCATCCCTACGGTGCGCTCGCATCCGACCGGCAGCGACTGTTCGCGTTGAGCGCGCAGGTGCAGGGCCCGGACCCCGTGCCGCCGCTCGTACCCGTGGAGCCCCTTCCCAGCGGGCTTGCCGAGATCGTGATCGCCTGCCTCGGCAAGACTCCCGCCAGCCGGCCTACGGCCGCACGGGTGGCGGAGCAGTTGGGTGCCCTGCTCCACGGGGAGGGAGTACGCCACGACGGCGAGCGGAGCCCGTTCCGGGGCCTCCTCCCGTTCACCGAGGAGTACGCCGGCCTGTTCTTCGGCCGGGACGCGGAGGTCGCACGGTTCGTGGAGCGGCTCAGGGGGGAACCCGTGCTGGCCGTCATCGGGCCGTCGGGTGCGGGCAAGAGCTCGTTCGTAAGGGCCGGAGTGATCCCTCGCTTGCGCGAGCAGGGGCGATGGCTGGTGCTCGCCATGCGCCCCGGGTCGGATCCCTTCGCCGTCCTCACTCAGCGACTGGTGCTCGCCGAGAGCGGAGAGACCGGGACGTCCAGCGGCGGTCTCGACACGGCGGGCCGGGCGGGCCGCTCGCGCGGTAGCGACGCCGGCCTGCTCGGTGGCGAGCTGCTCGCGAGCCTGTTCGCCCAGTCGCCGGGCAAGCTCGGCCTCCAGTTGCAGCGCCTCGCCGAGCGCCACGAGGCGGACGTCCTTCTCGTCATCGACCAGTTCGAGGAGCTGTACGCACTGACGGGCGACGAGGCCGTGCGCCGCGCCTTCGTCGAAGCCGTCTGCCGGGCGGCGGACGATCCGGCCGGTCCCGTGCGGGTGGTGTTCACCCTGCGCGACGACTTCCTCTGGCGCCTCGCAGAGACCGAGATCGCCCGCGACGTACTCAGCCGGGTCGCGGTGCTGCGGACCCCGGACGTCGGGGCGCTCGAGGAGACACTGATCCGACCCCTCCAGGCGGTGGGTTACGCATTCGACGACCCCGCGCTGGCCGGCGACATGGTCACGGCCGTCAAGGGTGAGCCCGCAGCCCTGGCCCTGCTGCAGTTCACCGTCGAGCGCCTCTGGGACCGGCGGGACAGGACGGGGCGGCGCCTGCTGCGCCGGGTCTACGACGAGATCGGGGGCGTCGAGGGTGCGCTGGCCCGGCAGGCCGACGAGTTGATCGAGGGGCTGGCGCCGGACGCTGTCGGACTCGTGCGCACCCTCCTGCTCAGGCTCGTCACGCCGGAGGGTACCCGGCGTGTGCTGGGACGGACCGAGGTGCTCGAGGCGCTCGGACCCGAGGCCGAGGCCGTGCTCGACGGCATGATCACGGGTCGCATGCTCCTGGTGCGCAAGGGTCCTGCGGGCGGCCAGGTCGAGCTCGTACACGAGTCGCTCATCCGGAGCTGGGAGCGCCTGCGCCGTTGGCTCGAGGAGAGCCGTGAGGAGATCGTGTTCCTGGCCGAGGCCCGTACCGCGGCCGAGCTCTGGCAGAAACGCGGGTGCCGAGACGACGAGGTGTGGCGTGGTGAGGCCCTGGCCGAGGCCCACCGCATGCTCGGTCGGGCCACCGTCGAGCTTCCGGACCTGGTGGCTCGATTCCTTGCCGCTGCCACCGAGACGGAGCAGCGTGCCGCGCAGCGACGGCACCGCCGGCTCGCCGCGCTCACGGGCACGCTCGCGGTCCTCGTCGTGGTGTTCGCCCTGGTCGCCCTCGGGTTCGCAGCCCAGGAGCGCGAAGCCACGGCGCTCCGGATCCGAGCTGAGCACGGAGAGGCGGCGGCGTTGCGCGAGGCCGCCCGGGCGGCGCTCGGCCGCGGCGACATGCTGGAGGCGCGCGCCAAGGTCCGCGTCTCGTTGGAAGGCGAGGACTCGGCCCTCGGCCGGATGCTGTGGTACCGCCTGCGAAGCGAGCCGCTCCTGTGGCGCAGGGCGTTCGGCACGGAGCTCAACGACGCGACCTTCTCGCCGGACGGGGTCACCATCGCCACGGGAGGCGTAGACCGGGCGGTGTACCTGGTGGGGGCCCAGACCGGTGCGGTCCGGATCCTCCGAGGCTGCGCCGATCAACTGCAGAGCCTGGCGTTCACGCCCGACGGGAGGCTGCTGGTCGTGGGGATGCGGGGTGGGCTGATCGACGTCTGGGATCCTACGCGAGGCACGTTGGTCCGCAGGCTCGAGGGCCACACTGCCACCTCCGTGGTGGCCGTCAGCCCGGACGGCCGCCTCCTGGCCTCAGCCAGCGAGGACAGGACCCTGCGGCTGTGGGACCTCGCCACCGGAGCAGAGCTATTCCTCGCGAGCCCACACTCGGGTCCGGTCCTCGGGGTTGCGTTCAGCCCCGACGGCCGGCTCCTGGCCTCCGCCGGGGACGACCAGGCGGTCCGGCTGTGGGAGGTGCCCTCCGGCGCCGAGCGCGGCGTGCTCCGGGGCCACACGGCACGGGTGTACGCCGTGGCGTTCCATCCCGACGGCACGCTCCTGGCGAGCGCGAGCCGGGACCGGACCGTGCGGTTCTGGGACTTGGCTTCCGGAGCGGAGTCCGGTCGTCTCACGCATCCGGAACGACCCTACTGCCTCGGTTTCAGCCCGGACGGGGAACTGCTGGGTACGGGCAGCATGGACGGGAGCGTCCGCCTCTGGAACGTCGCGGCCAGGACCGAGCGTCAGGTGCTCACCGGGCCTAGGAGCATGGTCACGGGGATTCGCTTCGGTCCCGACGGCACGCGGCTCCTCGCCGCCAGCGTCGATGGCCTCCTGCATGTGTGGGATCCGACCCTCCGCGAGGAAGGTCGGCCCGTGGGCGGGCACCGCACCTCGGTGAACAGCGGGGCCTTCCGGCCCGACGGGCAGGTCCTGGCCTCGGGCGGCGAAGACGCGACGATCCGCCAGTGGTCCGTGTCGACGGGTGAACTCCTGTCGGTCACCGACACCCCCTCGTTGACGGTGCTGAGCGTGGCCTTCAGTCCCGACGGCTCGCGGCTTGCGTCCGTGGGCGGGCGTCCGACCGTCCACCTCTGGGAGGCCGCCACGGGCGCGCCGGCAGGAGGTATCGACGGGCACACGAGTGTCGTGTACGACGTGGTCTTCAGCCCGGACGGCTGCCTCCTCGCCTCGACCAGCACGGACGGGAGCACCCGGCTATGGAACGCCGTTTCCGGCGACGAGCAGTGGTCGCTCAGGGGAACCGGCGGGTACGTTCGGTACCTGGCGTACGGCCCCGATGGTCGGACGCTTGCGCTGGCGGGTACCGAAGGCAGGATCAGCGTGGTCGACGCGCGCAGCGGCAGGGAGCGCCTGCGGCTCGACGGACACGTGGGCGGTGTGGACGGCGTTGCGTTCGGGCCTGACGGCGGGGTTCTGGCCTCGGGCGGCGCGGACGGCACGGTCCGCCTCTGGGACCTGTCGACCGGGCGAGGGGAGGTGCTCGGCACGTTCCCCGCGCGCACCTACCGGCCTGCCTTCCATCCCGACGGCGAGCACCTCGGCTTCGCGAGCGCCGACGGCCTCGGCCGCATCCTGGACCTCCGGACGCGGCAGGTCGTCACGCTGCGCGGCCACCGGAACGAATGCACCTGGCTCAGGTTCAGCCCGGACGGCGGGCTCGTGGCCACCGGGGGTGACGACGGCACGGTCCGGCTCTGGGATGCGGCCACGGGCCGCCCGTTCTGGCGCGGCCCCCTGATGCTCTCTTCGCCCCCCGAGGTCTACACGCACAGGGGATGGCGCCGCCTCGATCCGGAACCCCCCCTGGGCGGCAGCGAAACCCGGGCCTGGCGCACGGCTGTCGAGCAGGGGGCGCTCGGTGGGGGCGAGGCCGATCCGACCCGCTTGCTGTGCCTGCACGTCACGGCCGACCGCCTGGAGCTCTGGGACCGTGTGACCGATCGCCGGCTCCAGGAACGGTCGATCGAGGGCCTCGACACGGTGCTCGGCGTGTCGGGCGGGTGTGTGACCCGCGCACGGGGGAGGGTGAGTCTCGTCACTGCGTCGGGTGCGGTCCAGGATCTCCTCCAGGACGTGGTCGCCCTCGCTGCGCAAGGCGACCGGATCCTGGCCGCCACGCACGACGAGATCACCGTCTTCGGCGCTGAGGGCATGCGTCTGAGCGTGCATCCGACGCCTCCGGGCGTGACCGCGCTCGGCCTCGCCGGGCGCTGGATCGTGGTGGGATTCGAGGACGGCTCGCTCGAGTTGGTCGCCTCGGTTCCCGGTGAAACCCGTCCAGCCCTCTTCTTCGAGGAGACCGGCTCCAGTCCGGTCGTACGCATCCTGGGAGGGCCGATGGACACGGTGGTCGTCGGCTTCGCGAACGGAGACCTCGGCCTCTGGAGCCTGGAGACGGGCGTGCGCCTCGACCAGGCGCGACTCCACGGGCCGGTCATCCACCTGGGTCTGCAGGCGGGCAGGCTGTACGCGGCCACCGAGCTGGGTGATGTCTTCGTGTGGAATCTTACGGCCTTGCAGGCCGACTACTGTGAGCTGCTGCGCGATGTGTGGAGGGCGGTTCCGGTCACGTGGGAGGACGGAGTTCCCCAGAGCCGACCCCCCGACCGCGGGCACCGCTGCGCGAGCCCGTAGGTGCTGACTCCGAAAACTTCCTCCGACGAAGAGAATTGCACCCCATGCCTCGGCTGATCCTCCACGCGGGCCGGATCGACGAGCGCGTCTTTCAGCTCGTTCCCGGAGTCAACACGATCGGCCGGAGCGAGGACAACGACGTCGCCGTCCCCCACCAGAGCCTGTCTCGCGAGCACGCGCGCATCCTGCTCGACGGCGACCAGGCGATCCTGGAGGATCTGGGGAGCAAGAACGGAACCTACCTCGACGGCGCGCGTGTCGGGCGCTGCGGGCTGGGCTGCGACCACGTCGTCCGCTGCGGGGACGTGACGTTCCGCTACGTCACCCAGGGTGCGCCCCTGACTGCGGGCTGGCACCGGCCACCCTCGCTGATGCTCGACCCGGCGACCGATCCGATGAGCCAGTCGCTCGACCAGCTCCTGGGTGCCCGGCGTGCGGCGAAGGTCGCCGGTGGCCCCTCCCGAGAGCGCAACGACGCGCTCTCGACGGCTCGGGATCATCAGAGGCTGGAGATCCTGCTCAAGGTGAGCGAGCTGCTCTCCTCCCCGGCCCCGATCGACGAGGTGCTCGGCAAGGTGCTCGACCTGGGATTCGAGATCCTGGACATCGACCGGGGAACCGTGGTCGTGCTGCAGGACGGCCAACCCGTGCCGCGGGTCGCGAAGGCGCGCCCGGGTGTGCCTGAGTACCAGGCCTTCAGCAGGCAGATCGTGGACTACGTCGTGACCCGCGGCGTGGCGGCGCTGTTCTCGGACACGCACTGCGACGCGCGCCTGCGCATGGAAGGATCGATCCTGCGGCAGTCCATCGTGTCGGCCATGTGCGCCCCGCTCAAGGCCGGAGAGCACCTGCTCGGTGCCCTGTACGTGGACAACGTCACGAGACCCGACTGCTTCGACGAGCAGGACCTGCAACTGTTCTCGGCCTTTGCCAACCAGGCGGCCATCGCCATCCACAACGCGACGCTGTCCGTGAAGCTCGCACAGGAGGCGGTCACCCGCAGCACCCTGATGCGTTTCTTTCCTCCCGCGGCGATCGAGGCCATCATCCGAGGACGGGATGCCCTGGAGGCCCGCGAGTGCGAAGCCACCGCGCTCTTCTGCGACCTGTCGGGGTACACCGCGCTCTCGTCGCGCATGGCACCGAAGGACGTCATCCGGCTCCTGAACGCCTTCTTCCCGGTCATGGCCGAGATCGTGTTCCGCCACGAGGGAACGCTCGAGAAGTACATCGGTGACGCCCTCCTGGCGGTCTGGGGCGTGCCCTTCCCGCACGAGGACGATCCGGAACGCGCCGTGCGGGCAGCGGTCGACATGCAGTACGCCGTGAAGGAGCTGGTGGAGCGAGGCAGGCTGCCCGCATCCCTCGCGGTGCACATCGGCGTCAACACCGGCCGGGTAGCCGCCGGCGGAGTCGGCTCGGAGCAGTTCCTGCAGTACGCGACCATCGGCGACGCGACCAACGTCGCCAGCCGGATCTGCGGTCTCGCGACGGCGCGAGAGATCCTCGTGGGCGAGGGCACGGCCGCCCGGCTCGGTCCGGGATGGACGTTCGAGCGCCTCGACCCGGTCCTGGTCAAGGGCAAGGAGATGCCGTTGATCGTCTCGCGGATCCTGTGGGACCAGGCATCCGGTAGGGACCTCTCCCCGCCGAGGGACGCACCGCGATGAAGGACTTCCTCACCCGCCTGGATCCCGAGGACTGCGCGAAGCTGGAGCGGCTCGGGGAGCACGTCCGGCTCGGCCCCCGAGAGCACCTCTTCCGGCGGGGCGATCCGGGTGGGGACATGTACCGGGTGGACGAGGGGACCCTCGACGCGGTGGACCGGCGCTCCCGGCCCGAGGTCGTGCTCGACGTCATGGTGCCGGGCGACGTGGTCGGCGAGCTCGCCTTCATCGACGGTTGCCCCCGCAGCGTGGACGTGGTGGCCAACACGGCCTGCCGCCTCACGCGCTGGCCGGCGGTCGCGCTGGGGGCATTGCTCGACTCGGACTCGGTCTTCGCCCTCCATCTCTGGCGTGCCCTGGCCGAGGAGGTGACCGAGCGCGTGAGATTCCTGACCTTCAATGCCGTTACGGGAGGCTTGAGGAGCTCGACGGCCACACGCCCCCCAGGCGATGCCGAGGGCGACGAGGAGGTGGAGGGCCCGGTCCGGGAGATCCGCGACGGCCTGGCCGAGGCGGACCGCCGACTTCGCCGAGACCCGACCGATCCGGAGGCCACGGCCTCGGTGGAGGAGCTCCTGGCGCGCCTGTCCTCTGTCGCCCGGGCCTTCGACGAGCGGTGCCGGAGCCCGGAGGTTCGGTCCCGCCTCGTGCAGTCCGTGTGCCGGGACCTCCACCCGTACCTCCTTCGGGCGACCACGGCGCACCTCTGCCTCTCGCGGCCCGAGGGGTTCGCCGGTGGGACCGGGCTCCATGCGCACCTCGCCGCCCACGCGCCTCGCGGCGAGGGTCCTCTCGCAGTGGCGGTGGATGCCTGGCTCCTGAACCAGCCCCGCGCGGTGGGGATCCGCAGCCGCGGGGAACGGGCCGCCGACATCCTGGAAGAAGCACTGTCCTCGAGCCGAGGGGGGCCGATCCGGGCCCTGCTCGCGCACACCGCGCACACGGCGATTCCATCCCGGCTGCGTTCCCTCCTCGTGGGTCGCGAGGGAGAAATCACCGTCGTGGAGCCGTCCCGGGAGGCCCTCGCCCTGCAGGACACCCTCCTCGCGGGCCTCGGGCCCGCCCTGCGCATCCGTCTCGTGCAGGACCACCTGGCGGACGTCGCCGCGGTGGGCGCCCTTCGGGCCGTCCAGGGCCAGGATCTCGTCGTCCTCCAAGGCCTGCTCGACTACCTGCCCGCCCGCCCCGCCGCGCAGACGCTCCAGCACCTGTGCGGCCACCTCGGCCCGGGAGGTCGGTTGATCGCCACCGCCCTGGCGCCCGCCGCGGACGACGCCCTCTGGCGGCTCCTGCTCGACTGGCCCGTCGTCGCTCGCGAGGCGCGGTCCCTCGTCTCGCTCCTCGAGGCCACGGGCTACGCGAACGTCGAGGTGCAGGCAGCGGGAGGCGCCGGCCTCGTCGTAGAGGCGCGGGTCTTGTGAACCGAACGGCACCCGGGGCGCTCGGGCCTGTGGTTGCCCTTCCAGCGCCGTTGACGTAGTATCGGTCGGCCGACCCTCACTCTGCCGGAGACCGACATGACCCGTTCTGCTCGCATCCTGATCTGGCCCGCTATGTCCCTCCTCCTCGTGGCCTGCGGCGGCCGCGAGGAACCCGCGCCCCCCGTGGAGCCGCCAGCGACGCCGCAGGCCATCGACGTGGACGCCGCCCGCGCCGCTGCCGTCCCCACCTCCCTCACGCCCTCTCCGGCCGAGATGCAGGCGGCGCTCGCGCGCGAGGGGATCGCCGAGTCGCTCGGACTGCTCGTGCGGGCGCGCGAGGTGGTCGTGGAGAATCCCAACCTCGACCAGGTGGCCGTCCGCACCGGCGTGGTCATCGCCGATGTGGTCCTCACGGCGAAGGAGGCCCCCAAGGAGGTCCTGCTGTCCCGCCTGGGCTCCATCAAGAAGGGTCTCGATCTCCTCGGAGGGGGCAGGGACCTCCAGGCCACGCTCGACGAGCTGATCCAGAAGATCCAGTCCGATGCCATCACGCGCGAGGGCCTCGTGAAGGAGATGGACGAGCTCTCGGGCGCCGTCATCCCCGAGATCGAGTACGAGGCCGGGCCCCGCTGCGTCCCCCTGATCCAGGCCGGCTCCTGGCTCGAAGGCGCGAACCTGGTCTCGACCGCGGTCCGCAAGGCCCAGAAGCCCGAGGCCGCGAGCGTCCTGCTCCGGCAGCCCGAGGTGGTCGGGTACTTCCTCGGCTACGTCAAGGGCGAAGGCCAGACCCGAGCCCCCGACCAGGTCCTCGACAAGCTCGAGACCTCACTCACGGCCATCCAGGGCATCACGAAGAAGCCCACCCTCACCGCCGAGGACGTGGAACTCCTGTACCAGGAGACCGAGGCGGTCCTCAAGCTCCTCTGAATTGGAGGGCCCGTGTCGCTCCGCGTGCTCCTCCCGTCGTCCATCCTCCTCGCCGCCCTCTCGGGGCCCGCGGCCGCGGGCCCGGACGAGGCCGAGACGTGCGTGCGCGAGCTGGTCACCAACGCCTATCCGCACGGCTGGGCGGTCCGGACCATCACCCAGGTCGATCTCGGCGAAGGCGAAACCTGCCACTACCTGCTCACCCTCTACGCCGGCGTGGAGTACCGCATCACGTCCTGCGGCGACCCGTCGGCGACCGAGGTCGACCTCGTCCTGTACGACGCCGATGGGCAGCCCAGGACCCACGACGTCACACGGGGCCGTTCGGGAGAGCTCGCCTTCCGCCCCGCGACGACCGACACGTTCTTCCTCGCCGTGCGCGTGGCGGCGAGGACACCGGCCTCCTCCCCCCAACCCGGCGTATCCCGCTCCTCCGTCGCAACGGCTGTGATGTACCGGTAGGTCCGTCGCCCCCCTTGCGGCGCGCGGGTGCAGAGGCCCTGTGACCTCCAGGGATGTCAGCCACACCCCCAGCGCCGTCCACTCGGAACGGCTGGTGGACCGTCTCGCCACCATCCTGGCCGTCGCCCACCTGGAGGCTCCTCCCGAGGCCCTGACCTTCGTGGTCGACTTTGTCGAAGGCGTCACGGCCGCGGGGCTCGGCCCCGTCCTCACGGAGGACTCCGCCCGACGCCGGCTCGCGTCCCACCTCGCGCCCCGGACCCGTCTCCCGCAGGAGGTCCTGGCCCTCCTGGTCGAGGCCGCGACGGCGCCGGACGCCCGCGCGTTCCACGACGCAGGGGAGCTCGTCGCCTACGAGGCCCGGTTCGGTGCGGAAGCTCTTCGCCGTATCATGGAAGACGTGGAAGAAGCAGGTAACCTGACCTTATTCGTAAGACGCCACGGCTCGGCCGATGCCTTGCTTCTGCTCGACGCGATCCTCGTGATACAGACCGATCGGGGTGGCCTCGACGCCCATTCCGTGGCCGGACTGCAGGCCGCTGCTGACGCGCTGGGCGTGGATGCCCTCCTGTTCCAGACCCTCCTGCGCAGGCACGATCCCCGGCAGGCTCGGGGGGAGTGCTCCTTCCCCCTCTCGGGCGAACGGATCTCCATCGGGCGGAGCCCGTCCAACGACGTGGTCCTCCTGGATCCGCAGGTCGCGAGCCATCATGCGCTCCTCGTCCGCGGTGCGGAAGGGTGGCGAGTCGTGGACCAGGGTTCGGGCCGCCCCACCGTGGTGGATGGCGAAGCCGTGACATCGGCGCCGTTGGGATGGGGACATCGGCTGGGCATCGGACCCTACACGCTCTGGCTGGCCGAGGGGGGCGATACGCTGGTCGGAGAGTCGAACAGAACCTTCTCGGCTCTCTCGGTCCAGGGCCTCCGCCGGACCATCCTCCACCGGGGAGCGCCGCGCGCCCTCCTGTCCGGCGTCTCCTTCACCGTCTACGCGGGCGAGGTCGTGGCCGTGGTGGGGCCTTCGGGATCGGGCAAGACCACGCTGCTCAACGCCATCACCGGGGTGGCTCCGGCGGACGAGGGAGAGGTCCGGCTCAACGGGGTGCCCTTCCACCGCCTGCTCGCGCTCGACCGGTCCATCCTCGGCATCGTGCCCCAGGACGATCTCGTCCACGGGGAGCTCACGGTGGAGGAGGCGCTGGCGTATGCGGGCCGCCTGAGGTTCGACCGCGACGCCACCCGGGCCGAGATCGCCGAAGCGGTGGACCGCGTGGTCGACACGCTCGACATCCGGGCGATCCGCCACAACCGGATCGGCGACGTGCAGAAGCGGGGCATCTCGGGTGGGCAGCGGAAGCGCGTGAACCTGGGCCAGGAGGTCCTCACCCGGTCCACGCGCATCCTCTTCCTCGACGAGCCCACCAGCGGCCTGGATCCCAGGGCCGCACAGGACATCACCCGCCTCGCCCGGCGTCTCGCGGACGACGGCCGCATCGTGTTCCTCGTCACCCACGACCTCACGCCGGCGGTCATCCGGCAGGTCGATCACATGCTCGTCCTCGCGCCGGGTGGGCACCTCGCGTTCTTCGGCCCTCCTCGAGATGCCTGCGCCTTCTTCCGGGTACCCACCCCCGACGGTCTGTTCCACCACCTCGACGACCGCACGCCCGCCGAGTGGGTCGAGGCCTACGCCGAGAGCGCAGCCCACCAGAAGTACCTCGTCACCCGCGAGTTCCTGGAGCGAACCGGCAGCGTCATGGCACCGGTCCCCGGGATCCTGCCGGCGGCCCGCCCGCTGTGGGGTGGCCTCGGCAAGGAGGTCCGCACCCAGTGGCGCGATCTGTGCACGCAGACCTCCCGCTACGCACGCGTGAAGGCGCGGGATCGTCTGGGCGTGGCCGTGCTGCTCCTGCAGCCCGCCTTGCTCGCGGCGGTGATGGCGGTGGTGTTCCCGGTGGCCACCGCGCCGGCCCTGTTCATGATGGCGCTCTCCTCGCTCTGGTTCGGGATGTCCTCGTCCGTGCGGGAGCTCATCGCGGACCGGGCGATCTGGCGGAGGGAGCGGCGGGTGGGGGCGCGCCTGCTGCCCTTCCTGGGATCGAAGGTCCTCGTCCTCGGGGGAATCGTGCTGGTGCAGTGCGTGCTGCTCACCGCCCTGCTCCACGGGTGGCTGGGGCTCGGCCCGCGGGGGTTCGGGTTCCTTCCGCTCGCCGGGGTCCAGGGCCTGACGGGGTTCACCGGCATGTCCCTGGGATTGCTCGTCTCGGCGGCGTTCTCGTCCTCCGAGGCCGCGGTGGGCTCCCTGCCGCTCCTGCTCGTGCCCCAGATCGCCTTTTCCTCCGTGATGGTTCCACTGCGCTGGATGGGCGGCCTGGCACACGCGCTCACGTGGGCGAACGTGCTCCGGTACGCCTACGACGCCTCCATCAAGGTGGGGCGAGAGCTGTACCAGCCGACGCGGATCGTGGGCGGATGGGAGACCCTGCCCATCTCCGGCCACCTCTTCAACCTGGGTCTCAAGGGCCGCACCGTGGACGACATGGGCCTGGCACTGGGGAGCCTCTGTGCCGTGCTCGCCGGCTTCACAGCCCTGTTCCTGGTCGCCACCGCCCTGATCACCCGGTTGCGCGACCGCGAGGGGGTGTAGGTGGATACCCCGGAGCCGATCCACGGCACGCTCGCGGTCCCGTCCTCGACCGCCCTGCTCGCGGTCGTCTTCACCGACGTGGTGGGATCGACGGCGGCGCGGCAGAAGCTGGGCGACCGGGTCTACGCCGACGTGATCGGCGAACACCACGCCCTCGTCCGGGGAACGCTCGCGGATTGCGAGGGCGGCGAGGAGATCGAGACGGCGGGAGACGCCTTCCTGCTCGCCTTCACGACGGCCTCGGAGGCGGTGCGCTTCTCGCTTCTGGCCTCGGCGAGGCTCGAGCGCTGGAACGAGGGCCGCGAGGTCCCGCTCAGGGACCGGTTCGGCGTCCACCTGGGCGAGGTGGTGGTCCGGGAGGGGAAGCGGAAGGAGCTCTTCAGCCTCACCCTCGACACCTGCTCCAGGGTGACGCACCTGAGCGACGCGGGCCGGGTGTTGCTCACCCGCGTCGTGTTCGACAGTGCCCGGCAGCACCTCCCGGCCACGCTCGACGAGGTGGGGCCGGTGGTCTGGTGGCACCACGGCCGGTACGTCCTCCAGGGCATCGACGTGCCCGTGGAGTTGTGCGAGGTGGCGCCCGAGGGCGAGGAGCGGCGACCTCCGCCGGATGGGGAGAAGGCGCACAAGCTCTCGGAGGAGGAGCAGCGCACCCTGTCCGGGTGGCGACCCGCGCCCGGCGCCTCGGTGCCCGGCACGCCGTTCGTGATCGAACGGGCGCTGGGGGCTGGAGCGGTGGGCGAGACCTGGCTCGCGCGGCACCGCACGCTCAAGGATCTGAGGGTCTTCAAGTTCTGCTTCGACGCCGAGCGGTTGAGATCGCTCCGGCGCGAGGTGACCCTGTTCCGGGTGCTCCAGCAGCGGGTGGGGGCGCATCCCCACATCGTGCGGCTCCACGACGTCCAGCTGGAGACGCCGCCCTACTACCTGGTCACCGACTATTCGGATGGGCGGGACCTGGTCGGATGGTGGTCTGACCGCGGTGGCCGGGTGGCGATGGAGGAGCGCCTGGAGGTGGTGGCCCAGGTGGCCGACGCGCTCCAGGCCGCGCACGACGCGGGCGTGCTCCACCGGGACGTGAAGCCGGCCAACGTCCTGGTGGAGGACCGGGCGGGGAGTGTCCACGCGCGGCTGCTCGACTTCGGGGTCGGCCAGGTCATGAGCGAGGAGATCCTGTCGGGCCTGACCCAGACCGGGCTCCCCGTGACGCTGCTCGCCAGGGAGGGCTCCTCGGCCCACGCGGGCACGCTCATGTACATGGCGCCCGAGGTGATCGCCGGGCGGTCCGCCTCGCCGCGATCCGACGTCTACTCGCTGGGCATCGTCCTCTGGCAGCTCCTGGTCGGGGACCCCGCGCGCCCCCTCCCCACGGACTGGGAGCGGTCGGTCGAGGATCCGCTCCTCCGCGAGGACCTGCGACAGTGCTTCGCGGGCGACCCGGACGAGCGGTTCAGCGGTGCGGGCGAGCTCGAGCGCAGCCTGCGGGCGCTTCCCCAGCGCCGGGCGGTGGCCGACCGGGCCGAACGGGCAGCCTTCCGACGAGCGGCCCTGCGCATCGGGGGGCTCGCCTCGGGCGGCGTGGCCGTGTTCGCCATCCTCGCCCTCTTCGCGGCGTGGAACGCCCGGGAGGCGGGGGAGGCACGCCGTCTGGCCCAGCAACAGGCCCGCCAGGAGCGGGAGCAGCTCGTGCGGGCGGCCGTGGAGGCAGGGGAGATGGACGTGGAGCGGGGCGACCCCATCGCGGCGCTGCCCTGGTTCGCGCTGGGTTTGCGGCTCGTGGAGGGCGACGCCGCCGCCGAGTGGGACGCGCGCGTCCGGCTCGAGAGCGTGCTGCACCGCATCCCGAGGCTCTCGCTCATCGCCCCGACGGTCGAAGAGAACGAGTTCACCTCGGTCGCCCTCGCACCGGACGGGACGAGGCTGGTGACGACGACGCTGGTGGGCACCGGCCACGGCTCGGGGAGCATCGGCCTGTTCGACACCGCGACCGCGACCGAGATGGCCCACCGTGAGGACGACCTCGTGGGGGCCGTACCCGTGTGGTCGGAGGACAGCCGGAGGGTGCTCGTGCTCGGCGACACGGCCCGGATCGTCCTCGACGGCCTCGACCTGACTCCGCTCTCCCCGCTCCTGCCGACCACTCCCCGGAAACCGTATACCTACTGGGTGGTCTTCGAGCGGCGGCGACCGGGCAGCGACGTGGCGGAGCGCCTCGACGCCGGCGCCACGGCCTGGTTCGATCTGCACACCGGCGCGACGGTACCGGTGCCCGTGCAGGCTCCCCCGGGTGCATGGGTCGGGCACCTGTCCGCCGACGGGCGGACGGCCCTGTTCCGGGACGGGCGCAAGGTGTCCGCGGTGGACGTGGAGTCGGGCCGGGTCCTGTTCGAGATGGCCGAGCCCACGCAGCACGGCGAGATGGAGCTCGATCCCACCGGATCGTGGCTGCTCCGGTGGACGGACGATCGCAGTACCCGAATCCTCGAGCCGCTCCGGGCCCAGGCGTCGGCGGTGCGGGCCCTCTCGCACGCGAGCCTGGTGTACTCCTCGCGATGGAGCGACGACGGTGCGCTCCTCGCCACCGCGAGCCGCGACCACACTGTGAAGGTATGGGATGTCGGAACTGGACAGTTGGCGTGGCCCCCCCTGCATCACCTGGATCAGGCCTTCGACACCTCGTTCGGACCGGGAGGTCGCCTGGCCACCACCGAACGCGCAGGGATCGTGAGGGTCTGGCAGGCGAGGGAGACCGAGTCACCGGGGGTTCGATGGGTGGCAGGCGTGGAGGCCTCGGGCGATCGGACCATCGCGATCCTGCCGGACGGGTCGCTCGGGTGCCTCACCCGCGAGGGCGCTTCGTGCGGACCGGCGTTCGTACCCCCGACGGGCACATGGATCTTCCGCGCGGTCGTCGACAGCTCCCTCGGATGGGTTCGCGTGGTGCTGAGAGCCACGCAGGGAGGATTCCTCGGCGGTGGCCAGGTCGTGGTCGACACCTCGACCGGCCAGGTCGCCTGGGGCGATGCTGGCTCGTTCGAGTTCTGGCCCGACTGGGGTCCGGACGCAGCGCTGGCGGTCCTGAGCGCCGACGGACGGATCCTCACCTGGCGCCCAGGGGCCGACCCCACCCTGCTGCCGGGGCTGACGGGCGTGAAGGGTGTCGACTGGCGAGCAGACGGCCGGGCGCTGGCAGCTGCCGGGGACAGTCTGGCGGTATGGGACGTGGCGAGCGGTTCGGTGTCGTGGGCGCTGCCCGGGCCGTGCCGCAGCCCCTCCTGGTCGCCGGACGGCGGGAGGCTCGCCGTCGGATGCGGCACCACCGTCCACCAGTTCGCCGCCGAATCCGGGATTCCGATCGGTCCCGACCTCCACCTCCCCGTGCCGGTGGAGCGCATCGCGTGGTCGGCCGACGGTTCCCACCTCGCGACGAGCACCGCCGACGGGTACCTGCGCCTCTGGGACGCCCGTACGGGTGCTCCGCTCGCCCCGCCTACACGCCTCGGCGACTTCGCGAGGGATCTGGCTTTCACGGCGGACGGGCGACACGTCGTCGCCCAGCCCTTCTACGGGACCTCCTCCATCGTGGTGAACGCGTCCAGCGGCCTCGTGGTGACCCGCTACCCGGACGACGCCCCCCGGCCGCCGATCCCGAACGCGACCGGCTTCGCCACCCTCTGGGATCTCGATCCCGGGAAGCGGAGCGTGGAGGACTGGATCGACATCGCCGAGGTGTACTCCCTGCGCCGAGTCGATGCGGTCCGGGCCGACACCATCGATCGCGACGCCCTCGTGAGCCTCTGGCGGCGGCTGGCCCACGAGCACCCCGACGACTTCGGGCCGGGGCGGTGAGTAGGCGGCGAGAGGCCTAGAGCGGGGGCTTCAGGCCCACCATGTACTGATGGAGCGCGTCCTGGAAGTCGACGTCGAGGTCGTCGAACTTGTCCCAGCAGAGCTTCATCTTCTGCTTCCAGGTGGCGTAGTCGTGGCCGACAGAGCGGGCGTAGTTCCAGGCGTTCAGGCCATCCTGGAACTTGGGGCTGTCCATGTCCCTCTGCCTCGCCGTATCGCCGTGGTGCACCGAGAAGCGGATGTCCTGGGGGAGGTTCTGCGAGCGGTGCAGGGCGACATAGTAGACGTTGATGTGTTGGAGACCCATGGCCGTCCTCCGGGGTAGAGCGCCGAGCGACATGGAATCCGACGAAGCACGGGGGCGGTCGGGAGGGAGGGCGCTCCCCGGGCGCGAGTGTAGGGCCGAACGGCGCTCGGAGTCAAGATCCTCGAACCGGCCGGACCGCCGCTTCTCGCCGCCTATCCCCGGGTCCAGACCTCGAGCACGGTGTGCTGGACGGTGTGGAACGTGCCGGAGGTCTCCACCTGCATCGTGCGGATCACGTCCAGCGCGCCATCGCCGTTGACGTCCACCAGGTCGATGCCGTAGGCCGGCGAGAGCGGGTCGACGATGTCGCCCGAGACGACCGGGCTCTCCCAGCGGGCAGTGGGGAGCCCCAGGCGGGTCTCGGTGAACGCCTCCCCGGTGCCGTCGTTGAGGTAGGCCATGAGGCCGTCGTCGTCGTCGTGGGTGACGAGGTCGAGGAACCCGTCGCCGTCGAGATCGCCCAGTTGGGCGATCATCGCATCGTTGACGACCGGGCCCGCGGTGAAGGAGGTCCCGGTGCCCAGGTGGAGATGCCCCCCCACCGCCAGATCGGGGTGACCGTCGCAGTTCACGTCGCCGACGGCGCCCTCGTGGGGATTGCCGACCAGGCCCAGGTCGTGGCCGCGGTACTCACCCCCGCCGGTGAACGTCGCTCCGTCACCGCCGTTCAAGAACACCTGGGCCATCAGGACGCCGTCGATCTGCCCGAAGGCCACGACGTCCACGTCGTCGTCGCCGTCCAGGTCGGAGGCGGTGATCCAGCCGTTGTTGGCGCTCGTCCCTGCGCCGAGGGCCGGGATGCCCGTGGCCTCCGGATCGGTCCAGGCGCCGGCCCCGTCGGCATGGCGCACGAGGAACCCGCTGCTGAACTGGTCCGAGCCGAACACCGCGTCCAGGTCACCGTCACCGTCGAGATCGGCGAGGCCGGCGCCTTGGAGGGCGGTCCCGGGGAGCCCGCTCGAGGCGAGCGAGAACGACATCGAGCCGTTGTTGACCCAGGCCAGGGCCCCGCCCACGTGGTCGCCCACCACGACGTCGGGCAGGCCATCGCCCGTGAAGTCGCCGAGATCGCCTCCCCAACCCCCGGCGAAGCTCGTCCTCGGGAGGTCCACGGCCGGGTCGAAGGTGCCGTCGCCGCGGCCCGCGAAGACGAACGTGCCTTCGGCGAGCCGGGGGTTGACGAGGATGTCGGGGAACGTGTCGCCGTCGAGGTCGGAGACGACCGGAACGGACTTGCCCGCGTTCTCCACCAGGTACGCTCCCCAGGTGTAGTGGAAGTCGCCGCCGCCGCAGCCCGGGGGTGAGAAGGAGCCCAGGCCCGCACCTTCCTCGGGATGGGCCACGAGGCCGCAGAGGTGCTCGCAGTCGGCGTCGGTGTCGGCGTCGGTGTCGGCGTCGGTGTCGGTGTCGGCATCGGTGTCGGCATCGGTGTCGGCGTCGGTGTCCGCATCGGCATCGGCATCCGTGTCGGCGTCGGCGTCCGCGTCGGCGTCCGCCACGGTGTCCGTGTCGCCGGTCTCCTCCTCGGCGTCACAGGCGGCGGACCCGAGGAGCAGCACCATGGCGATCCAGAGCGTGGGGACGGGGCGCATCCGCGAACTCCTCGGAGCCGGGAAGACTCGGACGGTGTCGCACGGATCCTGCCAGACGGCGGTGGCGCGGTCAAGGCGCGGGCGCTCCGAGAAAGGGCCCACTCCAAGCGTCCCCCAGGCGTTACCCCATTTCGGGTCGGAAGAGGGCCTGGAACGGTTCGAACCGCCGAGCGGACGGGGTCGTGGCGATCCGGCCGGTCGGTTCGACGTCGGTCCGACGCGGGGCTCTGGGGGGATGGGTCCAGGCGCCCATGACGCGGTCCGTGGTGCAGGGGGACCCGAGCGTCTCGCAACTGG
>JBFYZZ010000069.1:0-3568 GCA_041309225.1 Deltaproteobacteria bacterium | reverse complement strand
TCTGGGCCGTGGTCGCAGGCCTGGCCGGCCTGGTGAGTCTCGGTGTGGCCGCCGCGGGGTTCGCCGGCGCGCCCGAGCGCGTGGCGTGGGGCCCGGCCGCCGTGGCCGTGGTCGCCCAGTTCGGCGCCTTCACCCTCAAGACCCTCTTCGGCTGCTGGTGCTTCGTGTGGGTCCGGTGGACGCTCCCCCGGTTCCGCTACGACCAGCTCATGGACCTGGGCTGGCGCCGCCTGCTCCCCATGGCGCTCGCGCTGGTGGGGATCACCTCGGTGTGGGTGGTCGTACGCGAGACCGTCTTCCCGGGAGGAGGGTAGCCGTGCCCAACCGCCCCACCGGCCGGAAGCGAACCTTCGCGGAACGCACCTACCTCGCCCCGATCATCGAGGGCCTGCTCAAGACCGGCGCCCACCTCGCCGGCAACGTCGCCCGGCCGGAGCGCATGATCACGGTGGCGTACCCCGAGGTCGAGAAGCCGATGTCGCCGCGGTTCAAGGGCGCCCACCGGCTGATGCGCCGCGAAGACGGCCACGTGCGCTGTGTGGCCTGCATGTGCTGCCCCACCGTCTGCCCCGCGAAGTGCATCACCATCGTGGCGGGGGAGGATCCGGACGATCCCCAGGAGAAGGTCCCCGTCCGCTTCGAGATCGACATGCTCCGGTGCATCTACTGCGGGTACTGCGTGGAGGCGTGCCCCAAGGACGCCATCCGGATGGACACCGGCATCTTCGAGATCAACGCCTTCACCCGGCAGGACCTCGTGCATGGCATGGCCTTCATGCTCGACCTCGTCAAGGACGGCCGGGAGGAGGCCGGGGTCTGGCACCGCCGGCACCCGGAGCAGGCGCCGCCCGGCTTCCTGCCCGACGAACCCCTGCCGGTGGACCCTGAGACCCTGGCCCGCCCGCGGCGCCGCGTGCCGCCGGTCACCCGGGAGTAGGCCGTGGAAGTCGCCCTCTTCGCCCTCTTCTCGGCCGCGGCCCTGGCGGCCGGCGTGGTGGTGGTCACCCGCACCAACCCCTTCTCGGCGGCCATGGCGCTGGTGGCCTGCCTCTTCTTCCTGGCCGCCGACTTCGTGCTCCTGCAGGCCCCCTTCGTGGCCGCGCTCCAGATCCTCGTCTACGCCGGCGCCATCCTCATCCTGTTCCTGTTCGTGATCATGCTCCTCAACCTGAGGGGGGACGAGGGCCTCTCGCTCCCGCGACTCGCCCCGCGACAGGCCGTGGGCCTCGTGCTCTCGGTGGTCATGGGCTCTGCCTCCGTGGCCTTCGCCAGCCTTCAGGTGTCGGGGCCATTCCCGGAGGCCGGGCCGCTCTTCGGATCCGCCGACGCGATCGGCACCACCCTCCTCGACGGCCGATTCCTCCTCGCCCTCGAGGCCGTCTCCGTGCTGCTCACCACCGCCCTCGTGGGCGCCGTGGTGCTCGGCCGGAAGGACCTCTGAGGCCGCCATGTCCTCCATCGGGCTCCTGCCGGTCCTGCTCGTCTCGCTCGTCCTGTTCACGCTCGGCGTGGTGGGCGTGCTGGTCCGGCGCAACCTGCTCGTGGTGTTCATGTGCCTCGAGCTCATGCTCAACGCCGTGAACCTCGCGTTCGTCGGGTTCGCGCGGGCGCGCGTGGACATGGACGGCCAGGTGGCGGCCCTGTTCGTCATGGCCGTGGCCGCCGCGGAGGTGGCGGTGGGCCTCGCGCTCCTGATCCTGCTCTTCCGCACCCGCCGCACGACCCACCTCGACGATCTCCGGCTGCTCGGGGGCTGACCCGTGGACTCCACCCTCCTCTGGACCCTCCCGGGGCTCCCGCTCGCGGGCGCGCTGATCCTGTTCGCCTCGGGCAGGCGGGCGTCCCGGCGGTTCGCGGCCGGGGTGGCGACGGGGGCGGCCCTCCTCGCGCTCGGCGTGGCGGCCTGGACCCTCGCCGCCACCCTCTCGGGCCCCGGGGCCCGGATCGTGGCGGACCTCGGCCCCTGGTTCGCGGCGGGGACCGTGGGCGCCCGGGCCGTCCTCGCGGCCGATCCGCTCACCGCGAGCATGGCCGTCATGGTGGCCGGCGTGGGCTCCCTCATCCTCGCCTTCTCGGCCGGCTACATGGACGATCCCGAGGACCGCCCCGGGATGGCACGGTTCTTCGCGGCCATGGACCTCTTCCTCGCGTCCATGCTCCTCCTCGTCCTGGCCGACGATCTGCTGCTCCTCTTCGTGGGCTGGGAGGGCGTGGGCGTCTGCTCCTGGCTCCTCATCGGGTACTGGTTCCGGGAGCCGGCCAACGCCGCGGCCGGCCGCAAGGCGTTCGTGGTCAACCGCATCGGCGACGCCGGGCTCGTCCTGGCCCTGGCGCTGCTCCTCGGGGCTCTCGGGCCCCGGGCCACGCTCCGGATCCCGGACCTCCAGGCCGTACTGGCTGCGGATCCGGGCCTGTTGGGCGGTGGGGCGGCCACCGTGGTGGGCCTCCTGCTGCTCTTCGCGGCCACCGGGAAGAGCGCCCAGATTCCGCTCTACACCTGGCTCCCCGACGCCATGGCGGGGCCCACGCCGGTATCCGCGCTCATCCACGCGGCCACCATGGTCACCGCCGGGGCCTGGCTCCTCCTCAGGCTCCACTTCGTCCTGGCGCTCTCGCCGGCGGTCCTGGGTGCGGTGGCCACGGTGGGCGCCGCCACCGCGCTCTGGGCCGGGCTCCTCGCGCTCTTCCCCCACGACCTGAAGCGGGTGCTCGCGTACTCCACGATCTCCCAGCTCGGCCTCCTCTTCCTCGGGATCGGGGTGGGAGCGGCCACCGCGGCGTACTTCCACCTGCTCACCCACGCCTTCTTCAAGGCGCTCCTCTTCCTCGCGGCGGGCAGCGTCCTCCACGCCCTGCACCACGAGCAGGACATCCGGCGCATGGGGGGCCTCGCGCGCCGCATGCCCTGGACGGGGGCCGCGTTCCTGGTCGGGTTCCTGGCCATCGTCGGCTTCCCCGGCTTCTCCGGATTCTTCTCGAAGGATGCCGTGCTCTTCGCGGCTCTGGCCGCCGAACCCACGGCCCTCGGCGCGGCGGGCTTCCCGCTGCCGGTCCTGCTGTGGGCGGCCGGGTGCCTCGCGGCCCTGCTCACGGCCCTCTACATGTCCCGCCTCCTGCTCCTGGTCTTCCTCGGCCGGTACCGGGGGGACCGTGAGCCCGGCGAGTCCGGGCCCGTCCTGGTGGCCCCCCTCGTCGTGCTGGCGGCGCTCGCGCTCGCGGGCGGTGTGCTCGACCTGCCCTCCTGGATCGGCGTGGAGGCCGGCTGGCTGTCCTCGCGCGTGGGTCCGCTCCTCGGCGACGCCGTCCCGGCGCACCACGGCGCCATGGAGGCGGCCTTCGCCCTCGCCCTGGCCCTCGCCAGCCTCGCGGTGATGGCGGGCGCCTGGCGCCTGTGGGGCACGGGGGGGAGGGGAGCGGCCGCCATCAAGGCGCTGCTGCCTTCCACGGCCGCCTTTCTCGCGGCCCGCGGCCGGGTGGATGAACTCTACGACGCGATCGCGGTCCGGCCCGCCCGCGCGCTGGCGTCGGCCCTGGCCGTGCGGGTGGAGGACGCCGGCGTGCAGCGGCT
>JBFYZZ010000068.1:0-15277 GCA_041309225.1 Deltaproteobacteria bacterium | reverse complement strand
GCCCGCCTCGGGGCCGGGCGGGCGGTCCGGATGCCGGAGGTCGACGACCTCGCGCGCGTCCCCCGTCCACATGCCCTTCCACCGTCCGTCGGCGAGGATGGCGAGCTTGCCGTGGCGCTCGGCCGCGAGCGGCCCCTGCCACGGGCTCTGGACCGGCCAGGGGTGGTCGATCCCGAGGGCGTCGGTGAGGAGGTCCGCCACCTCGGCCAGCGTGGCGGTGGGGCGCACCCCGGGAGCGACGCCCGGGCCCGCCACCACGAGCGGCACGTGGAGGAGCGGCTCCGCCACGCTCCAGCCGTGGCCGAAGACGCCGAGCTCCCCGAGTTCCTCGCCGTGATCGGCAAGCAACACCACGAGCGTCTCGGACCGGACAGGGGCCAGCGCGTCGAGCACGTCGCCCACGCGCCGGTCCGTGTCCTCGAGCACCGCGCGGTACGCCGCGCGGTACGCCGCGCGGGCCGCCGGATCCCGCCCGCGCTGGGCCACGTCGATGAGCAGGCCGTGGCGGGTCCCGAACCAGCGCTCGTCGAGGGCCCACCGCGCACGAGCCTCGGGTGAGGGGGAGAGGCCCGTGTGGGGGCCGTTGAGGTGCAGGTAGAGGAAGTGCCGCCGGCCATCGCCCGGCCAGGCGGACACGCGGCGGGCGACCTCCTGTCCCACGACCTCGTCCGCCAGCCGGCGCCACTCGTCGAATCCCCTGTCGAAACCGAGATCCTCGGCGAGGTAGACGTTCGCGTGGAGGCCCTGGCGTGTGAACCCCGCATCACCGAGGACCTCGGCAAGCGTGGGCAGGGCGGGGAGGGGGGGGTATCGGTCGAGGGCGCCGGTGGCGAGGTCCCAGCCGTGGGTGCGCACGAACGCGCCCGTGAACAGCGACACGACGGAGGGGCAGGTCCAGGTCGCGGTCGCCCAGGCCCGCTCCACCCGGAGCCCGGAGGCCGCCAGGCTCGCGATCCGGGGCGCGTGCACCTCGGCCAGGACGTCCGCGCGGGTGGCGTCCAGCAGGATGATCACGGCGTGCCGCGCCGCGGGAGGAGGAGGCGGGGCCGGGGACCCGGCGCAGGCGGCGACAAGCCACAGCGCCGCGAAGAGGGCCGGCGGGGACCGCATGTGGGGCGCGTAACCCTCCCGCCGGGGGGACGAGGCGCGTGCCCCGGCATACAGTGGACGCATGGGGTGTCGACGACCCCGCGACGCTGCCCGCTCGCTCTCCCCCCTCCGACCACCTCACCTTTGAAAAGGAATCTCGAACGTCCGTCCAGAGGGAACGTCCCGTGGGACGTCCCTCTCCCCGCCCCTGGCGGAGAGCCCCTCGAGGGCCCGCTCCGGGCGCCCCCTCGCCGACCGTTGCATTGAAAGGCAGGGCCCCTTGAACCCGCCGTCCGCATCCTCTCCCCTCATCGAGCTCGAGTCCGAACCCGCTCCCTCCTCCGATCTCGCGTCCGCCCTCCACACCCTGGCCGCCGACCAGACCCGGCACCTCGAAGCGCTCGTCACCCGTGCCCGCCGCAGCGCCGAGATCGCCGCGGCGCTCCCCGCGGGCCCGCTCAAGCTCGACGCCGAGGCCCGTCACACCGAGCACGCCCGTGCCGTCGCCGCACTCCTGGCCTCCTGGCACACGCTCGGGGGTGGCCTCCGCCTCGAGCCCCCGCCTCCGGTGGAGGAGCCGCTGCCGCCGGCCCCCCGCCTGGAGCTGCCCCGACCCCCCGAACCCAGGTCGGTGGCACCGGTCCGCCCACGCGCGACCCCCCCGCCGCCCCAGCCGGAGCCCGTGGAGCGCGGGCAACCCCGCCCGGCGACCGAGCCCCCCGAGGAGGCGCCTCCGCGCCGCCCGGCGGCCCTGCCGGGTCCACACTCAGAGACCGCGCCGCCCCGGACCCCGACGGGTGACGCGTGGGTCCAGGAGCTCGGCGTCATCCTCGGAGAGCTGCGCTCCTCCGCCAACACGCAGGAGGAGATGGACGCGATCCTGCGGGCGGCCAACACCTCATTCACGCGCTGGGCCTCGTTCCCCCGCCCCGTCCAGCGGGCCCTGGTGGGCAACCTCGCCTGCCGCCTGCGCCACCTCCAGGACCACCTGGGCGTCTCCGGAACCCGCCTGGACACCGCATTCCGGAGCCTCACGCGGTTCTCCAAGTCCTTCCAGCCCGGCTGGGTGAACGGGCTCACCCGGGGACGCGGCCCCGCCGCCGACTCCTGGGCCGACGAGGGACGCACGTGGTGGGACCAGCTCCGGCTCTCCACGGAGATCCCCGACGCCCCGCAGGACGTCGTCGCGCCGGCGGCGCCGCCCAGCGCCGAGGAGCAACTGGATACCGTCCGGCGGTGGATCCAGGAGTGGCGGGAGGCGCCCAACGTGGCCAAGGGCATGTGCCTGGACAAGAGCCTCGACGCCATCCGCAGGGCCCGGGACGCCGGCGTGCCGCCCACCCACCCCGAGTTGTGCACCCTCGCCGGGGAGATCTACGACCACCTCGACGTGAGCACCTTCCGCGCCCTGCGCCAGGCCATCCGCGACCTCGAGATCGCGGAGCGGGAGGAGCGGACCGGCGAGATGCCCAAGCCCATCCCGTCCACCTGGCCCTGGTGGAGCCACACGGTGGGCCGGAGGGCGCTCATGGCGGGGGGTACGCCCGACGAGGCCCTCCGGGTGACGATCGAGGAGGCCTTCGGGTTTGCGGCGCTCCAATGGGAGGCCCTGCCGGCACCCGAGGCCACGGCCCGGTTCCGGGACCGCATCCTCGCCGGGGAGTCCGATCTCGTGATCGTGCTGGCCCGGGACATCCCCCAGGGGGCGGACCGCCCCATCGTCCGGGCCGCCCAGGAGGCCGGGATCCCCTGGGTCCACGTGGAGCAGGGACAGGGGGTCACGCGGATCCGGATGGCCATCGAGCGCTACCTGCAACCCGACAGCCAGCCGCCGCCGGAACCCTGACGCCCGCTCGTTGACACGCTCGGGTCGCCCCCGTATGTTCCCGCGACCCCGGCTGACCGGGCCATTCCCCATTCCCGAGAACCATCCATGACGACCATGAAATGCATCGTGAAGTCCCGTCCCGAAGTGGGCGGCCTGTCCTTTGAGGATCGCGAGATCCCCACCCCCGGGTTCGGGGAGGTCCTCATCCGCAACCGGGCCACGGCCATCTGTGGCACCGACGTCCACATCTACAACTGGGACGCCTGGTCCCAGCGGCGGGTCCACCTGCCCTGCATCATCGGCCACGAGTTCGCGGGTGACGTGATCGACGTGGGGCCGGGCGTGCGTCACGTCAAGGTCGGCGACTTCGTCACGGGCGAGGGCCACCTGACCTGCGGATTCTGCCGCAACTGCCGCATGGGCGACGGCCACGTCTGCGAGTCCTGGAAGGGCATCGGCTACGACACCGACGGCTGCTTCCGCGAGTACCTGTGCCACCCCGAGGCCAACATCGTCATCAACGACAAGTCCCTCGATCCTCGCGTCGCCTCCATCCAGGATCCCTTGGGCAACGCGATCCACGTCGTCTTCGCGGCCGACTGCGTGGCCAACCGCGTGGCGGTCTTCGGGCTGGGGCCCGTCGGGATGCTCGTGGTGGCCGTGCTCAAGGCCATCGGAGCCGCCGAGATCTACGCCGTGGGCCGCAAGAATCCCTACCGCCTCGACATGGCCCGCCGCCTCGGCGCCCACCACGTCATCGCCTCCAACGAGGTGGACGTGGTCCAGTACATCAAGGACCACACCGGCGGGAAGGGCGTGGACGTGGCGCTCGAGATCTCGGGCAACCCCAAGGCCGTGCAGGACGGCCTCAAGAGCCTCCGCATGGGCGGCGATCTGGTGCTCATCGGTACGTCCAACGAGAAGAGCACCCTCGACCTCGCGGCCGACGTGGTCTTCCGCTCCATCCACATCCACGGCGTCACCGGCCGGAGGCTCTGGCACACCTGGTACAAGATGAAGGGCCTGCTCGCGTCCGGGAACCTCGACGTGGAGCCCATCATCACCCACACCCTGCCCTTCGCGGACTACGAGAAGGGCTTCGCACTCATGAACTCGGGCGACTGCGGCAAGGTCGTCCTCACCTTCTAGGCTCCGTTTCCACAGGATTCCCCATGTACGGCAAGTTCCAGGACCAGCTCACCGACACCCTCGCCGCCATCCGCGACGCCGGCACCTACAAGAAGGAGCGGATCATCCTCTCCCCCCAGGGCTCCGCCATCCGGGTCGGCCAGGGCGAGGTGCTCAACTTCTGCGCCAACAACTACCTCGGCCTCTCCAGCCACCCCAAACTCATCCAGGCGGCCCACGAGGCGCTCGACAGGTACGCCTTCGGGATGTCCTCCGTGCGGTTCATCTGCGGCACGCTCGACATCCACCGCGAGCTCGAGGAGAAGATCGCGGCGTTCCTCGGCACCGAGGACGCCATCCTCTACTCGTCCTGCTTCGACGCCAACGGCGGCGTGTTCGAGGCGCTCTTCGACGAGAACGACGCCATCATCTCCGACGCCCTCAACCATGCCTCGATCATCGACGGCGTCCGCCTCTGCAAGGCTCGCCGCTATCGCTACGCCAACAACGACATGGCCGACCTCGAGGTCCAGCTCAAGCAGGCCATCGCCGACGGCGTCCGCAACAAGATCGTCGTGACCGACGGCGTCTTTTCCATGGACGGCATCATCGCCAACCTGAAGGGCGTCTGCGACCTCGCCGAGCGGTACGGCGCGCTCGTGATGGTGGACGACTCCCACGCCTCCGGGTTCGTGGGCCCCACGGGCCGCGGCACCGCCGAGCACAACGGTGTCATGGGCCGGGTGGACATCATCACCACCACGTTCGGGAAGGCGCTCGGCGGCGCGTCCGGCGGCGTCACGGCGGCCCGCAGGGAGATCGTGGAGCTGCTCCGCCAGCGGAGCCGGCCCTACCTCTTCTCCAACTCGCTCGCGCCGTCCATCGCCGCGGTCACCGTCAAGGTCCTCGAGATCCTCGGCGAGAGCACGGAGCTGGCCGACCGGGTGAAGGCCAACGCCGCTCGCTTCCGCACGGGCATGGAGAAGGCCGGCTTCACGCTCCGCGGCGCCGGCCACGCCATCGTCCCGGTGATGATCGGCGACGCCCGCATCGCCGCCGAGATGGCCGATGCCATGCTGCAGCGCGGCATCTACGTGATCGGGTTCTCCTACCCGGTGGTGCCCAAGGGCCAGGCCCGCATCCGCGTGCAGCTCTCGGCGGGCCACACCTTCGAGCAGATCGATTGCTGCATCGCCGCCTTCACCGAGGTGGGGCGGGAGATGGGGATCCTCTCGTAGGGCGCGCTCACCACACCCCGGGCACGAGGCGCCAGCGGACGCGCGCGGCGTAGTCCGCGTAGCCGGGGAGGTGTCCGCGAAGGAAGCGATCCTCGGTGGCCGTGCGCGCGAGGGCGAGGACGAGCACGACCAGGGCGGGTACGTACGCGGCGGAGGCGCCGAGCAGCAACGGGAAACCGGGCAGGGCCAGGAGGCCGCCGGCGTAGCCCGGGTGCCGGACGACGGCGTACGGGCCCCGGTCCACCACGGCGTGGTCGGCCTGGAGGCGCACCGTGGACTCGAAGTGCCGGTTCGCCGCCATCGCCCGGATCCCGATCCCGATCCCAACGAGGTAGAGGGTGGCCCCCACCGGCCACGTCCAGGCGGGGAGGTCCTCCCCGTGGTGGCGCACCGCGAGCGCCCCCACGACGAACACCGCGTAGACGGCCAGGAGGTAGGCGGTCACCAGCACGCGGTCCCAGGTCCGCGTGCCCGTCCCCATGCGGGTCCGGCGGGCCATCAGCCCGGGCTGGGCCCGCTCCACCGCGCGGATCGTCCCCAGCTGCGCCAGGCCGTAGAGCGCCACGGTGGCCCAGCCCCGCACCCAGTCCCAGCGCCCGGCGCAGATCCCGAGGACGAAGGCGACCACCGCGACCGAGAGCAGGGTACGGAGCAGCACGACCGGGGTCCTACTTCTTCTTCAGGACCGCCCGCCAGCCGGTGGCGTGCGGCAGGGGCAGGCTCGATCCGTGCCTGGCGGACTGGACCGGCTCGACGGCGTAGAAGAGGGCCGGGTCGATCGAACGCGCCAACGTGACGAGATCGCCGAGCTTCCGGCGCGGGCACACCACGTAGAGGAGGGTCACGTCGCCCTCCAGGCCGTGGCCCGAGAAGGAGGTGACCGGCTGGCCGGTGGCCCGGATGGCGTCGGCCATCTCCGTGCCCGCGCGGGCGGTGACGATCCGCACCACGCAGTGTCCCATGGCCAGGGCCCGCTCGAGGCCGATGCCCGCCGCGTTGCCCGTGGCGAAGCCGCCGGCGTAGGCGAGGAGCAGGGCCGGGCTCTGCTGGATGCGGGCGATCACCTGGGAGACGGCGAATGCCCAGATCAGGACCTCGAAGAAGCCCAGCACGACCGAGAGACGGATCCGGCCCTGCACCACGGAAATCGTGCGGAGCGTCCCGATCGAGACGTCAGCGATGCGCAGGCAGAAGATGATGAGGGCGAGCCCCCAGAGGGGCAGCGTGTCGAACCACTCCACGGCATACCTCCGACGCGCTGGGGCCTATCGCGACGGACGCCTCGGCGGCGCGTGCACGGACCTGTCAGAGCGAGAGCTCCGTGGCCGGATCCGGCCGGCGGACACCGCGGAAGCCGTCGAGGAGGTCGTCGCCGCGCTGGAGGCGGCCGAGCAACAGGCGGGGGGCGGTGCAGGGGAACTGGGTCACGAGCGCGAGGAGCCCCCCCGCAGTGACCCGGCGAGGGGGCTCCAGGATGGCGCGCCCAGGAGGAGTCGAACCCCCAACCTTCGGATCCGTAGTCCGACGCTCTATCCAATTGAGCTATGAGCGCGTGGAAGGATGGCGACCCGGGGGCGGAGACGGTGGGATTCGAACCCACGGTGGAGCGTTTGACCCCACACTCGCTTAGCAAGCGAGCACCTTCGGCCTCTCGGTCACGTCTCCAGGGGTGGGAAAGAGGGGGCGGAGGCGGTGGGATTCGAACCCACGGGACCTTCCGGTCGACGGTTTTCAAGACCGTTGCCTTGAACCGCTCGGCCACGCCTCCGGAGGCGGGGGCGTAGCCCGTGGCGTGGCGGACCGCACCGTCCCGCCAGATTACACCGCCGGCCCGATCCGGTCAAGGCCGCCCAGGAAGGGGCGCAACGCCGCCGGGATCACCACGCTCCCGTCCGCCTGCTGGCCGTTCTCCAGCACCGCCACCAGCGTCCGGCCCACGGCGAGGCCCGAGCCGTTGAGCGTGTGGCAGAACGCCGTGCGCCCCTTCCCCGGTGCGCCGGACGCCCGGAAGCGCAGGCCCAGCCGGCGGGCCTGGTAGTCCCAGAAGTTGGAGCAGGAGGAGATCTCCCGATACCGGCGCTGGCTGGGGAGCCACACCTCGAGGTCGAGCTGGTGCGCAGCCGCGGCGGACTGGTCGCCCGACGCGATCCGCACCTTGCGGTAGGGCAGGTTGAGCCGCCTCAAACAGGCCTCGGCGTGGCCGGTCAGCGCCTCGTGCGCGGCGTCCGAGGCGTCGGGCGCCGTGATGTGCACCAGCTCCACCTTGTGGAACTGGTGCTGGCGGATGAGCCCCTTCACGTCGCGGCCGTAGGACCCGGCCTCGGCCCGGAAGCAGGGGGTGAAGCAGCAGTAGCGCAGGGGGAGAGCGGCCGCGTCGAGGATCTCGTCGCGATGGAGGTTGGTGACCGGGACCTCGGCCGTGGGCACGAGGAAGGCGTCCTGGCCGTTGAGCGGCTCGGCCAGTTTGAATAGATCAGCCTCGAACTTTGGTAACTGGCCCGTCCCGGTCATGGCGCTCCGCCACACCACGTACGGCACCATCACCTCGACGTAGCCATGTTCCCGGACGTGCAGGTCGAGGAAGAAGTTGATGAGCCCCCGCTCGAGCGCGGCGCCGGCGCCCCGCAGCACGGCGAAGCGCGCGCCCGACATGCGGGCGGCCCGCTCCATGTCCAGGATGCCGAGCCGGGTGCCGAGGTCGTCGTGCGCGAGCGGCTCGAAGTCGAACGCCCGGGGCTCACCCCACCGCGACACCTCCACCGCGGCCTCGTCGCCCGTGCCGTCCTGCACGCGGTCGTCGAGCCGGTTGGGGAGGGAGAGGAGGATCCACTCGATCTCCCGCTCCACCGTGCCCAGTCCCTCCTCGAGGGACCTCGCCTCCTCGGAGGCGGCCCGCACCTCGATCCGGAGCGCCTCCGCCTCCTCGCGGCGTCCCTCCCGATGGAGCGAGGGGATCCGCGCGGTGGCCTCGTTCCGGAAGCGGCGCCGGTCCTCGATCGTCGCGAGCGCCCGCTTGCGCTCGACCTCGAGCGAGAGGAACCGATCCACGGCCTCGAAGGCCGAGGGCTCCGCGTGGCGCCGGCGGAGGACGGCGCGGACGGCGTCGGGTTGCTCGGTGACGAAGTGGCGATCCAGCATGGCGGTCTCCAGGAGCCCCGGGCTGTAACCCTGGCACGCGGGCTCCGGCAGGCGGTGCGCCGGCCGCGGGCGGGCGTCTAGGGCACCGGAAGGCGCGCCTCCACCGCCCGCCACACCGCGCCGGCCACCTCCTCCACGGTGCCGCCGGCCTCCACCCGCGCCACCGGGCCGCCTCGGGCCTCGGTCCAGGCCAACGCCCGCTCGTAGGCCGTCTCGACCGCGCGCAGGTGGTCGAGGTCCTCGAAGAGCTCCCGTGCCTGGCCGCGACGGGCCACCCGCTCCAGGCAGCGGGCCGGATCGAGGGCCAGCAGGATGGTCAGGTCCGGTATCGGAAACCTGGCGTTCATGGAGGATACGTGCTCGAACGGCACCACCAGGGACTGGTAGGCCAGCGAGCTGGCGAGGTAGCGGTCGCTGATCACCCAGGCGCCCCGGGCGAGGGCGGGCAGGATCTCCCGATCGAGGTGGTCGCGGCGGTCGGCGGCGAACAGGTAGGGCAGCACGGCCTCGCCCGCCTCGGACGGGCACCTGAGCACGGCCCGCAGGAGGTTGCCCACCGGGCCGTGGCTCGGCTCGCCGGTGACCTCGACCTCGAGCCCCCGAGCCCGGAGTGCGGCGGCGAGGAGCCCGACCTGGGTGGTGCCGCCCGAGCCGTCGAGCCCCTCCACAGCGATCAGCCGGCCCGCGGACCCGCCGGACCCGGCCGTGGCGCCTCCGGCCGGCCCGCCCTCCAGCGGAAACGAGGCCAGGGGGGTGTGGATCGCGCCCGAGGGAGCGAGCTCGCTCGCGAACAGGGTCACCTCCTGAGCCATGAAGCGGCCGAGGAGGCCGGTCTCCGAGAGGCGGTGCGCGGCCTCGCGGGCACACGCCGGGTGGGGGCCGGCGCCCCGGGCTTCCGACCGGATCCGCGCGAGGGTCAGGTGGGCCCGGAAGGGGTGATCGGGCGGGGGGAATCCCAGGCCCCCGAGTACCTCCTCGATGCGCGCGGCGATCCGGGCGAGGCCGCCGCCGTCCTGCAGCCCCACCCACAGGACGCGGGGGCGCCGGGCGTCCGGGAAGGCGCCGCCGCCGGCCATCGCGACAGCCACGGGGGCCAGGTCCGCGAGGGCGGGCCCGAGCGCCGAGGCCAGGACGGGCACGCGCGCCGGGTCCACCTCGCCAAGGAACCTCAGCGTGACGTGCATGGCCTCGGGCCGCGTAAAGGAGGCGGGACCCACGGCGTCCTTCAGCGACGCTTGCAGCCCGAGCGCGGCGTCCCGGAGGTCACCGGGCAGGGAGACTGCCAGGAAGAGGCGCATGCAGGGCCGATATCACCCGAGCCGGGCCCGAGCGAGGTCCGCCCGGCGCTCGGCTTCGGCCCAGGCCACGGTGCCCTCCTGGAGCGAGACCAGCTCGGCCTCGGCCTCCTTCAGGGCCCGTGCGGCGGCGTCCGGAGCGACCGTGCCGGCGTCCTCGCAGAGGTCGGCCAGGAGGGTGACCTGGTCGGGACCCACCTCCACGAAGCCGGCTCCCACGACGAAGGTCCGTTCCCCGCCGGTCGCGGTCACCACCACCCGCCCCGGGCGCACGGCCGCGAGGTAGCGCTCGTGGCCGGGCAGGGCGCCGAACTGGCCCAGGAACGCCGGAGTCTGGATCTCGACGGCCTCCGCGTCGAAGGCGATCTTTCTGGGAGTGACGATGCGGACGTGGAGCGGCATCAGCCCTCCTCGGCCAGCTTCCTGGCCTGGGCCGCGGCCTCCTCGATGGTGCCAACCATGTAGAACGCCTGCTCGGGCAGGTGGTCGTGGCGGCCCTCGAGGATCTCCCGGAAGCCCTTGACCGTGTCCTCCCTGGAGACGTAGCGGCCCTCCAGCCCGGTGAACTGCTCGGCGACGTGGAAGGGCTGGGAGAGGAAGCGCTGGATCTTGCGGGCGCGCTCCACCGTGAGCTTGTCTTCGTCCGACAGTTCCTCCATGCCGAGGATCGCGATGATGTCCTGGAGCTCCTTGTAGCGCTGGAGGACCTTCTGGACCTCACGCGCCACCGCGTAGTGCTCGGCGCCGACGATCTCCGGCGCGAGGATGCGGCTGGTGGAGTCGAGCGGGTCCACCGCCGGGTAGATGCCCAGCTCGAAGTACTTGCGGGAGAGCACGGTGGTGGCGTCGAGGTGCGCGAACGTGGTGGCGGGCGCGGGGTCGGTGAGGTCGTCGGCCGGGACGTAGATGGCCTGGACCGAGGTGATGGAGCCGCGGTTCGTGGTGGTGATGCGCTCCTGGAGCATGCCCATCTCGGTGCCCAGGGTGGGCTGGTAGCCGACCGCGGAGGGCATGCGCCCGAGGAGCGCCGACACCTCGGAGCCGGCCTGTGTGAAGCGGAAGATGTTGTCGATGAAGAGGAGCACGTCCTGGCGCTCCTCGTCGCGGAAGTACTCGGCGACGGTGAGGGCCGAGAGGCCCACGCGGGCGCGCGCGCCCGGCGGTTCGTTCATCTGGCCGTAGATGAGGGCGGACTTGGAGCTCTTCCAGTCCCCCGGGGTGATGACCTTGGACTCCATGAAGTCGCGCCAGAGGTCGTTGCCCTCGCGGGTGCGCTCGCCGACGCCTGCGAACACCGAATAGCCGCCGTGCTTCATGGCCACGTTCTGGATGAGCTCCATGATGAGCACGGTCTTGCCCACGCCGGCGCCGCCGAAGAGGCCGATCTTGCCGCCGCGGAGGTAGGGGGCGAGGAGGTCCACCACCTTGATGCCGGTCTCGAACATCTCGATCTCGACCGACTGCTCGGTGAACCCCGGGGGCGGGCGGTGGATGGGCAACTCCCGGCTGTGGCCGATTGGGCCGAGATCGTCGACCGGCTGGCCGACCACGTTGATGATCCGGCCCAGGACCTCCTTGCCCACCGGCATCATGATGGGCTTGCCGGTGTTGCGCACCTTCATGCCGCGCACGAGGCCGTCGGTGGTGTCCATGGCCACGCACCGGACCCTGTTCTCGCCCAGGTGGAGCGCCACCTCGACCACGAGATTCTCGTCGTGGTCGGAGATGAAGGGGTTGGTGACCTTGAGCGCGGTGAGGAGCTCGGGCAGGTCGCCCGAGGGGAAATCGACGTCCACCACCGGTCCCATGACCTGCTTGACGACGCCAAGGGCGGATTCGGGGGCGGCATTCGGCATGGGGTGCTCCTATAGGGCCTCTGCGGCCGACACGATCTCGATGAGCTCCTTGGTGATCGCCGCCTGGCGGGCCCGGTTGTAGGCCAGCGTGAGCGAGTCGATGAGCTCGGTGGCGTTGCGGGTGGCGGCGTCCATGGCCTTCATCTTGGCGGCGTACTCGCCGGCCTCGGTCTCGAGGAGGGCCTGGAGGATCACCGTGTCCACGTAGAGCGGGACGAGGGCGGCGAGGATCCGGTCGGCGTCGGGCTCGTAGCGGTACTCGGCGGACTCGGCGTTCTCGCCGGCCTCGAGCCGCAAGGGGAGGATCGGCAGGGCCACGGGCTTCTGGACCCCCACCGAGTGGAACCGGTTGAAGCAGAGGATCACCTCGTCCACGCCGCCCTCGCCGAAGTCGGCTCGCAGGGTGGCGCCCATGGTACGCGCCTCCTCGGGGAACTCCGCAGTGGTGACGTGGATGCGCGACTCGGCCAGCTCGTGCCGGCGCCGGGTGAGGTAGTCCCTGCCCTTCTTCCCGAAGACCCGGACGCGGACCCGGCACCCCTCGGCCCGGGCCTCCGCGACCCGCCGCTCGAGCTCCCTGAGCAGGATGGAATTGAAGCCGCCGCACAGGCCCCGATCCGAGGTGAACACCACGAACTCCACCTCGGCTCGCCGCGGGCGGGCCTGGAGGAGCGGCTGCTCGGCGTCGCCGGAGGTGCCCGCGAGGCGGGAGAGCACCCGCGTGAGGTTCTCCTGGTACGGCCGTGCGGACTGGGCGTTCTCGGTGGCCTTGCGCAGCTTGGCTCCGGCCACCAGCTTCATGGCGGTGGTGATCTGTCGGGTGTTGCGGACCGACTGGATACGGCGCCGGATGTCCTTGAGGCTCGGCAAGGGGACGTCCTCTCGGCAGGGGGTGTCAGGCCTCGGGGTGCCAGCCGTCCTTGAAGGCCTTCATGGCGGCGACGATGCGGTCCTTGAGGTCGGATCGCTTGAAGGTGCGCTTCTCGATCAGTTCCTGGACCAGCGCCTGCCGGTGGGAGGCGAAGTGGAGCAGGAGATCGTCGATGAACGGGCGGACCCGGTCGAGGGAGAGGTCGTCGCACAGGCCCGACTGGCCCGCCAGGATGGAGAGGATCTCCTCGGTGACGTCCTGGGGCACGTACTGCCCCTGCTTGAGGATCTCGGTGAGGCGGGCCCCGCGGGTGAGCTGGCGCTGCGTGGCCTGATCGAGGTCGGAGCCGAACTGGGCGAAGGCGGCCAGCTCCCGGTACTGCGCGAGCGTGATCCGGAGGAGGCCCGCAATCTCCTTCATGGCCGGGATCTGGGCGTTGCCGCCCACGCGGGAGACCGACACGCCGGCGTTCACGGCCGGTCGCTGGCCGGCGTAGAAGAGGTCGGGCTCGAGGATGATCTGGCCGTCGGTGATGGAGATGACGTTGGTGGGGATGTAGGCGGAGAAGTCGCCGGCCTGGGTCTCGATGATGGGGAGCGCGGTGAGGCTGCCGCCCCCGCGGGCGTCCGACATCTTGGCCGCCCGCTCGAGCAGGCGGCTGTGGAGGTAGAAGACGTCGCCCGGGTAGGCCTCGCGGCCCGGCGGCCGGCGCAGCAGCAGCGAGAGCTGGCGGTAGGACGTGGCGTGCTTGGAGAGGTCGTCGTAGATGACGCAGGCGTGCTGGCCGCTGTCGCGGTAGTACTCGCCGATGGCGCAGCCGGTGTAGGGCGCGAGGTACTGGAGGGGGGCGGGGCTGGAGGCCGGCGCCAGGACGACGACCGTGTACGCCATCGCGTGCTCCTTGCGGAGCCGGTCCACCACCTGCGCCACGGTGGACTGCTTCTGCCCGATGGCCACGTAGATGCAGACCACGCGCGTCTTGGGATCGTCCTTGAAGCGGCGCTGGTTGATGATGGTGTCGACCGCGATGGTGGTCTTGCCGGTCTGGCGGTCGCCGATGATGAGCTCGCGCTGCCCGCGGCCGATGGGTGTCATGGCGTCGATGGCCTTGATGCCCGTCTGGAGCGGCTCCCGCACCGGCTGCCGGACCACGATGCCGGGGGCCTTGAGCTCGATGGGCCGCAGGTTCTCGAGCGGGATCGGGTCCCCGCCGTCGAGAGGCTCGCCGATGGGGGAGACCACGCGGCCCAGCATGGCGGGCCCGGTGGGGACCGACACGATGCGGCCGGTGCGCTTGACGACGTCGCCCTCGCGGATGGAGCGGTCGTCGCCCATGACGGCCACGCCGACCGAGTCCTCCTCGAGGTTGAGCGCCATGCCCTTCAGCCCGCCTGCGAACTCCACCAGCTCGCCGGCCATGCAGGACGAGAGGCCGTGGACGATCGCGATGCCGTCGCCCACGGTGACCACCGTGCCGGTCTCGTAGACCTGGACCCGGGCCTCGTAGTCCTTGATCTGCTGCTTCAGGATCTGGCTGATCTCGTCGGCACGGATGTCCATGGATGCTCCGGGCGCGAATGGCTAGGTCGCACGGGTGCCTGAGGGATGGGTGGAGAGGAGGGCCCGCTCCATGGCCTCGAGGCGGGAGCGGAGGCTGGCGTCCCATACGGTGTCGCCCATCTGCACGACGACGCCGCCGAGGAGCGAGGGGTCCGTGCAGGCGGTGACCTCGACGGGCCCTCCGGAGAGTTGGCCGAGGGCGCTGCGCACGCCCTCGACCGCGGCCGGGGCCAGCGGGCGGACGGCCGTGACGGTGGCCCGCATGCGGTGGGCGTCGGCGTCGGCGAGCCGGCTCCAGGCGGCCCGGATCCCGGGCAGGAGACCGATCCGGTGGCGGTCGAGGAGGAGCAGGAGGAACGCGCGGAGCAGCGACGGGACCGGCTCGACGAGGAGCTGGAGCATGGCGTGCCGCTCGGCGAGCGTAAAGACGGGGCTCCCCAGCAGGTCGAGGGCGGGCGGGTCCCCCTCGGCGAGGCGATCGGTGCACCGGTCGAGCGCGGCGGCCACCTCGTCGCACTGGCCGGACTCCCCGGCGAGCTCCCACAGCGCCCGAGCGTAGCGGCGCGCCACCGCGGCGTCAGACGACATGGCCGGACCTCCCGCCCTGGTCGTCGCCGTGCTGCATGCAGGCCAGCAGGTCACGGACGAGCCGCTCCTGGTCCTCCTCTCCGACCTGGCGCTCCAGGAGCTGTCGGGCCAGGGCCACCGACAGCGTGACCACCTCCTCCTGCAGCCCGCGCCGGGCCCGGGCCACCTCGTCGCGGATCGCCCGCTCCGCGGCCGTTCGGACGGCCTCGGCCTCGCGCCGGGCCCGCTCGACGATGGCCTCGCGCTCCTGCTCGGCCTGCTCGGTCATCTCGCGCCGGAGACCGTCCACCTGGAACTCGAACCCGGCGAGGCGCTCCTCGAGGTCCTCGAGCCGCTTCTCGGCGGCCTCCTTCGCGTCGCGGGCCTCCTGCAGCTCGCGCCGGATCAGGGCCGCCCGGTTGGCGAGCGCGTCGGCGAGGGGACGTCGGAGGAGGAAGAACAGGAGCACCAGGAGAAGGACGAGGTTGAACGTGTGGAAGCCGATGTCCTTCCACGGGACGTGGAACGCTTCGTGCCCGATCCCGGCCTCCGCGGACGCGGACGCCACGCCCGGCAGGGCGAGGAGGAGCCCGATCGGGAGCCGGATCACGGGGCCTCCGGGCCTTGGACCGGGCGGTCGAGCACAGTGGACGCGATGTCCGTGGCGAGCCTCGCGGCGGCGGCCCCGAGCCCGGCGCGGACGGCCT
>JBFYZZ010000067.1:0-5100 GCA_041309225.1 Deltaproteobacteria bacterium | reverse complement strand
GGCGCCCTCGCCCGGGCGCCCGCGGGCGCCGCCCGCGCCCCCCGGGCCACCTGGGCCCGGTACGTGGCACTCCCCCCGCCCGAGGAGGGCGGCGAGCGCACCCACGAGGTGCAGGTGGTGCTCCTGGGCCACCGCACCCTCCTCGACCTGCGGGTCGCCACCGACGGCGGATCCGAGAGCGCGCTGCCGCTCTCGTCGGTGGCGCGCGTACGCTTGCACGTGAAGAGCGATCGCACCCAGGTCGAGATCCACCACGGCGGCTGCATCTCCTGGATCGAGACCGGGCCCGCGGTGGTCCGCGAAACCGGCCTGATCGCGTTCCACGATCGGCTGCGCGAGGCCCTCGAGGGTGGCCTGGGCCTGGCCCCCTGAAGGCGGGAACTACCCCCGGATCGGCGGGCGGTCCGGCGCGGCACCGCCCAGCACCTCGGCCCAGCGGATCCGGGCGGTGAGCTGCATGAGGGCGAAGAGCGTCAGGACGCCGAGCACCGTGACCGTGAGGCCGGTGAAGCCCGTCCAGACGTGGGCGAGCGAGAAGCCCACCAGGTACAGGAGCTGGGCGAGGCCGGCCTCCACGAATGCGAACCGGGGCCCCACCACGATCCGCAGGTAGGACACCACCAGGACCACGCTGGTCGCCGCCGAGAGGGCGAACGCGGCCTCCACCGGCAGGTGGTCGGCGGTGTAGGCGAAGAGCAGGTGGAAGGAGAAGAAGGCCGCGGCCAGGAAGAGGTGGTTGACGGGGTGGACCTCCCGGCCCCGGAGCAGGCCCAGGACGTAGATCCAGGTCATGAAGAAGCCCAGCGAGATGGGCGCCGAGAACGACATGCGCGCCCCCAGCTCCCCCGGCTGGACGCGCGTGGGCATCACCATCCCGATCCCGTGGCCGGACACCAGGCGCTCGCTGGTCCAGCCCAGGCGCCAGCCCGGCCCGACCCGATCGCGGGTGGACGGCGACATCGTGTACGGCGGGTAGTCGATGGCCGTGAAATCGGTGGTCATGGTGAGGTCGAAGTCCCGGATCTCGCCCACGCCGTCGGAGGGCCGGTAGGTCCACGTGTCCATGCCGCGGGACCGGAACGCCACGGTGAACGTCACCTCGCGCCCCGGCTGGACCGGAACCTGCACCCGGACCACGCCGTCGGAGGCGTCGAGCGCGCCGGCGCGCGGCTCCCCGTCCACCTCGAGGCGGAAGTCGTCGTACACCCCGTTGTCGGTGGGGAACGGGAACGCGAACGCGAGGGTGCCCGACTCCGGGCCGGCGTGGACGCAGGTCCATGTTCCTGCGAAATCCACGTCGTAGAGGGGGAACCACACGAGTCCCTTGCGGCGCTGGTCGAGCCGGAGGTCCACCGTGATCCGACTGGCGTCGGGGGTTATGGGGCGCGTGACGAGCTCGTCGGTGCGGATGCGCCGGACCGACACCTTCCCGTCGGGGGCCGTGACCGTCTCCTCCCGCTCCCTCACCTGCGCGTGCTCGAAGGTGAACGACGGGGCGCGCTGGGTGAGCGTCTCACCCCACAGCTCCGCCACGTCGCCCACCAGCTCGCTGCGCTGGGCGCTGGTGCGCCCGGTCATCACGCCCCCGAGGGCGATCCAGGCGACGCTGGCCAGGAGGAACACGCCGACGAGGGCGAGGATGCGCGGGACGGCCTTCATGCGGACCTCGGGGACGGGGGGCGTGGGGGGACGAGGCAAGAATCCTGCCAGGTCGTGGCCGTGCCGTCGCCGTCGTGCCGTCCGGGCGATCCGGCCGGCACCGCGCCGGGGCATCCCGCCACCCGCCCGCTATCCGCGGTCGCTGAGCCGACACGATCCGTGGCCCGCGTTCGGGGTTAGGGGGTGCGACCGTTCCGATCCGGAGGATCGCCGTGAGTACCCCTTCCCTCGCACTCGTCGCCCTCCTCGCCGCCTGCGTGCCCGCCGGCACGGGGCCCGGTCCGGAGGTCGCCGCCGCGGAGTCCACCGTGCCTGCAGAAGCCGCCGCCCGGATGTTCATGGAGGACTGGGAGGCCCGCGTGGCGCCCCTGTCCAAGCAGCTCGCCCTCGCGTCGTGGAAGGCGATGAACGACGGCGATCCCACCGCGTACGAGGAGGCCGCGAAGCTGGACCTCGAGATCCGCCGCATGGCCTCCGATCGCGACGCCTTCCGGCGCCTCGGCGTCTGGAAGGAGGGGGACGCGCTCCGCAACCCGATCCTCCGGCGCCAGGTGGAGCTGACCTGGGCCACCTTCGCCGCCAACCAGGTGGATCCCGACCTCCTCGCCCGGACGGTAACCCTGGCGTCCGAGGTGGAGCAGGCGTTCAACACCTTCCGCGGAAAGGTGGGCGAGCGGGAGATCTCCAGCAACGAAATCTACGGCGTGCTCGGCCGCTCCACCGACTCCGCCGAGCGACGCGCGGCCTGGGAGGCCTCCAAGCAGGTCGGGCCCCTCGTGGCACCCCGGGTGGTGGAGCTCGCGAAGCTGCGCAACCAGGCCGCCCGCGAGGCCGGGTTCCGCACCTACTGGGAGATGCAGCTCGTCCTGGGCGAGCAGGACCCGGCCGCCGTGATCGCGCTCTTCGACGACATGGCCGATCGCACCCGCGAGCCCTTCCTGCAGGTCAAGGCCGACCTCGACCGCGTGCTGGCCGCCCGGTTCAAGGTCCGGCCCCCCGACCTCCGGCCCTGGCACTACGCCGATCCCTACTTCCAGGAGGCGCCCCGCATCTCGGAGGTGGACCTCGACACCTTCTACGCCGGCAAGGACATCCGTGCCCTGGTGCAGGGCTTCTACACGGGCATCGGCCTGGAGACCGCCCCGATCCTCGACCGCAGCGACCTCTTCGCCCGGCCCGGCAAGCAGCCCCACGCGTTCTGCAACCACCTCGACCGCGAGGGCGACGTCCGCATCAGCGCCAACCTCGAGTCCAACGAGCAGTGGACGGGCACCCTGCTCCACGAGCTCGGCCACGGCGTGTACGACGCCAACCTCGACGCCGAACTCCCGTGGACCCTCCGGACCCCCGCCCACACCTTCACCACCGAGGCCGTGGCCGAGCTATTCGGCCGCCTCTCCAAGGATCCGGAGTTCATCGTGCGGGCCACGGGCACGCCGCGCGAACGGGTGAAGCCCCTCGCGGAGGACCTGCGCCGGACGCGACGCCTCCAGGCCCTGGTGTTCGCACGCTGGAGCACCGTCATGGTCCAGTTCGAGAAGGCCTTCTACGAGGACCCGGACCAGGATCTCGACACCCTCTGGTGGGACCTCGTGGAGCGGTACCAGGGCCTCACCCGGCCCGAGGGCCGCAAGGCACCCGACTGGGCCGCCAAGATCCACGTGGTGACGGTGCCGGCCTACTACCACAACTACCTGATGGGCGAGATGCTCGCCTCCCAGGTGCTGGGCGCCCTCTCCCGCGACGTCCTCGGGGGGGCGACGGTCGACGGGGGCACGCTGTGGGGGAACCCCGACGTGGGCCGCTGGCTCGTCGTCCAGCTCTTCCGGCCGGGTGCGCGCTGGCGCTGGGACGAGTTCGTGGAGCGCGCCACCGAAGACTCCCTTTCCCCCCGATACTTCGCCGAGGAGTACGTCGAGGGCTGACCCCGGTCAGCCTTCCGGTCGCCCCGCCCACCAAATCTTGACCGTGGTTCCGTCCGGAACGGGCTAAAGTGGCGGGGACGTGGTGGTTCCTCGGCCCCGCGGCGACGGCGTGCCACCGGCGCCGCCGGCCGGGCGAAGATCCATCGGCCCCCTCTCCCGCACCCCCACACCGGATGTTCGCCATGACGCTCCGCTCCTCCCTGCTCTCCCTCTTAGTCCTCGCCGGGCTGCCGTTCGTGCTCGGCTGCCGGCCGGAGGAGACCGACGACACCGCCATCGAAGCCGACACCGACGCCGACTCCGACGCCGACGCCGACGCCGACGCCGACGCCGACGCCGACGCCGACGTGGACTCCCCCGTGTGGGAGGGCCGGATCACCTACCAGACCGCCCTGGACGGGGAGCCCGTGTGCGACGCGGTGATCGACCTCTCGGGCAGCCCGTACACCGGCGACTGCTTGCAGTGTGACTTCGCCTACAACATCGAGGCCACGCTGGTCAAGGACAACGGCACGGCCGAGTGCGGCCTCCTGAACCCGTACTACACGTTCCTCGAGGATCAGGTCGCCTGGTTCAAGTCGCCCGTGCTGATGTACTGGAAGGACTTCTACGACTACGGCATCTACATCGATCTGCTCTGGCTCGGGTTCGCCGTGGACTACACCTCGTACGGCGGTGGCTACTACCCCGGCCCGTACGTCCAGTGGCTCGCGTACGACGATTCCCCCTACTACGGCCGGGCCACCTACGACTACCCCGCCCTCTACTGGGATCTCGGGTACACCACCAACTACTACGACTACTACAACGGGTACCTGTACTACTGCTACCCGTTGAGCGGCTCCACCGTGTCGGCCAACATGGGCGGCACGTACACCGCCGCGGAGACGCTCGACACCACCTCGGCCCTCGTGGACGTCTGGACGGTCACCGTGCCCGAAGGCGCCACCGACCCGGTCTACGTCACCATCGACACCACCGACGCCAAGACCTCCTGCGACATGGCCGCCTACCTGAACAACCCCGACGGGTGCACCGCCGAGGGGGCGGACGACAACTTCGAGTGCACGTTCACCGCGCCCTATCCGTGCCCGGCCTTCGACCTCACCATGGCAGCCCCCGGCACCTGGCAGGTGCTCGTCTACTACACCGGGTGGGGCGCCAACGCCGACATGGCCGACTACGCGATCTTCGTGGACGCTTCGTACGATCCCGACCTCACCCTCCTCGCCGACGACTCCACCGTCTACCCGATCACCTCGTCGATGATCGCGGTGGCGACGGGCTCGGGCGAGCCGATCGAGGACTGATCCGTCCCTGTCGCCAAAGCCCCTCGGTGACGCCGCCGGCCCACGTGCCGGCGGCTTCGTCGTTGCCGGTGGCTCACGGGACGGGTAGCCTGTTGCCGGCCCGACGCCCCCGCGTCCGGGCGGAGGCCGAGATGCACCGCGGTACCCGCCTCCCCCACTGCACCCACGCCAACCTGCCCCGCGGGTTGGGCTGCCCCCCCCGGGAG
>JBFYZZ010000066.1:0-9251 GCA_041309225.1 Deltaproteobacteria bacterium | reverse complement strand
GCGGGAGCGAGCTCCGCCACGGCCGTCGGCTCCGGCGGAGGGACCGACCAGCGGCCGGCCACGAAGCCGACCGCCAGCGTCGCGGCCGCGAGGAGCGGGATCCACGCCCACCGCCCGGCGGCCGGCGAGCGCCGGTGCCGGGCCAGGGCCCGCGTGAGCAGGCCCTGGGGCGCGGCATGCAGGTCGAGCATGCTTCCGATTCCGGTCCGGTCCTCCTTCACGACGACCTCCTAGTTCCCGTGCCCCTCGGACCCGCCGCCCTGGCCGGCGTCACCGCCGGAGCGCACGGGACCGCCCGCCTGCTCGGGCACCGCCGCGAGCGGCGGCTGGCCATGGGCCATGGTCTGGGACATCTGCTGGGCGGCCGCGACCGGACCCATGCCCAGGCCCTGCATCCGCTGCATGGCCGTCACCATCTCCCGGTACCTTCCGGCCGGGTCCCCTCCCTGGGAGGCCTGGGCCACGAGGCGGAGGGCCTCGCGCTCACCGACGCCCGCTCCCAGGAGATCGCCCAGGCACCACATCGCAGCTACGCGGTGCGTGTGCCGGGCCGCCTCGACGAGGCCCTCGCCGCTGGCCCCGGCGGTGCGGGCTCGGGTGGCGGCCTGGAGCAGCTCGGCCCGGTCCGCGCCGCGGGCGAGTTCGCCCAGGGCTCCGTCGGCCTCGCGCATCCGCTCCCGCATCTGCAGGAGCAGGGCTTCGACGCGATCCTCGGGCACGCCCTTGGCGAGACCCTCCTGGGCCTTGGCCTCGAACGGCCCGACCGGCAGGCCGGCGGCCTCGGCCTGACGGACGGTTTCCTGCACGCGGGCGGGCAGGGGTTCGCCGGCCAGGGCCTCGGGAGAGAGGCCAGCGGCCAGCACGACGACGATCCAGGGAATGCGGTTCATGGTTCGTACCTCCTGCTCACGGTACGCGCCTCGAGGAGGTCCGGATACAAGCGGGCCACCGCCTCCTCGAGCAGCACGAGGCCCCGGCGCACCCGCTGCTTGAGTGCAGGCACGCTGGCCCCGCTGGCGGTGGCCATCTCCTCGTACGAGAGATCGTCGAGGTGGAAGAGCGCGACCGCCTCCCGGTACAGGGGGGGCAGGGTCGAAAGCGCGGCGCGCACCTTGCGATCCAGGTCGCGGCCCTCGGCGCCCCGCCCCTCGCCCGCCGGTTCCTCATGCCGGACATCGAAGCCGAGGACCCGGCGCCACCAGGTCGACCGCAGGCGGCTTCGGCACTCGTTGAGCGCGATCGTGAGCAGCCACGGCCGGAACGGCCGCGCGGGATCGTAGGATCGGCACCGGTCCAGGGCCCGGTACAGGGCTTCCTGCGCCACGTCCTCGGCCTCCGCAGGACTGCCCACCACGCGCAGGCAGACGGTGTAGAGCATGTCGAGGTGCGGGCTGGCGAGCGCACCGAACGCCTCGGTGTCCCCGTCCGCGAACCTGCGCTGCAGGTCGGGGAGGGCTCCGGGATCCGCCGCGTCGGCATGCATCGGGTGGAGCATGGCGCTCTCCTGTACCCCCGTACGCCCCGGGACGGCTCGCGGATACATTCGGATCCCGTTCCCCGCTCCTACGAGCCTCCCCCGAGCAGGACGTACACCACCCCGGCGTCGGGGTCGGCCCCGTCGTGGGTCGGGGCGCCGGCGAGGACGTCCTCGAGCCCGTCCCCGTCCACGTCCCCGACCGCGACGGAGGACCCCGCGGCGTCGCCGCCGGCCTCGCCCGCGTACCGCGCGTCGGCATCGGCCAGGTCCCGGCTCCCGGCGATCGGTCCGAGCACCAGGTACACCGCACCGGCCTCGCGGAGTTGCGCGCTCTCGGGCGCGGCCCCCGCCAGGACGTCCCCGCACCCGTCCCCATCCAGGTCCCCGGCGGCCAGCGACGACCCCGCCCCACCGTAGACGGCCGTGCCCACCAGCTTCGCGTCGGCCGCCGAGAGGTCCACGGTACCGCGGACCGGCCCGCCCACCACGTACACCGCCCCCGCGCCCGCGCCGCCCGTCTCCTCCCACGGCGCGCCGACCAGGGCGTCCTCGAGCCCGTCTCCGTCCACGTCGCCCACGGCGAGCGACCAGCCCGCCTGGTCGCCTGCGGCCTCGCCCACGAACACGGCGTCGGCCGCCGACAGGTCCGTCGTGCCCGTGACCGGTCCGAGCACCACGTACGCCGCCCCGGCGAACGTGCCGCCCGCCTCCGCCAGCCGGGCTCCGGCGAGGACGTCCTCGATCCCGTCCCCGTCCACGTCGCCCACGGCGAGCGACCAACCGGCGGCGTCGCCCGGATCCTCGCCCACGAGCGCCGCATCGGCGGAGGACAGGTCCGGCGCGCCCCCAGCCCGCCCGAGCACCACCCGGACGGCGCCCGAACCCACCCCGCCGGTGCCGTCCCCCGGCGCCCCGACGAGGACGTCCTCCACGCGGTTCCCGTCGACGTCTCCTATGGCGAGCGACCAGCCGATGGCGGCTTCTGCCGCCCCGCCGGTGAGCTTCCCCTGGGCATCCTGCAGGTCCCGCGTCCCGCCGAGAGGGCCGAGCACGAGGTACACCGCCCCCGCGCCGGGGCCGCCCGAGGCCTCCCAGGGCGCGCCCACGAGCACGTCCCCGGCCCCGTCGCCGTCCACGTCCGCCAGGGCCGCAGCCCAGCCCGCGTGGTCGCCCGCGGCCTCGCCCACCAGCGTCGCCTCGGCCGTGGAGAGCGACGAAGTGCCGCCCGGCGGAGGGCCGAGCACCACGGACACCGCGCCCGCCCCGTCGCCCCCGGCGTCCCGGCCACCCGCCCCCACGAGCACGTCCCCGATCCCGTCGCCGTCGAGGTCTCCCACGGCCACCGAACGGCCCGCGTGGTCGCCCCCGGCCTGGCCCAGGATCCTCGCGTCGGCCGAGGCGAGATCCGGCTCGACCCCGGCGCCGGTGTCGGTCCCGGGTCCGTCCCCCCCACAGCCGAGGAGCCCGCAAGCCAGGAGCACGGCGGACGCGCGGACCCCTGCGGCCCTCTGCCCGGTCGGACCGTGGTGGCGGCTGCCCATCGCGTCCACCCCTCGGGTCAGGCGTCCCGCTCCCGATTCGCGCGGCGTCGTGGGGCGTAATCGATCCGCGTCGGCCGTCTCGGCTGGGTGTCGATCCGGTCGATGCCCTGGCGGATCAGGGCGATCGTCTCGCGGGGGTCGTACTGGTAGTCGTGGGTGGACAGGGTGACCCCCTCGGCCAGCCGCCGCTGCATCTCGGGGTCGACGATCAGACCCCCCTTCACCCGCATCATCTCGTATTCGTGCCGGAAGAGCTCCCGGATCGGCAGCGGCAGGCCGCTCTCCTCCCTGAAGTACCACTGGAAGAACAGGCCGGTGCTCGCGAGCGCCATGCTGAGCAGCGGCCCGTCCCGGATGACGCCGCCCGCCCCGGAGTTCGCCTTGAAGAAGGCGATCCACTCCTTGGCCAGACGGAGCGGATCCCCGTCGCGCAGCATGACGTACAGCGAGCTCCAGTAGCAGATGACCTGTGTCGCGAAGAGGAAACTGTTGATGTACTTGATGAACTCTCGCGAGAGGTGCTCGCCCTCGATGTAGTAGTAGGCCAGGAAGAGGTTCGGGTACCTGAGGATCATCTCCTCGTCGAAGCGCGAGTTGAGCTTGCCGGACTGGTCGGAGTGGTAGCCGTCGTACCGGATGCGGTCCTTGTACACCCGCGAGATCTCCGTGAAGACGTCCGGGGACAGTACGTGCACCTGGATGGACTGCTTTTCGGGGAAGATGAGCTGGATCTCGTTGCGGATCTCGAGCGTCTTCCGCAGGTCGTCCTCGGTCTCGTCCGGGAAGCCCAGCATGAGCGACGCCGTGACCTTGAGGCCGTGGGCGGCGGTCCGGTGCAACGTGTCGAGGATGCGGTCGACCTTGATGTGCTTCCGGATCGACTTCTGGATCCGGTCGGATCCGCTCTCGACGCCGTAGAAGATCTTGTCGCAGCCCGCCCGGGCCAGCGCCGTGAGGAGCTCGTCGTCCACCGCGTCCACCCGCGTGCTGCAGAGCCACTTCTTCGGGAACTCGCGGGCGACCAGCCGTTCGCAGAACTCCAGGGTCCACTTCCGATGGACCGTGAACATGTCGTCGGCGAACGAGATGTACTGGACGTCGTACCGGTCCGCGAGGGTGGACATCTCGAGGAGAATCCGGTCGATGGACTTGTGCCGGACCTTGCGCTGCCAGAACGTGGAGGTGGCGCAGAAGGTGCAGGCGTAGGGGCAGCCGCGGGACAGCTCGATGGGCGCCTTGGGATGACGGGCGAGCGGGTAGAGGTCCCAGGCGGGCAGCGGGAGTGCGTCGAGGTCCGGGACGAGCGGACGGTCCGGCGTGCGGACGGTCCGGCCCTCGTGCCGGAAGGTGAGGCCCGGGACGTCGTGAGGCACGCGGCCGGCTCCGAGGGCCTCGAGGAGTTCGGGGAAGGTCTGCTCCCCCTCGCCCCGCACCACGTAGTCGACCGGGAACGACTCCACCGTCTCCTCGGGACAGAAGGTGGCCTGAGGGCCCCCGAAGACGATGATCGTGTCGGGCGACAGCGCCGCGATCTCCCGCGCGATCTTGAGGGTGTGGTGGTAGGTGCAGGAGAAGGTGGAGAACCCGACCATGTCCGGACGTCGCTCGAGGATCCTCCGGGCGGCGGCCTTCTCGAAGTCGTCGTCGTACGGCAGCACGCCGTCCCGCACCGCCATCGTCAGGTCGATGATCTCGAGGTCGTGCGTCGTGCGGTCGACCGCGCCACCCAGACAGAGCAGGCCCAGCGGCACGAACGGCTGGCTGATTGCCGGGTACATGCCGTTGACGACGACCTGCGGGACCAGGACGATCCTCATCGGCCACACCTATCGGGAATCGGGCGGGCGATCAGCTCAGCCCTCCCGGAGGGTCTGGTACTCCACCGATCTCCGGAGCATGAAGGAGCGGTTGAGCCACAGGAGGAGGAAGGACATCACGAAGGCGCCGGCGACCACGGTCCAGACGTGGCCGCCGATCCGGACGTGCGCGAACAGCGGGACGTCGAGCAGCAGACTCGTGGCCAGTGTCACGAACGGCGTGAGCGTGACGAACATCACCGGGGTCCACTGGGCATAGGTGTGCTCCGCCCGGCGGAAGAAGCGGATGGCGACGAGGCCGCCGACCAGCATCGAGCACAGGAACTCCACCGGCACGAAGAAGAGCGAGACACCCAGCATGGTGCCGATGCCGCCACCGCCTCGGAACCCGTGGAAGACCGGCCGGCAGTGTCCGAGCACCGCGGCCATGCCCATGGCGTACAGGATCGCCATGTGGGCTGGGGTGTACTCGGAATAGAGGAAATTCCGGGCCAGGATCAGGGGCACGATCCCCTTGAGGGCATCCAGGACCCCGACCAGGATGCCCCAGCGCCGGCCGAGGGTGCGGAGCACGTTGGAGGAGCCCGGGTTGCGATTCCCCAGGTCGCGGATGTCCGAGCCGGCCACGAGCCGGGTCACGAGGATGGCGTAGTTGACCGACCCCGAGAGGTAGGCCACCAGGAGCGCGAAACCAAGGACGAGCAGTTCCACGGAACGGTCCTCACTCGATGGAGATGATGAGCAGCTCCCGGGGCTGTCCGCCCCACCGGGCGTCGATCTCGATGACGGGGTTCATCGCGGCGACGCCCGCCCGGATGGCGGGCAGGATCGCCTCGTCGAAGTCCCTCCCCATGAACAGCGTCAGGTCGCTCCGCCCGGCGGCCCCCACGGCCTTGAGCGCCTCGAGCACGGCCCCCGCGGGGTCGTCTCCCACGGCCACCACGTCGTCGCCGCGCGTCACGAAGCTGGCTCCGGCGGGGATGGCCAGATCGCCGAAGCGCGACGCCGCGACGGCCCGGTACACGTGCAGGCACTCGGCGAGGCCGATGCACCCTCTCATGTTCCGGGCGTTCTCGGTGATGGACTCGTTCTCGGAGTACCCGTAGGCCGCGGCGATGCCCTCCACGACGTTGCGGGTCGGCACCACGGCCACGTCCCGGCCGGACAGGTCGCGGGCGAGCGTGGCCGCGGGGACGATGTTGCCGTTGTTGGGGAGGATGAGGACCGACGGGGCCTCGATCTCGGAGAGCGCGTCGAGGATGGCCCCCGCGGTCGGCAGCGAGGGCCCATACCGCAGGCACCGCGTGGCGCCGAGATCCCGGAACACCGCTTCGAAGCCCTCGCCGGGAACGCAGGCCAGCACGGCGCAGGCCGCATCCGCGGCAGCGGTGTCGCACGCGCCGCGGGCGAGCCGGACGACCGTGGCGTCGACCTGGGCCTGCATGTCCTCGATCTTGGAGGAGGCGACGGGCCCGTGGGCCGCCATGCGCTCCAGGACGGCCTGGGGATCGTTGGTGTGGATGTGGACCTTGAGAAAGCGCGGGTCGGCGACCAGCGCGATGCTGTTGCCCCGCGCCTCGAGGAAGGGGCGGAGCGTGGGGTCGTCGTGCCGCGCCGGGGCCTCGATCAGGACCTCGGTGCAGAACCGGTACTCCGGTGCCGGGGTCCAGCCGAGCAGGGCGCGGGGGTCGGGCCGGAACCGGTAGGTCTCTTCGTGCTCGAGGGGGAGATCCTCCCGGGTCAGTCCCCTCAGCATGCCGTCGACGAGGAGGACGAAGCCGAGCGCCCCGGCGTCGACCACACCCGCCTTGGCGAGGAGGGGCAGCATCCGGGGCGTCTCGAAGACCGAGGCCCGTCCGGCCTCGAGGGCTCGCCGAAGGCAGGCCACCGGAGCCATGCCCGCGCAGTCCGCCAGGGCTCCGGCCATCGCCGCGATGACCGTGATCATCGTGCCCTCGACCGGGAGGAAGAGCGAGGCGCGGGCCTGGTAGGACCCGTGGGCGAAGCCCTCGATGAGGACGTCGCCGGTCAGGCGTTCGTGGCGACCGGCCGCCCCGAGGAAGCCGTTGAAGAACCACGCCACGATGAACCCCGAGTTGCCCCGGCTCGCGCGGAGCAGTTCGTCGCGCACGCGATCCGCCACGTCCACCATGCGGAGCGCAGGATCGCCCTCCAAGGCCAGGACCGCGGCCTGCAGGGTGGCCACCAGGTTGGCGCCCGTGTCGCCGTCGGGGACCGGGAACACGTTGAGGTTGTCGAGGAGCCGCTGGTTCCGTCGCAGGTGCTCGGTCCCGGCGCGCAGGGCCTCGCGGAGCCCACCAGGGCCGATCGCGTCAGTCGTCCCGGACGATGTAGCCGATGTCATAGAAGTCCGGGCCGGCGTGCGGCATGTTGCTGTGGTTGGTGTACGCCACGGTGATCGTGGCGTCGTACCCAAGCGCCGAGATCGAGGCCCTGAGGTGCTCGGCCTCCTCGTCGTGGGGGCCGATGACGCTGATGACCGCCTCGAGCCGGCGGGCACCCCAGCGCTCCATGTCCTCGCGGACGATCGTCGAGAAGCGCTGGTTGGCCTGGGTGTGGTTCTTGACCTTGCCAATCGACTTGAGCACGCCCGGCTCGTCCGAGGAGCCCAGGATGGAGACGACCTTGAACGCCGTACCGAAGAACGCCTTGGCCAGTCCGATCCGGCCGGTCCGGTGCAGGTAGAAGAGGTCGTACACCACCCCGAGGTGGCGCGTGCGGGCGCGGGCCCGCTCGAACCGGGCGAGCACCTCGTCATGGGGGAGGCCGGCCGCCACGTTCCGGGCGGTGTCGAGCGCGAGGACGCTGTACGCCGCCGTGAGGTGGTGGGCGTCCAGGTAGGTCACGTCGAGGTCCTTGCGCTCGGAGAGGATCTTCCGGATCACCGCGGCCGTCACCGTGGAGGCCCGGCCGGACTGGTGGAGCGAGAGGACCCGGTCGCCCCCGCAGCCCTCGTACAGGGCCACGAGATCCTCCTCGCGGAGGCCCGAGGTGGTGACCTTGTTGTCCTTGTCCTTGAGGAGGAGCCGGAGCGCGTCCTTGGCGGCCCGATCCATCCGGATCGAGGCGGGGTAGGGCTCGCCGTTCAGGTACATGGGGTACTCGGCGACCCGGACACCGAGGGCGTCGAGGGTCTCCGGAGGGAGCTGGACGGCCGAGTCGACGACGAGCCTCATGATCGGTTCTCCGGGCATCCGCACCGGCCTCGTGCCGTGGCGGGGTGCGGGCGCCGCCGCCGGCCGTCAGGTGGGGGGCGCTGGGCTATTCGGCCACCGGCACCACCGACGATCCGTCGATGTCCAGCAGATCGTCGCCGATCACCGGGAAGAAGTTCACCTCGTCGGCCAGCAGCGTGAGCAGCGGGTCGTAGGCCGTGTTCATGCTGATGGTGTAGTTGGACGTGTCCTCGAGTTCGTCCTCGTCGCGGCCGCTCCAGTACAACACCACCTGCCACGTGCCGGGATCGGCGCCCTCCACGAACATCGACGGGCACCAGCTCGTCTTGCGGGGGGGTGGGTACGTGCATTCGAAGTTGTCGTTGCCACGCATCACGGTGCAGCCGGCCGGGCTGTTGACCCAGGCGACCAGGTCGCTGGCCGTGCGGGCGTCTGCGGTGTCGACACTGATCGCGAAGCGGTCGGTGTCGGTGGTGTCCACGATGAAGGACCAGATGTCCATCTTGCGCGGAGACCCGATCCCGAGGGACCCGGTGACCGACCACTCGCCGCCGTAGTCGCGGTTGGAGGTCGAGTTCTCGACGGTACCGCAGTCCGTGTAGTACGCGGGGTTGCCTGTGTCGTAGGTGATGACGTCGTACCCGAACGTCCACGAGATGTTGCGGCCGTCGAACTCGACGTTGCCGTACTGGAAGTCCTCGTAGTTGACGACCGCGAAGTACGGGCCGGGGTAGTATCCGCCCCCGTAGGGCGTGGCGTCGTAGGAGTAGGCGGTGACCAGCAGGTTCTGCCAGGCCAGGTTGTAGTACTCCCAGAACATGAAGATGAGGTTCTTGTACGGGCCGGATTGGACGTAGGAGTAGAGCGGAGCCATGGTGCAGGCGCCGGTGCCCGCCTGGGACACGATCTCGGTGTCGATGTAGTACGCGAAGTCGCAGTCGAAGCACTCTCCGGTGTACGGGGTGCCCGTGAGGGCGATCACCGAGTCGCAGACGACCTTGCCGAAGGACTCGCTGTAGTAGTGGATCTCGCCCTCGAAGTCCTCGTCCGCGTCGGTGTCGGTGTCGACGTCGGTGTCGGCGTCGGTGTCGGTGTCGGCGTCGGCGTCGGCGTCGGTGTCGGCGTCGGGCCCGCCGCTGTCGTCGGTGGGCTCCCGCGGGGGGCAGGCCGAGAGGGCGAAGAGCATGAGGACGAGGCTTTTCATGGAACCTCCGCGGGC